>DATBMR010000233.1:0-11022 GCA_036554745.1 Binatia bacterium
TCAAACTCCGCCGAAACGCGTCGTATTTATTACAGCCCGGCGGTGCTGTCCCTTGCCGATCGTGACGCCTTGATCGTTCGTTGCCGTGACTGAATAGCGAATCTTGTTTTTTTCGATTTCCAATAGTTCGGCTGTGACGGTGACGCTCTGCCCGATCTTGGTTGGCGCCAGATGAGAGACATCCACATGAATCCCGACGGTCTGCTCGTGCTCGTCGAGATAGGGTTCCGTGAGATCAACACAAGTACGCTCCATCAGGCCGATCATCGCAGGAGTCGAAAAGACATCGGCTTCGAGCTGGCGTGCGCGCATTTCCCGCGTCGTAACATAAGTCTGAGTTCGTGTGATGCCCGGCGCGATATTGTTTTTCATCCGCGATAAATAAAGAGAGCGGAGTCGGCGTGCAAGAGCGCACGTGCGTTTGAGGTGAGGGCCGGCGCGAAAATCTTGCTGCCAAAGCGCCGCAAATGGAGTGTTCGGTCGCAGCGGCTGCAACCGTCTGCAATTACAGGACGCAACGGGGCAAGGCTCATGCCGCTGAAAAGTACCGCATTACCGTTCAGGAAGCTCTTCCGGCTGCAAGTTAAACCATGTTCTCGCATTTTCACCAAGAACGTGGCGTAACTTGTCTTCGGTCATTCCAGGAATTGCCTTTACCTCGCGAACGGAGTTGGGAAATTCGGAGTCCCAGTGGCGGTAATCCGACGCGTACATGACCTGAGTCAAGCCGATGGTGTCAAGCACGTAAGGCAGTATCGTCTCTTCGGGCTCGCAGGTGAAAACGACTTGGGAGCTCTTGATGATCTCCGACGGCTTGCGTTTTAGCAGCGGCCACTGCGGCCGGAGCTTGTGGAAATGTTCGTCCAGTCTTTCCATCCAGAACGGCGCCCAACCGCACGCCCCCTCCATAAAAGCTACTTTGAGCTTGGGATAACGGTCGAAAACGCCTTCCCCGATTAAATGCATCAGCGCAATCATCAGCTCGAAAGGGAAGGAGGTCATGTGCACGTAGCTGTACTTTTCCATGCGCTCACTGCCTGCGCCCATGACGCCCCAAACGCCGTACTGACCGTCATGCTCGGTTTGGGGATGGACCGATAAGGGCATTTCCATTTCCTGTGCGGCGGCGTACACCGGATCGAACATGCGATGGCCCAGATTGATCCCATACACGTTGGTCGGCAGCATGGCGCTAACGATACTGCGATGTTGGGCCAAATACGCCAACTCCTTTACGGCCGCAGGCGGATCTTGGACCGGAATGAGGCCGACTCCTTTCAGCCGTTTGGGATCGGGAGCAAGGTATTCTTCAACCAGCCAGCGATTGACGGCGTGACAAATTGCGGCTGCCAGCGGCTTGTCGGCCATTCCGTTGACCATCAACGCGATCGACGTGCCAAAGATGATGGCAACGTCGATGCCTTCCTCATCCATGTCCGGGAGCCGCTTCAGGGCATCGGTCATGCCGGGACGGCTGCGTTCGATGTGTGGCGCGAACACTTCGCCGCGATCCGCGCCGCCGCCCCACCGTCGTCTGGCGGCGAGACGGCCCTCGATCATCAGGTGCGAATAGCCCGAGCTGTCCGTGACGCGCTGGGGCGCGAGATGCGCGAGCTCCTTGGGCATCCATTTGGCAAGCTCGCTATCCGGCTCGTAACAGTGGCCGTCGGCATCGATCACCAGATCTCTCGCCATAATCCCTCCGAGTTTGGCTGCAGCGATGGTTTCTTCCTAGTCGGCTTGTGGGTGAATTGCAACCACGCGAGGTGACTGACACTTTCGTTGCGCGGAGAGCCCCAAGAATCGATTGCGTTGTGACGGACGGATGAGCGCTGCGCCCACGTCCGGTGGGAGATCCGCGAAAGATTTTCGCTCTGCTCGACATGATAGCCATTGAGCGATTTTGTTATGTCGAAGGTATGAGAGGTTTTAATCAGCGAGGCGTACCGGCGCGGATCAACCCGTCGCCCATGCCGCGAGTGGAAAGAAAACCGAAACCGACGCGTCGGATGATGGAAAAACGACTACGCGTGTTCTACTACCGCGGAGCCACCGCAATCGCGAAGTCAACGCCGTTTGTGGGTAGACCGAATCCGCAGCGTGAATTCAGGAACTGATCGAATTCCCGATCCGTGGCGAACTTGAAACGAGCCGCGCCTGTTTGATCCCAGAGATCCTTCGCTGCGACCTCACAACGGCCACAATCAGGGCTGTGGGAGCAATCTTTCGACGGAGTCCCGGTGGTGATCAGTGCGGTCGTGCCGATCCGCGGGTCGGTGCCACGCGCGTTGGCGCGCACCATGACGCCTTTGCCATGGTAATCGATCCCGGGGAATGTGCGCGCCGTGCGATCCGGATTAAGATCGACGGGGCTCTCCGAAAGCACGCCGGCGACGATTTCATGGGTCGCGGGGTTAAATTCCACTTCCTCACCGGTGGGTAAGGTTACGATGTTGCGCCGCTGCGAGTTGACGATCGCAGGCAGAAAGGTTCGCGGAAAAAAAAGCAGGAGGCTATTCATGATTTCGCTCAAGCGGAACGTGCGGTCGCGCGACGGTGCCCAATCCGCGACGAGCAAATGAATGTCCTGCCGGGCTCGCTCATCAAAGCGGAATTGAAAATCCCTGGTAAATAGTTGATTTTTAGCCGCGTCGCGGCGCGGCGGCAGGATGCGGTTGCCGCCCTGGTTGGAAAATTCGAAGCCGACAACGTGACCTTGACGGGTCATACGATACTGCCAAGCAATCGATCGCGGCGTCTCGCTGGCCCGCGAGTGGAGCATGGTATTGTATTCGACCCGCCGTGGCGCCAGCTCTTTCTCCGGTTTGCCGATGCGCGATTCGGGCAAGTTTCGCGCGATGGTTTTTCCCTGCGGTTGCGAGGGAGATGCGGCGGTCGGTGGTACGGCGTTTTCCGGAATATCGGCTTGGGGTCGTTCAGCTGGCTCGGTCTCCGGCGGCGACTCGGGGGCGGGAGGCGGTTGCGTTGGCGTTGGACGGCACCCCGCTAGCGGCAGGCTCAGCGAGGCACACAACCAGGCGCCGACCATCAATTGCAGAAATGCCTTCATTGCTTGTTCGGGCTTCAGCTAGTCTGCCGGTCGCTCGGGTCTTCCGCAATGGTCGTGCCGCGGCAAATTGTGTCGTTTTCTCAGATTTGTGCGCAAAATTCCGTACAAACGGGTAAACGCCACAGTCATTTGAAACCGTTGGTGGACGAAATGTGCACCTGCATCGAACAAATTCAGGTAAATGATTATTGCGGATCTTTGATTTTGGCGATTTGCTCTCCCAATTGCGCGGCAGTAATGACCAGGCCGGGCCAGACCGGTAGACCGGCCGTCTGCAACGCCTCGGCCACCCAGGTATTGCAGGTTTTCAGCAAGCTAAATTTGTGCGTAGACGGATAAAAGCGGCTGTCGGCGAAAAGGCCGGGGCGTCCGCGAGCGCTTCCGGTTTGCGGCCGCGCGAAGCTGCTTGATAGATAGGCGATCAGGCGCGCATAGGCCGCCAGCGCCAATCGCAGTTCGACCCTTTCCGCATGGGGGTAAAAAGTCTCGATGCTCTTTGTCAGCCCCACGACATGGACAACACTGCCGCTTGACCAGAACGCGGCTTTCAGTCCGAGCGAAATACCCGGGCTCGGATGAGGAAAGTAGTCTTGATCGCCCCAGCTGAACTCAATAAAGCGCGCTCCGGAGAAGTCCGCGAGTTCCGGTAACGTTTCAACCGTAAGATCTTCGTAGCGCAACACGATCGCCGCGTGCCAGGGGTCGTACACGACATAAACGGAGCGGCAATAGCGCTCTTCTATTCCGCAGCTCCAATCGGAGCGCGCGTGCGCGTTGCCAAGGGCGAGCGCGAGGCAAATGAAAATATTCGCTGATACGGTTCGCCGAATTTTCCGCGAGGCGATCAACGATCTCAAGCGCCACCTCGGGCAACGCCAAGCCCCTGCGGGCAGTCAACGCGGGGCGGTGCTATGGCGTTCGGCCCGGAGGCGTAAGCCATTGTGCGTGATCTGAATACGCGCTGCCTGCTTGCGTTGCGCGAGTTGTTCGATGAGTTTGATCAGCGGCAGGGAAGCGCCGGTCTGCCGTTTGAGCGCGCCCGCCCCGCGCATCGCCAAGACGGCATCTTCCCCTGCGAAGTAGCGCAGCAGGCGGTCGTCATCATTGACGCCGGCGCCGCCGAATTTTGCGCGGAATTCTTTCAGCGTCATTTCCGGCCGCTGTGAGCGCGCCAGCTCGCGCGCCCTCGGGCTGCTCAGCAGTCGGTCTTTTAGATTTGCTTCGATCGATTGCGCTTCCTCGTCACCCCAAAAACCGAGCGCGTAGAGCAGCACTTCGTCGGTGACTTCTTTATAGCGAGCCCCGACCATGACATTGACGGCGGCCTGGACACCGAAAAATTGCGAATAGGGTGTGACCATAATCGGATAGCCGAATTCGGCGCGCACCCGGGAAACTTCCTCGAGGACCGCCGGCAATTGATCGAGTTTGCCGAGGTTGTCGAGTTGAAAGCGGAAATTGGAGATCATTCCGCCGGGCACCTGATGGAGCGGATGGTAAGCGTCGTATTCGAGCGGCTTGCCGATCGGCAGGTGCGACTGCCTGGCGATCGCGGTAAAGTGATCGCGCACCGGCATGAGAACTTGCTCGTCGATGTTCGTTTGATAGCCCAGTGCGCGCGCGTTCATCGCCACGTTGAAAACCGAAGGATTGGATGAGCCGTCAGCCAGCGGTGGAATCGCCGTATTGATCAAGGTGACGCCGAGTCGGATCGCTTCGAGACAGCAAAGCGGTCCCAGTCCGGTGTTACAGTGAGTGTGAAACTCCACCGGCTTGTCCTGCGCTTCTTGTAAGATCAACGGAACCAGCCGGCGGGTTGCCTCGGGCGTGAGCAAGCCACCGGGGTCTTTGAAGCAGATACGCGCAACATCGAGCCGGGCGGCTTCACGGGCGCGTTCGACAAAGTACTGATCCGTATGCTTCGGCGATATGGAATAGATGATATTTAGGATCGTCTTCAGGCCGATGCGCTTCGCAGCGTCAACGGCCTCGCGCCAATAACCGGGAGTGTTCGACGGATCGGAAGTGCGCAGCTCATCAATGCCGTTGGCAGCGAGCCGTTCGAGCCATAGATCGGCGATCGCCGGCGGGGTCATCTGGAATGCCAGCATCGAGCGGCTGCGGATCGAGCGCAGCGGCGTATTGCGGATGCGCTGCTTCAACAAACGCAGCCGTTCCCATGGATCCTCTTTCAGGTCGCGCACGCATTTTTTGTAGAAAGCCGAAGACATGACTTCGATACTTTCGAATCCGGCGTGGTCGAGCCGATCAGCGATCGGCAGCATCATTCCGGTGCGCATATTCGACGCCCACAGGCTCAAGTGGCCGTCGCGCAATGTCGTATCGACGAAGGAAATACCTGCGGGATTAGCCATGGTCACCGTCAGCGTACTGGAGTATGAGGTATGGGGCACAAGCGACGCGCACTTCATCACCCGCGACTGAATTGGGCAAAAACACGAGCCTACTAGTCGCCACGTCTTCGTGGCGTCTCAAGATCCACATACATCCGAATCCAATCGTGCGGCTTGGCTTTATGGCCTTGGCCGGTCGTATCCTCGGCAAGAAACACATCGCCGGGGTAAAACGTCATACTCGAACCGTCACCTAAGCCGATTTCAACGCTGCCGGCAAGGGTGATCACCCAGCGGCGATGGGGAGCGCAGTGATAATTGACGATGTGGGGCGCAAAATCATTTCTAAACAAAACCCCCGTTGCTTTACGAGTCGTATTGAAGAACTCGGAGGTCTTGCTCGCGCCCAGCGGCTCCAAATGAGATTGGCCGTCAGCGCCGGCATAAAGTCGATAGAATTTCACAGCGGCGTGACACTCGGCGGCGGCTTGCGGTGGCGGGTCGCCTGTTCATAAGCGTAAGCGAGCCTGATCATATGGGCGTCGTCATACGGACGACCAAGAAAGGTGATCCCGGCAGGCAAGCCATCGCGAGTAAATCCAGCTGGCACCACGATGGAAGGAACATGGACTAAAAACGTATTCAGATGCGGCGCGCCCTTTTGATCAACGAAGGGTGGATGGATGCCGTCTTGAATCCGTGTCGGTTGATGTTCGACAGCTTTATGGACGATGGCGTCGAGTTTGCGGTCCGCCATGACTTGCAAAAGATTGGTCATGAGCTGCTCGCGCGCTTTCAGATATTCGTAATGGGCCTCCTTCGTGAGAGTTCTCTGCCAGCGATCGCGAGCGCGCTTGTGGATGTTTTGAAACCCGGGATGGTTCATCGCCTCCGGTCGCGAGCGGTAAGGGGGATGCTTACTACGGTTCAGCCATGTCGTGAACGACTCTTCCTCCTCAGGCAGACTTCCGGCGCGCTTGGCCAGCAGTGCGTCTAGATCGGGAATCGTCACCGGATCGACAACTTCAGCACCGGCGGATTGTAATTCCGCGACCGCCTGGTCGAAAACCTCAGAGATCTTGTTGAAATCTTCCGATCCCGGTTCGGCATCGTAGCCCATGGATTGGCGCAAAATGCCGATCCGTTTGCCGCGAAGGCCGTTTCGATCGAGCGCCTTGGTGAAAGTTTCACGAATGCGGCCGACGCCGCGCGCTGTTAGCGGATCATCAGGATCATAGCCTGCCATGACGTCCAGCAGCTTGGCGAGATCGGTCACGGTACGCGCCATTGGTCCAAGCGAGCCGTTGATCGACGGCCATCCGGCATAGACTCCAGACCGGCTCACCAGACCTGCGGTGGGCCGCATGCCAGCAACGCAGTTCCAGGTCGATGGCCTGCGAATCGAAGCGAATCCTTCCTGGCCAACCGCCACGGTACAAAAATTGGCAGACACGCTTGCGCCCGAGCCGCCCGAAGAGCCGCCGGCGGTACGCTCGAGATCATAGGGGTTCTTAGTCGAGCCAAACAGCGAACCATGAGTGTCGCCGCCGCCGAGCTCGCCGAGCGTGGCTTTGGCAAGGATGATGGCACCGGCTTGTTTGAGCTTGTCGACAACGAACGCATCACGATCGGGATAATAATCTTTGAACAGTACCGATCCCAGCGTCGTGGGCATGCCGACGACGTCGCCCTGATCCTTCATGATGATCGGGATGCCGTGTAACGGCCCGACCAGGCCCGAGGATTGGAATGCGGCATCGAGACGATCGGCTTCCTTGAGCGCGTCGGGATTGATGCTGATAATCGCGTTCAGAGCCGGACCTTGCTTATCGTACGCCTCGATGCGAGCGAGATACATCTGCACGAGTTGCCGGCAGGTAAGGGCGCCGGCGCGATAGGCGGCGTGGACCTCTTCGATGGTGGTTTCGAGCAAATCAAAACTCATATTTTCGTTCTCCCTGCGGAATACATCGGTGCGCCAGCTCCTTAGCGTTTGGTCGTGTCCACCGCAAGGAACCGCCGTTCAATATCCTGCCAGTCGTCCAAACCGACGACCAAGTCGCGCTCCTTGAAAGTCGTCAGCGAGTCGTCGATCGACGCGGTCGTGCCTTCACGCTTGAGCGTGGCCAGCGCCCTGCGCATCGCATGAATCGCCGCTCGTTGCGTTTCCGAAGGATAAATGGCGATCCGATAGCCGATTTCCTGTAGACGGTTCATCGGCAACATCGGCGTCTTGCCGCCTTTGAAGACATTGACCAGCAACGGGATGCCGGGTACGCGGCGCGGGATCTCGGCCAGCTCCTGTTCGGACTGAGGTGCTTCGATGAAGATCGCGTCGACGCCGAGTTTGGCGAAAGCGTGGGCCCGTCGGATCGCCTCATCGAGCCCGTGCACGCCGCGCGCATCGGTGCGGGCGATAATACAGAAATCCTTATCCGTGCGCGCCGCCAGCGCCGCTTCCAATTTTTTTTCCATCTCGGCGAGCGAAATCACTTCCTTGCCGTCGAGATGGCCGCAGCGTTTGGGAGTGATCTGGTCTTCGATGTGAATCGCAGCCACGCCGGCGCGTTCGAGCTCGCGAACCGTGCGGACCAAATTGACGGCGTTGCCGTAGCCGGTATCGGCATCGGCGATGACCGGGAGGTTGACAGCAGCAACGACCTGCGCGGCACGCTCGATGGTTTCCGACATCGTAACCAGGCCGATGTCGGGAATGCCCATGCTGCGAGCGACCGCCCCGCCGCTCAAATAGGCTGCCTCGAAACCCGCTTGTTCGACCAGCCGGGCCGACAAACCGTCAAAACATCCGGGCGCGATCAATAACTTGTCCCGGCGCAGCAGTTGCGCGAGCCGTTGGCGTGAGTTCATGGGATACCTCAGATTATTTAAAGTAAATTCTCTGTTGATTTTTTGGATCGCCAATCACTTTAACTTAGCTGCGCGACTCTAGACCGCAATGGCGAAAAGATCCGTAAATCGATCCACTGGCGTTGCATCGAGCGCCGGCGCGTCGTTGCAGAGGCGCAATATCGTTGCGCACCGTGCCGAATCGAAGCGCGATGCCAAATTGGTTTCAAACTTCTTCATCAGGAGCGGCATGCCTTCGGCACGGCGGCGGCGGTGTCCGACCGGGTACTCGACGGCGACTTTTTCGGTGCTCGAACCGTCTTTAAAAAATAGCTGGACCGCATTGGCAATAGAGCGCTTTTGCGGATCCAAATAGTCTTGTGAATAGCGCGGGTCTTCGATGCAAATCATCTTGGCGCGCAGCGCGTCAATTCGGGGATCCTGCGCCACGGCGTTTTCATAATGGTCGGCCGTCAGCTCGCCGAAGATCAAGCCGATGGCCGTCATGTACTGGATGCAATGATCGCGGTCGGCGCGATTGTGTAGGGGGCCGGACTTGTCGATGATGCGGATCGCCGATTCCTGCGTGGTGATAACGACCTTTTCGATATCGTTCAAGCGGTGCTTCACGTTTCGATGCAGCTGGATCGCGCATTCCACCGCGGTCTGCGCGTGGAATTCGGCGGGAAAAGAGATCTTAAACAACACGTTTTCCATCACATAGGAACCCAACGGCCGACTGAGGGCGAACGGCTTACCGCCGAACAACACGTCGTAATAACCCCACTGCTTTGCTGTCAAGGCCGACGGGTAGCCAATCTCGCCCTGGATCGCGAGCAGTGCAAGCCTCACGCCTCGGCTGGTGGCGTCGCCGGCCGCCCAGGACTTGCGCGGGCCGGTGTTCGGCGCGTGACGGTAGAGACGGAGCGCGCCCCCGTCAGTCCAGGCGTTCGATAGTGCACTGATGATCTGGTTTTGTGAACCGCCGAGCATGGCCGCGGCAACGGCGGCGGTAGCGACACGGACAAGCAGCACGTGATCGAGTCCGACACGGTTGAAGCTATTTTCCAATGCCAGCACGCCCTGGATCTCGTGCGCTTTGATCATTGCCTGCAAAACCTCACTGATCGTGAATGATCTCTGGCCGGTGCGATTCAGGTAGTCCGCCAGTGCGAGAATGCCGCCCACATTGTCCGAGGGGTGACCCCACTCGGCGGCCAGCCAAGTGTCATTAAAGTCGAGCCAGCGGATCATCGCGCCGATGTTAAAGGCGGCGTGTACGGGCTCGAGCTGCCAGCCGGTGCCGGGAACACGCGCACCGTTTGCCAACGTCGCGCCGGCAACAATTGGCCCCAGATGTTTTGTACACTCGGGATAGCGGAGCGCGAGCAGCCCGCAGCCGAGCGTATCGATGAGATCGTAGCGCGCCGTTTCGATCGCCTCGCGACTGTTGGAGATGTAGTCAGCCGCGTACTTGGCCAATTCAACCAAAATGGTGTCCGGTTCAGGACGAATATTTGAAAGCTCGCCGCTCATTAACAATTTCGCAAGCCGGTTTTATCTTTTATCGATCGGCACGAATGGCCGCGGTTCGGGGCCAACGTAATCGGCATTGGGTCGAATCAAGCGATTGTCGGCGCGTTGTTCGATAATGTGCGCAGCCCAGCCAGTGATTCGAGAGATCACGAACAGCGGCGTAAACAACGGCGTCGGAATGCCGCAAAAATGGTAAGTGCTGGCGCTGTAGAAATCCAGATTGGGAAACATTTTCTTTTCCCGGCGCATCACTTGCTCGATCCGTTCCGAGACGGGAAATAGCCGCGTGTCGTCGTGCGCTTTGGAAAGATTTTTCGCCCACGCTTTGACGATATCGGAGCGCGGATCGGAAACCTTATAGACGCGGTGGCCGAATCCCATGATGAGTTTTTTGGCGGCGAGCATATCGAGCAAGTTTTTTTCGGCTTCATCCGCGTTGTGGAACCGTTCGATCAGCTCCATGGCGGCTTCATTGGCGCCGCCGTGCAACGGCCCACGCAGTGCGCCGATCGCGCCGGTCACCGCCGAGTAAAAGTCGGGTAGGGTAGAGATGATCGTCCGCGCCGTGAATGTAGAAGCATTGAACTCGTGTTCGGCGTAAAGAATCAGCGACACGTCAATCGCGCGTCGATGCAGTTCGTCCGGTTTTTTGCCGTGGAGCAAGTGAAGAAAATGACCGGCGGTGGTTTCGTCATCGGTCTCAACGTCGACGCGCCGGCCGTGAGCGTGAAAGTGGTGCCAGTAGAGCAGCATGGCGCTGAAACAAGCGGTCAGCCGGTTGGCCACGGCGATCTGATCATGGCCGGGGCCTTCGGGCTCGAGCGTGCCAAGCATCGAACATGCGGTGCGCATGACGTCCATCGGATGCGTGCTGCGCGGAATGAGCTCGAGCACGGTCTTCAGAGCCGACGGCAGGCCGCGCTGCGCGCGGAGCTTGGCCTTGTATTCCTTGAGTTCGGCTTGTTTGGGGAGGTGTCCATAGATGAGCAGATAAGCGACCTCCTCGAAGGTCGCTTGCTCGGCTAAATCGTGGATCGAGTAGCCGCGGTAGGTCAGTCCTTTGCCTTCCTTGCCAACCGTGGCGATCGCCGTCCGCCCGGCAATAACGCCTGCGAGCCCTGCGCCTGCTTCGATGGCCATAGATGATTTCCTCCAGGCCCCTATTTGGACTCAACACCACTGTCTTTGCAAGTATCACTTGCATCTGACAGACCC
>DATBMR010000315.1:0-3219 GCA_036554745.1 Binatia bacterium
CTCCGGCGACATGACGCGGTCGGCCCACTTGACGCAACCTCGCAACAGGTCGGGCGAGCCGCCGAGATCGGTCAGATCATGCAGCCATTGTCCGCCGGGATCGGCAACTTTAGTGTTTTCGCCGTATGCGGCAATTTCGCCACTGATGATCACCATCGGCGTGCGCTCTTGCTGCGCCGCGCGCAAGGTCATGGCGGCGTTGAGCGGCCCCGCAGTGGCGTGCAACATGACCACCTGCGGCTTTCGAGTAACCTTGGTGTAGCCCGCAGCCATCGCGACGGCGACGGCTTCATGGCGGCAGTTGACATAGGCCGGCTTCTTGATGCCCTGCGCCGTTTGCTCGGCGAGGGCTTCCCATACCGGCGGCCACTCTGAGCCCGGCGAGGAGAAGATATAATCGATCCCGCTTCGTTGCATTGCTTTGAGCATCGCTTGTCCGCCACGCATAAATCTCTCCGCTTCTATTGGTCGACTAAAGTATTCGCCGCTCTGCTAAATTGTTCGCCTTTGGCTTGTGAGTTGCTGCATCACAAAGTAATCATCATGTCAGTAGGAAGCGCACGAAGGATATGAGAATCAATGTTTTTGCATTCTTACCCTGCTGAGTCTCGCGGTCTTCGTGATGTTATGTCTCCCGCTAGCGGGGGAGTTTTTTCCGCATCTCCGGCAGAAAGCCGCTGGCCTCGAGGTTTTGCACGGCACTGGCGGTAATGATTTGTTCCAGATCGGCTTCTTGGACTTTCGGGTTGACGCGAGTGAGAAGTCGCTGGAAAAGTTGCCAAGCCGCAAGATTGGGCGCGACATCGAGATTCGGCATTTGCAGGCGAGCAACCTTGTAGGCTGCTTCGACGTCTTCATCTCTGCTCAGCCGCAGGTTCTTTTTGAGCGTTTCCCCGACCTCGCGCTTATTCGCCGGATCGAGAATGTAAGCCAGCGAATCGATGACTCCCTTGGTCAAATTGATCATGGTTTCCTGATTGATCGACGCCGAGCCTTTGGGCGCGCACATCACGGTCAACTGAAAAACCATTTTCTTGGTGCCGACGTCCGCCAGTGAACGGGCGCCGGCTCGCTTGGCGATCTCGGCGTAACTGTACGGCACCACCATGGCATCGACGTTGCCGGTCACGAGCGCCTGGGTCACCGTGCCGGTATCGCCGAGCACGCGCATGTTGAGCTTGTATTTGTCAGGGTCGATGCCCAGCGCATGCAGAGCGCCCATGGTCGAAAGCCAAAAGCCGCCGCCAATGCTCTGCACGCCGAAGCTCTTGCCGCGCAGATCTTCCAAAGACTCGATGCCTTTCCGCACCACGAGCTCGCGGGGAATGCGATTGTTGCCGGCAGCAAAGCAAGTTAGCTTAAAGCCGCTGACCGAAGAATTGAGCGCGCTGCTCGGTGCGGCCCACACGAGCGGCACGCCGCCCGAAGCGAGGGTGGACATCATGATCGGCCCGCTGCGCGTCTGCAGCGCGCGCGGATCGACGCCGTACTTGAGAAAAATCCCTTTTTCGATGCCAACCCAAATGGGCGCCATCGTTTCATTGTGGCCGCCGTAGGCGATCAGGAGCGGGCCCGCCGCGTGACTCCTGCCGGGGAGAGCGAGCGCCGCAAGGATCGAACCTGAAAACAAAAGCAGCCGTAGTATCGAGCGCATTGGGGTCACGTCCTTTCACATGATTCTCGGCTGCTCCTATCATACCCAAGAGCGTTTGCACAGGGCGGGCAAGCTTGTTTATATCCCGTTTAGAAACTCGCGCCGTTGCCGTTGACAACCGCGAGCGGGAGAGGCAAAGATGCGATCGCTGAAGGATTGTGCATTATCGATTATCGTTGGAGGGAATATGCGAACGGGCTTGGCCAGGGTTTTCGTCATTACCACATTGCTCGTGACGGGCGTCGGCATGGCGCCGGCGCAGGAGACGATTCCTTTTGTGCCATCACCGGAATACGTCGTGCGCCGTATGCTCGAGCTCGCGGAGATCAAGCAGGGCGACGTTCTTTATGACATGGGCAGCGGCGACGGGCGCGTGGTGATCGAGGCGGCGAAAAAATTCGGCATTCGCGCGGTCGGCGTCGATCTCAATCCCGAGCTGGTCGCCAAGGCGCGTGAGAACGCGGCCCGGGAAGGGGTCGGCCAGCTGGTCGAGTTCCGCGCGCAGGACGGTCTCACGGTCGATATCTCCGAGGCGACGGTGGTGACCTTGTATATGTTCAAATGGTTCAACAATGCGCTCAGGCCGAAGCTGCAAAAACTGAAAGCCGGTTCGCGAGTCGTGGCGCACGATTTCGACATCGACGATTGGAAGCCGACTCGGGTCGAGACCATCTCGCCTCCCAAGGACGGCACGGATGATTACGTGGAATCGCGCACGCTCTATCTTTGGGTCGTCGGCGACCATGCCGGCATGCCTTGACCAAAGACTCAGGCGTGGATGATTAGCACCGAGACGTGGGGCGTAGCGCGGTAAGCAACTTGCGGTCTGATTTATAGCAAAATACCAGCCGAACGAACCAATAAGCAGCAAAGGAGGCTTACGTCATGACGGTTGCCTACGATCCCGCGAACAAACTCGACACCAAAACTTTCGACGTGGAATTCAGACGCGCGCCCAAACGCACGTTGATGGCACGGGTCTATCAACCGCAGGGTGACGGGCCGTTCCCGGTGCTGCTGGATTTGCACGGCGGTGCCTGGAACAATCAGGATCGTCTCGCCAATGTGATGATGGACGAGAGCTTGGCGCGAAGCGGCATTTTAGTCGTGGCGATCGACCTCACGCGCGCGCCCGAGGCTCCCTATCCCGCTTCGGTGCAGGACGCCAATTATGGGGTCCGCTGGCTTAAACACAGGGCGCGGGAGTGGAATGGCGACTCGCAAACTATCGGCGCGCTGGGCAGCTCCAGCGGCGGCCACGAAATCGAACTATGCGCGATGCGGCCGGATCACCCGTCCTACAACGTGCACAAGCTTACCGAAGCGCCGACGATCGACGCGACGCTTAACTACGTCGCCACGCGTTCTCCGGTCAGCGATCCTTACGCGCGTTTTCTGAATGCCGAGCAACTGGGGCGCGAGGAGATGGTTCAGAACACCAAGAAATATTTCAATCCGTGGGAAACCATCCACGAAGGCAATCCCCAGGAAATCCTCGATCGCGGCGAGAAGGTGACGTTGCCGCCGCTGCTCATTATGCAAGGCGAGCTGGATGACAACGTGAG
>DATBMR010000026.1:0-16787 GCA_036554745.1 Binatia bacterium
TTGTTGGAAAAGCGTCCCAAGGATATCGTTGTCGTCGACCAAGAGGTCGACCCCCATTACGGAGCGAGCGCGATCGTCGAGAAGTTCGAGCGCGAAAATAAGTTTCCGCTGGTCTTTTTCAAAAACATCAAAGGCTCGAAGATTCCTCTGGTGATCAACCTCGGCGCTACCTACGAGCGGCTGGCGTTGGCGCTCGGTTCGCCGTCGGTGCCGCAGATGGTTCGAGATCTGGCTTTTCGCGAGCACCATCCGGTGCCCGTCAAGGAGATCCCCGCCAAGGACGCGCCCTGTAAAGAAGTGATCTTGAGGGGCAACGACGTCGATCTTGACCTGCTGCCGGTTCTCACCATCAATGAAGGCGACGCCGGCGCTTACATCAATGCCGCCGCCATGATCTGCAAAGAGCGCGGCACCAACGCGGTTAACGTAGGCATCTACCGCCACCAGAAGCAAGGCAAGCGGCAGCTTGGGCTGATGATCAATCCGGCCAATCACGGCAATTACATCAGGGCCGAATATGAGGATCACAACGAAGCCATGGAAGTTGCGCTGGCGATCGGCCACCACCCGGCATTGAACATGGCGGCGGTCAGCAAACAAGCCGGTGTCGGTTCGGAGATGGAAATTGCCGGAGCGTTTCTCGGCGAACCTCTGGAGGTTGTAAAAGCTGAAACCGTAAGTCTGATGGTGCCGGCGCGCGCCGAGATTATTATTGAAGGCGTCGTGCCGCCGCACAAACGCCACTATGAAGGTCCATTCGGCGAATGGCCGCACTATTATTATAAGGAAGGCGAGCAGCCTTATATTGAAGTCACCGCGATCACCATGCGGAAGAATCCGATCTACCAGTGCATCCATAGTGCTCACTTCGAACACAACATCATCGGCGCGGCGCCTCGACTGGGCAGCCTGCTCAAGCGCATCCAAGAGGTCGTGCCGAGCACCACGGGCGTCAACATGCCGATCTCGGGCGCCGCCCGCTCGCACTGTTATATCTCGGTCAAGAAAAGAGCCGAGGGCGATCCGAAACAGGCCGCGCTCGCTGCCATCGTCACCGATCCCAATATTAAGCACGTGATCGTCGTTGACGATGACGTCGATGTGTTCAACGAAACTCAAGTGCTTTGGGCGTTGGCGATGCGCTTTCAAGCGGACCGAGATTTGGTAATCATCCCGAACATCATCGGCTCGCACTTGAATCCCACCGCCTATGGTTTCAACCGGTTGGAAAAGGGACCCATGGAAACCAAGTTGATCTTCGATGCGACCAAGCCGCTGCCGCCGTACCATTTTCCCAAAGAAGCTCAGGCACCGGACGAAGTGCTGAATCGAATTGATCTCGTGCGCGATACGCGGCCATACGAGCCAGGCAGGGACGACAAGGACATAACGGGAAGGTAAATATGATTCACCACGTTCGAGTCGTGTGAAGACCGGTAGAAGTCCTAAACCCATGGATCGATTGAACGTTGAACGGTTGAAGCCTGTGAACGTTTTTCACGACTCGAGCCTTTTAGTTCAAATCCAAGGGGTCTCGAAAAGCTTTCGCAAGACCGTCAAAGAGAGCACGACGGAAGTTAAGGCATTGGCCGATGTCAGTCTTTCAATTCGCGAGAATGAATTTGTTAGCATCATCGGCCCGAGCGGCTGCGGTAAAACCACGCTGCTCAAGATAATCGACGGTCTGATCCCATACGACAGCGGTAAGATTTTGATCAATGGCCAGCGGGTCACCGCTCCGGGCCCCGATCGTGCCGTAGTCTTCCAATCGTTTGCCTTGTTGCCATGGCGAACGGTACTAGCGAACGTTGAGTTCAGCCTTGAACTGCGCCAGCTGTCAAAACAAGATCGCACCAAAACCGCGCGCGATTATCTCAACCGGGTCGGCTTAGCGGATTTCGAAAATCACTATCCCCATGAGCTCTCCGGCGGTATGCAGCAGCGCGCCGGCCTGGCCCGGGCACTAGCGGTGAATCCGTCCATTCTACTCATGGACGAGCCGTTCGGCGCCGTCGATGCACAGACGCGCCAGCTCCTGCAGGAAGAGCTGTTGCAGCTATGGCAGCGGGAGCGGAAGACGGTGATCTTTATCACCCACAGCATGGACGAGGCAGTTTATCTTTCCGATCGAGTGGTGGTGATGACGCCGCGGCCAGGCAAAGTGGCGGAAATCCTTGACGTCCCGCTGCCACGGCCGCGGGTTTCGGCAGAAGTCAGGCGCGACACGAAATTTGTCGAGTTGACCAATTACATCTGGGAGAGCCTCAAAAAGGCGATGGAGAACCATCATTGAAAAGCCGTTACGGCACTCACTTTCTTTCCATTCTGTCGCTCGCCCTACTGTGGGAAATTGCCGGAAGGACGATGGAGTCGTCGCTCATTCCGCCGCTATCGCAAATCTGCGCGGCGTGGTGGAAGTTACTGAGCAGCGGTAAGCTCCTGGTCAATTTGACCCTGAGCCTGACGACCCTGGTTATCGGTTTCGGTCTTGCCGTTTTGTTTGGCATCGTCCTGGGTCTTCTCATGGGACGTTTTCGGGCTGTCGAGTATTTTTTTGACCTTTACGTCAACGCTCTGATGTCCGCGCCGACTACTGCTTTCGTCCCCGTGCTGATTCTGTGGTTCGGACTAGGCGTCGAGTCGCGCATTGCAGTGGTTTTTCTCTTTGCCGTCTTCGTGATCATCGTGAACACCATGACCGGGGTCAAACAGGTCGACACCGTGCTCGTCGAAATGGCGCGCTCGTTCGGCGCTCGAGAAAGAGAGATTTTTTTCAAGATCATGGTGCCCGCCGCTCTCCCGGCAATCATGGCCGGCCTGCGCCTTGGGATCGGACGTGCGGTGAAGGGCATGGTGACAGGTGAAATGTTGCTGACCCTCACGGGCATCGGCGCCATGATCATGCAATACGGTTCCGCTTTTGCCACCGATGCGCTGTTTGCCGTCATTCTGACGATCTTGATGGTAGCGCTTGTGACCATGAAAGCGGTGCAGTGGCTGGACCGCCGGCTAACCGGATGGAAGTCCGAAATCGCGATCGAGTAGTTTGCCTCCGCCATCCCGCGGATGAAGGAGAGGCAAGGCCAATTCTATGACAAAGGAGGAACTCCTATGACCCGTTCACTCGTTAGCGTGTGGATACTGGCATTGATCGTCGCCGGCGGTTTTATCTGGGGCGGCGAAGCTCACGCTCAGAAAAAATTTCGCTTCGCCTATCCCTCATCGGCGGATGTCGGTGATGTTCCCTCGCTGCTTGCTTGGGAGCAGCTCAAGACGCAAAAAATCGAAGTCGTTCCGACGTTTTTTCCCAAGACGGACCTGGCTGTCCAAGCGGTCGTTGCCGGCGAAGCCGACATCGGCTCCGCCGCAGGGATAGCCGTCATCAAGGCGGTTGAGAGCGGCATGAATCTGCGGATTATCGGCGAGCAGGTGCGCAACGAATGGCAGCTCGTCACACCGGTATCTTTCAAAGATCCTAAACAATTGGACGGCAAACGGGTCGGTTACCACGCGCCCGTCACGGTCACCGAAGCGCTGGTGAAATGGATGGCGCAACACTACAAGATCACGCCGAATTGGATGATCATCCCTGGCTCTGACGTGCGCGCGGAAGCATTGATGCGCGGCCAGTTGGACGCGACGCCGGCCGAGATCGGCGATGTTCTAAATATCCTCAAGGCCAAGCCGGGCCAGTTTCATGTGCTAATCTCCTACGCCAAAATTTTCCCGCAGCTCATCGGTTCGATGTACTTCGCGCGCGCCGACTATGTGCAAAAAAACAGCGCGATCGTGGAAAGCGTGCTCGAAGCGATCCTGAGGGCGCATCGCAACGCCGAGGAGCGTCCGGCATCGGTGAAAGAGAATGCGTTAAGACTGCTGCCTGAAACCAAGCCCGAGCTCATCGACGCGATCGCCTCGACCTACAGAGAGCTTAGAATCTGGGACGTCAACGGCGGCGCTGGCAAGGAACGGGGTGATGCGAGCATCAAGTTTTTCGAGGAAGCCGGGCTGCTCAAGAAGAACGCGGTAAGTTTCACCCAGTCTTTCGAGACCGGGCCGTTGGACAGGGTGCTCAAGAAGATTGCACGGAAATAAACCGTGAACGCGAGCACGCTCAGAATCGTCTCGCTCCTAACGCTCGCGGCAGTCTGGGAGGCCGCGGGACGCAGCGGAAACGCGCATCTGCTCCCGCCTTTGTCCCGGGTGATAAGCGTCTGGTGGGAGCTGTTCGTTTCGGGGCAACTCCTGCAGGCGATTGCGATCAGCTTTCAGGCCCTGTTTCTTGGTTTTTTTATTTCGGTCCTGATTGGCGTGCCGCTGGGACTATTGATGGGCCGCTACCGGCGGCTCGAGTCCTTTCTGGAAATTTACATGACCGCGCTGCTCGCCGTGCCGATGATTTCATTCATTCCATTTCTGGTAATCGCTTTTGGCTTGGGACTGCATTCCCGGGTCTGGATCGTTTTTCTCTTCGCTTTCGTCATCATTGCGATCAATACGACAGCCGGAGTGCGCAACGTCGATCCAACGTTGACCGAAATGGCGCGTTCGTTCGGCGCGCGCGAGAGCGAATTGTTCCTGAAAGTGATTCTCCCCGCCGCGATGCCGATGATCATGGCCGGCATTCGCCTGGGCATGGGTCGCGCGGTGTTAGGCATGGTCACTGGAGAAATGATTCTCGCCGCTGTCGGTTTTGGCGCCATGCTGATGACGTTTAGCGCGTCGTTCAATTCAGGCGCGGTGTTCGCGACCATCCTGACGATCGTGTTGCTTGCCGTTGCTCTGCTGGGCTTGATCCAGTACTTGGATCGCCGCCTGATGCCTTGGCGTACGGCGGCCCAATGACCCAGCCGCGGCCGTCTATGGATCGAATCGGCTTCTTACGAATCATTGTCACGCGCGCCCAAGCATGATATTGGCTGCCGCGTTACCGACGCTGCACCGTGTTAAGCTCGCGTTCGGTAGCAAGGAGAGCATCGATGAGAAGGCGCCCGTTTTGCAAAATTGTATCGCTCGCTTGCCTGTTGTGTTTGCCGGCGATAACCCATTCGTTGGCCGCCGCCCAGACGCTGGAAAAGCTTCGCGTCGCCTACACGGTGATCGCACCGACTCAAGCGACGGTCTGGACGGCAAAGGAGATGGGGTTCTACACCAAGCATGGGGTCGATGTCGATTTAGTGCTGCTGGTCGGCGCGCCGCTCGCCGTGAGCGCCCTGGTTTCAGGTGAAACACCGATCGTCCACACCGGTGCTTCCGCGGTGATCACCAGTAACCTGCAGGGTTCCGGCGCCGTGCTGGTCGCCGGTGCAATTAACCGCTTCCCTTATGTCCTGTTTGTCACTGATCAAATCAAGCGCGTCGAGGATCTGAAAGGAAAAAAATTCGGCATCAGCCGGGCGGGTGGCGCGGACAACGCCGCGGCCGTCACCGTTCTCAGTCAACTCGGTGTCAAAGAAACCGAGGTGACCTATGTGCAAGTCGGATCCATTCCGTCACGACTCGCGGCCATGCAAACCAACGCAGTGCAGGCAACCCTGTTGCAGGCGCCGGAAACTCTCAAAGCGAACGAGATGGGCTTGCGTGCGCTACTCGACTTCACCACCCTCGATGTCGAGTGGCAGTTGAACGGCGTTGCCGCAACTCGGGACTATATTAAGAAAAAGCCCGACACGATACGACGCTTCTTGAGAGCCTACGTCGAGGCGAGCCATTATAATTTGACAAATCCGAAGGGCGCGCAAAAAGTCCTACAAAAATATCTTGCGATCAAAGACGAAAAATCGGTCGAAGAGGCTTATCGACGGATCGTCGCGAAACTGACCCAAAAGGTTCCCTACCCCACCGAGCCTGGCATCCAGCTCTACCTTGACCAGTTGAAGATCAAAAATCCCAAAGCGGCGCAGGCCAGGCCCTCCGACTTCATCGATACCAGTTTCTTGAAGGAACTCGAGGCGAGCGGCTTTATCGGCAAATTATATAAATAAAGCAGTTCCAATCGTTCCAACGGTTCCAAAAGTTTCAACCGTGCTCGTAAACCACCCTGAAACGATTGAAACGATTGGAACTTAATTCTTATAGATCACCACTCTGAGATCTTTCCCCCGACCACCCTCCGGGCACGCGCTGATGCCGACCAGGCAATCCATCTCGGAGCGTAGATCCATCATGTCGCCGCCCGGCCGCGGCCGGATCATCGAATAACGCATGGTCCCGGTCTTGGCGTTGATCACCATGGTCTGGAAAATGTTGAGCGGGCTCGGCACGTCTTCCTTGACCACGCCATAGGGCTTCAGCGCCTTGGCGAGGTTTTCCCAGCAGCCGTGCTTCGGCGCTACGCCCCGTTTGCGACCGAGCCGCTTCCATACGCCGCCGTAGATCGCAAAGATCCGATCACCCCATTTCTTGTAGAAAGACGTGCTGCACATGCCCTTTTCCATATCGTGGGTGCCGCGATAGGTATCGTTGACGATGGTCTGCATGACATTGTTGAATTTGGAAATCAGCACGTCGCCCTTGGTGACGTAAATTTTCCCCTGATCGACCTTCGTCCGCGCTTGATCGAAGCGCTCGTTGACGTTATGCAGATTGAAAACGACGTAGTCGGCGGTGGACTCGCCGATAACCCGAATGACGTGGCCTTTTCTGACCTCGAACGTTTTGCCGCTGTTGCTCCTGATGATCGTTTCGCTGATGACTTTCACTGTTCCTCCGTGTTCAATGTTTTCGTGCCACCAATATCCGAACGCACCTACGGAAAGCAAGCAAGAATCGATCGTACGATGCGGTCGTTCGCCGTAGGAATTGCGCCCAGACTTGTGCTATAGAGTCTCCGTCTTCGGTTAAGCGGTTTGACTCAAGGTGGACGGTAGGTTCTAGTTATGGCCGGGCAACCGTTTCAGAAAATCGCCACGTGATGAGTTCGGTCGAAACGACAGCACAAACTCAAATGCATCCGGGAGACAATCTCGTCATCCGGGTCGAGGCGGTCTCCAAGCTTTTTCGTACTCCGAGCGAAGGCGCCATTCGAGCGCTCGAGGAAATCAGTCTGGACATCCATTACGGCGAGTTTGTCACCGTCGTCGGACCGAGCGGCTGCGGCAAATCGACGTTGATCAAGCTCATCGCAGGCTTTTCTCCCACCTCCGCCGGGCGGATTCTCTTCGAGGGCGATGAGGTCCGCAGTCTAAACACTCGGGTGGGTTATGTGCCGCAAGAAAGCAAGCTGTTTCCGTGGCTGACGGTCGAAGAAAACGTCGGTTTTGGACTGGACTCCAAGCGCTTTTCCCGCTCCGCGCGGGAGCGGCAGGTAAGCAATTTCATCAAGCTCGCCGGCCTTACCGGCTTCGAAAAATATTATCCCGCGCAGTTATCGGGCGGCATGAGCAAGCGGGCTTCGATCGTGCGAGCTCTCGCCTATGAACCGCCGGTCATTTTGATGGACGAACCGTTCGGGCCGCTGGACGCGCAAACCCGCATGGTGTTGCAGGACGAGCTGTTAAAAATCTGGGAGCAAAAGCGCCAGACCATCGTATTCGTCACTCATGATCTGGTGGAGGCGGTCGCTTTGGCCGATCGCGTAGTGGTCATGACGCATCGGCCGGGAAAAATCAAAGACATCATCGACGTCCCCATGGGCCGACCGCGAAACATTTTTGAAATTCATCGACAAGAGGGATTTGATGAGGCCTACGGACGCTTGTGGAACATCTTTCGCCACGAGCTCGACCTCCGATCTCATTGAGAAAGAGCACTCGTGTCGAAAGACCTAAGCCAGCAGCGCGCAAAGATTGCTGGAGCCGAGGAAGGCGTTGGCGCGCTCAAAGGAACCGGTTTCAATTTTCGCGGCCTGGGCATTACGCTGGTCCGCGTTGGGATCGTCGGCGGTTTCCTGCTGCTCTGGCAAGTCGCCTCAGGACGCTGGATTGAACCCTTTTTGATCAGTAGTCCGAGTCGCATCTTTGCGTCCATGATCGCGGGATTCCAGTCGGGTGACTTACTTCAGCATACGTGGGTTACGTTCACCGAGATCGCCATTGGCTTCCCACTCGGCGCAGTTACCGGCATTGCTCTTGGTTACTGGTTCGGCCGAAGCCGCGCGCTGGCGGAGATTTTTGAACCGATCATCATCGCTCTAAACGGCATCCCGCGCACTGCGTTGGCGCCGCTATTCATTGTATGGCTCGGCATTGGAATCTGGTCGAAAGTCGGCGTCGTCTTTCTGCTGACTTTTTTTCTCAATTTTTTTAATACCTATACCGGCATGCGCCAGATGGATCAGGAATACGTCGACCTCGCGCGGCTCATGCGCGTGCGCGGATGGAAACTAACCTTCCGGGTGATCCTGCCGGCGATTTCGCCCTACGTTTTCACCGGCATCCGGACAAGCATTCCCTTCTCGGTTATCGGCGCTATTGTTGGCGAGTTCATCGCCGCGACCGAGGGCGTCGGCTATTTTATCCGGCTCTCGGCTGGAATCTTTCGCACCGCGGATGTCTTCGTCGGCATCATCGTTCTGATGTTCATGGTGATCGTCATGGATAAAGTTGCCGGGATGGTAGAACGACGTGTCTTACGCTGGCAGATGCAATCGGAGCATGTGGGGGTTCAAGGATAGAAAGGAGATCGCAATGAACAATGGAAGCAGGTTTCAATCAATTTCGGTATTTTTGGCGGCGCTGCTGTTTTTTACCGCGCAAGTCCCTCAAGCCGGGGCACAAAAAAAGGACATGCCGGAGGTAACGATCGCCACCGCCGTGTCCAATATGGCGTTCGCGGCCCTGTGGGTTGCCGAGCAGCTCAAATATTTCGAACAAGAGGGCGTACGCGCCAAAATCACTTCCGCCGGCGGCGGCTCCACTTGCCAGTCCGCCGTCGTTGGTCGTTCGTTGAACTTCTGCGCATCCAGCTCCGAAGGTTTGGTGCTGGCGTACGTCGAGGGTGCCCCATTGGTCGCGATACAGGCGCACAATCGTGCTCTGACCCTTAGTCTCGCTGTCCGAAAAGAGATCGCCGATAAATTCAAACTCACGCGCAAAAGCCCTCTCAATGCCCGACTTAAAGTCCTGTCGCAGCTCGGACCCATCGGCGCAACTAGTCCGGGGGCTGTTTCCGAACAAATCTTCAAATTTCTCGTAGCCAAAGCCGGTGGCGACCCGTCCAAGCTCAAATTCGTTTACCTGGGAGGTCCACAGATTCCACCATCCCTGATGAACAACGTTATCGATGCCTTCGCCCTCTCTCCCCCTTCTGCGGAAGTAACCGAAGCGGCCGGGAAAGGCTACGTGCTTATTCCTCTAGGCCTTGGCGAGGTCCCCGAGCTCACCGATTACCCCTACGAAGTGCTGATGGCGCGGCCGGATTATGTCGAAAACAACCGTCAGGTCGCGACCGCCGTGGCGCGCGCGATCTCGCGCGCCGGCGCGCTATTTCATACCAAGCCTGAAGCCGCCAAGGCGGCCTTGCGGGCACATAAATTTTCCGATCCCAGCAAGCTGGATCAGAAAGTATTCGACTTGTCTTTCGAGACTGTTAAGCCGGCCATCCCGCGCTGGGGTAATATGGACTCGGCTGGTTGGAAAAAGGTCCTTGACTTCTCGATCGGCGCGGGCATCGTCAAGGACCGTGCAAAGGCGCCATCGGCCGAAGAAGGTCTGCTCTGGACCAACAAGTTCGTCGGCAAGCCCTCCTGATTCTTCCATCTGATCGGGCTGCAATGGGCTGAGCGCCCTTCAGACAAACGAAGGGCGCTCAGCTCCCGGTGAGACTAACAATGGACACCTTGATATTGCCTTCGGCAATCCGATAAGCGCGGATCGCGCTTAATAGCCCATCGCCGCGAGAAACTGCTTCAGCGAAGTAAATTTTAAGTAAGGATTCGTCTTTTTTTGCTCGCCCATGGTCGCGTGCGGTTTTGGCGCGTAGTTGTGGCCGGGGAAAAGGATCGTCTCGTCCGGCAGCGCCATCAGCTTCTGCGTCAAACTGTAGTACATCTGTTCAGCGTTGCCGCCGGGAAAATCGACCCTGCCGCAAGCATCGATGAACATCGTGTCGCCGGAAACGATCCGCCCATCGACTAAAAAGCATTGCGAGCCCGGCGTGTGGCCGGGCGTATGCATCAGCTCGATCTCAATACCGCCGACATTGATCTTATCACCGTGATCGGTCTTGATCAGGTCGGAAGGCGAGAGCCCCTTGATGAACTCCGCCTCCGCTTTGTGCACGACAACCTTGGCTTTGCGTTTCTCGAGCAGCTCTGTCACGCCATCGATCGCCATACCGGCGAATCCCCCACCGACATGGTCGGGATGGGTGTGCGTGACAAACGCATGGGTGATCTCCATGTTGTCTTGCGCCGCAATTTTGAGAATCGTATCGATTTCCCACGCCGCGTCGACGACCGCCACTTTGCGCGCTTCCAGCGAGCCGATCAGATAGACATAATTCTGCATCGGCCCGATTTCGATTTGTTTGAAGTAAAGTGAAGGATCCATAGGCAATCGCGGGGCACGCCGAACGTCTGTCATTTCGAGCGCGGCGAGCAATCCTTCTCCATGCCGGCAAATCCACGCACTTGGAAATCTCAAATTCGCGATCTAAAAATCGCTTTCAGCGAGCCTTAGCTGCCAACGAGCCGTAACTCACGCCATCGCCGTTATCGCTGCTGATCGGCAGTCCCAAGCTCGCCCACCCTGGCGCTTTCACATTGCCCATCGCATCACGCATGCCGCCGTAGCCGCCGAGCATGTTGGACACATCCTGAAATCCGGCCTGCTGCAGCAATCCTGCCGCGGTGCTCGACCGAGGTCCGGCCTGACAGCCGACGACGATCTTCTTGTCCCGGGAGAAATTTGCTTCCACGATGCGAATGAAGTCCTCGTTGATCACCATGCCGCGCCCGGGATCGGGCAATGCGACGGGAATATTCACCGCCCCTTGCGGGTGCCCATTGGTAAACTCGCGCTCCGTGCGCACGTCGATGTAGACGGCGCTTGGATCATTGCTGAGAATGTCGTGAGCCTGCTGCGGCGTAATCTCGTGAATTGCCATGAATGCTCCGAATGGAGTGTTGGATTGTTGGAGCACTGTGACTCACTACTCCATTACCCAAGATCCCAGGCGCTTAAACCTCCCTACATTCCCATAATATTGTAGCCGGCATCGACATGCAGCACCTCGCCGGTGATGGCGCTGCCCCAATCACTGCAGAGGAACAATGCGGTCCTGCCGACTTCGTCGGCGTCGATGTTGCGTTTGAGCGGCGCACGCTCGGCAACGTGATGGAGCATGGTCTTGAAATCGGCGATGCCCGATGCGGCCAGGGTCCGAAGCGGTCCGGCAGAAATCGCGTTGACGCGGATACCTTTCGGCCCCAAGCCATGAGCCAGATAGCGCACGCTGGCTTCCAATGCGGCTTTAGCGACTCCCATGACATTATAATTAGGAATCACTCTCTCCGAACCCATGTAGGTCAGGGTTACCATGGAACCCTTGCGTCCCTCCATCAGCGGCGCCGCATGGCGTGCCAACGCAACGAATGAATATGCGCTTACGTCCATGGCAAGGTGAAAACCGGTCCGACTCGTCTGCGCGTAAGGATTGGACAGATCTTCTTTATTGGCGAACGCGATCGCGTGAATCAATATATCCAGGCTGCCCCATTCTTGCTGGAGATTTGCAAAAACCGCTTCAATCTCCTCGTCTTTGGTCACGTCGCAAGGCAGGATGATTTTCGCACCGATACCTTCGGCCAGAGGGCGGACCCGCTTCTCGAACGCTTCGCCGGCGAACGTGAAAGCCAGTTCCGCGCCCGCAGCGTGAAACGCCTCAGCGATCGCCCAGGCGATGCTGCGATCGTTAGCCACCCCGAAGATTACCGCTTTTTTACCGTCCAACAGCCCCATGAAAACCCCTCCGGCAAATTTCGATTAGATTTTCGCTTTTCGATAAACGGTCGACGGAATCACACGTCCCGCAGCATTTTCATTGATCGGTTTCCTATAATCCAAAATCGGCAATCCAATCCAAAATTATCTGCCTTTTGTCTTGCCTTGTAGTCCGCGCTGCCAAAGATACTCGGGCGCACCGGTCTGTTTCGTAATCCAGCGCGAGAGCACGAAAAACAGATCGCTCAACCGGTTGACGTATTTGATCGCGTTCGGATTGACCTCCTCTTCGCGTGATAGCCGCAGGATCTCGCGTTCCGCGCGGCGGCAGACCGTGCGGCACTGATGCAGGTAGGCACCGATGCGGCCGCCGCCCGGAAGAATGAAAGAGTTCAACGGCTCGAGACCCTCCTGGCACTTGTCGATCAATTTTTCCAGCCGGACAATTTCGTCTTCGCCGACCCGATACATTCCTTCCTGAAAAAATTCCGGGGGCGTGGCCAGCTCGCTGCCGAGATCGAACAATTCGTCTTGCAATTTGCAGAGCACTTCATCCAAGAACCGGTGCGCCTCGCCCGCTTCCAGATTCTCTTCGTTGAAGACCCGCGCGATGCCCACAACGGAGTTGAGCTCATCGATGGTGCCGTAGGCTTCGATGCGTAGGGAATCCTTGGGGACACGCTTGCCGCCGACCAAAGCCGTTTCTCCCTTGTCGCCGGTGCGAGTGTAAACTCTGTTGATGCGAACGGCCATGATTCACAACCGCGAGAGGTCTAGAATGCAAGATTTAGAAGCCGGATGCTACTGGTTATTATTTTTGACTTCTCAGCCGTCCTGTTTGACATGGATTGAGCCTAAGCCAACCGCTCCGAACCCTTGAATTATTTTAACGAGCGGCTGCGCCAGAGCAGATACGCCGGGATGCCCAAGCAGACGATAAGCAACCCGATCAGCGACTCCTTTGGCTTTTCCGTGACCGAGCCCCAAACGATCCATAGATGTATCAGCACGAAGAGCAGTGGCACGATTGGATAACCCCACACTCGGTAGGGACGATTAAGGTCGGGCCGTTTCCAACGCAGAACGATCACCGAGCCAATCGTAAAAGCGGAGAATAGCGTGATCACGACGCTCACGTAGGTAAACAATGTACCCCAAGTATTGGTGAGAATCAGCAGACAGCTCCACAGCGCCTGCAGCACAATCGCCTTGGCCGGCGTGCCGAAATCGGGATGAACATAAGTGAGCTGCTGAAAGAATACCCCGTCTTTCGCCATCGCATAATAAATCCGCGGCCCGATCATCGTCACAACGTTGAGAGCACCCAGGATTGAGATCGTGATGATGGCGGTGATCAAAGCCGACGTCTTATAGCCGAAGAGTGCAGTGGTGGCGACTTCCGACATGCGCAGCGCGCCTTTCATTTCCGTTACAGGTACGGCGTAGATGTAAACCGCGTTGATCGCGAGGTAGAGCACGGTCACAAGCAACACGCCGTACAGCAGCGCGCGCGGCAAGTTTTCCTCAGGATCTTTGACTTCGCCGGCAATATAGATGATCGCGTTCCAGCCGGAGTAGGCGAAGATTACCGGTATGAAAGCAGCTCCAAACAGGCTCGAGTTGCCGATCAATTGCCAGTTGAACAGCGGCTGGAAGTGACTCGTGTTGCCGTTGCCGAAAATAATGCCGAAAACGATAATTGCGAGCAGCGCGCCGATCTTCATGATCGTCAGGACATTTTGCGTTAGCGTCCCTTGCCTGACCCCCAGGCAATGAAGCCCCGACAAGATCAACACCACCCCGATGGAGAAAAGCGTGCCGGTTGTGGCACTGATCGGGAGCCACGGCAGCGGTATCGAAAAGAGGACATCTTCCGATCCGAGTACGGGAAAAAAGAACGACAGGAAACCGTTCAGGGTCACAGCCAGGAAAGCAATGGCGCCGGAAAAAGTAACAAGAAATGAGGACCAGCCGGAAAGAAATCCCATTAACCCGCCGTAGGCCGCACGGATATAATTGTAATCGCCGCCCGCGTAGGGCATGCTCGCCGACAATTCAGCGCATGTGAGAGCACCGGCAAGCGCGAGCAATCCGCCGAAAAGCCAGACCAGCAGTACACCACCCGGAGTCGGCAAAGTCTCGGCAATCGCCCCGGTAGAGATGAAGATGCCGGTACCAATCATATCGCCGGCAATCAACATAACCGCTGAAAACAAGCCGATTTGCCGCGTGAGTTCAGGCTGGGCCATCGCGCGGCACCTTACAGGGAAATGTTCATACAGGCAACTTGGGTTTCCGGTTCAGGCGCCTGAAGAATTGGATCGGCTGAAGAATCTGGTAATTTTTCGCTTATCAAAACCATGCCGCGCAGGAGAAATCCGATGCTAATTGCAATAATCCTCGTCACCGCCGTGTTGATGCCGGCCTGTATCGAAGCGCAAGACGGTGCCCCGCGTGATTTGCACGAGATGCAGCGGTTGCACAGCGATCCGCAGGCGTACATCGGTATGCTGGAAGATCCCAAGCGTGACGTCTATCAAAAGCCGCGCGAGGTCTTAACGGCGCTCGATTTGAGGCGCGGTGAAATTATCGCGGATATCGGTGCCGGCTCCGGATATTTCACTTTCCGTATTGCCCATCATGTCGGCAGCGAGGGGAAAGTTTACGCCGTGGACGTGAACCCTGACATGATCCGGCACATCAATCGCCGCATTCGCGAGCTCCAAACCAACAACGTTATCTCCGTGCTTGCCGACCCCGACGACCCCCTGCTGCCGGAGCGATCGGTCAACCGGTTCTTTATGTGCGACGTATGGCATCACGTGGAGAACCGGACGAAGTATCTCGCGTTGATGAAGAAAATGCTGAAGCCGGGCGGCGAGATCGTCATGATCGACTTTCACAAAAAACCATTGCCGCTGGGACCGCCGCCGCAAATGAAAATCGCGCGCGAAGAAGTGATCGAGCAGTTGGAGCGAGGCGGATTTCGCCTGGCCCGGGAACATACTTTTTTGCCCTATCAGTATTTTCTCGTGTTCGTGCCCAAATGAATCGGATTCCGCGCTGGACCTTTAGGCGTGTTGTTGGCGCCAGCCGGGTTTGTTTGCGGCGTTTTGTATGAGACATCCGCCTTTCGGTGGAGCCGTCGCTTGAGCGTTATTCTCGTTTCACCGCCCGGGCAAACTGCAACAACACGATGGCGAGCGTCGTTCCGGTCAACCCCCAAGCGAACCAGTCGCCAAAGCGAACATAGTAAGTCGCGCCGTCGAGAATATCGACGCTGCTTTGCATCACGCCATCGCTGAACATCGGCAACGTCTGAACAATTTCGCCTTGCGCATTAACTAAGGAAGTGACGCCGGTATTGGTCACGCGTAAGAGGCTTCGCCGCGTCTCGATGGCGCGCGATTGCGCCAGCCACAAATGTTGCCACGGCCCGACCGAGCGCCCGTACCAGGCGTCATTAGTCAGGTTGACCAGCACGTTGGCGCGAGTTTCACTGACGAACTGGCGCGCCAAATCGGGCATCAGGTCTTCGTAGCAAATCAGCGGAGCGATCCGCACGCCGCGCGTGAGATGAAACGCCACCGGGCCCGGACCAGGCGTGAAGCCGTCCGCGAAAGGCATCGCCGGCAATAAAGACAACACCGACGAGAATGGCAAGTATTCGCCAAACGCGAGCAAGACTTGTTTATGATAACGCGCAAGGACATTGCCGTTGGCTTGCGTAAAAAACGCGCTGTTGAAGGCTTTCATGCCAGGAACGCCAAACTTACCGTGGAAACTTTTGGCGCCGAAGATGAAAAAGGTCCGTTCGGACTTGAACGAGGGCATGACGCTGGGGGGGAGTTGCGGCAAGGCCTCTGGAACCCATTCCTCGATCGACGACTCCGGCCATATGACTAAGGAAACGGCACCCGCTCCGTCCGCCGTGAGGGTCCGGTGCTTGTCCAGATTAGCTTTCGCCAATACCGGATTCCATTTGAGATCGATGTCGACGTTGCCTTGCACCGCCGCCACCGACAGCTTGCGCGCTGCCGCGATCTGTTCGCCAACGCTCTCGATCCTTTGCACGCCATAGGCAACCGACACGATCAGGCCCAAGGCCGCATAAGCAAGCGGGAGCACATCGAATCGGCGACCGGCTGACCTCGAGACGAGCGCTCGGTAGATCGCCGCATTACTCCAGACAACGATGAAACTGGCGCCGTATGGGCCAACCAGATCGGCAGTTTGCACAAACCAAGAAAAGGCGCTCTGCGAATTCGCCACATGCCATGGAAACAACAGCGGAAACAGAAATTCGAGCGGCACCCAAAATACCGCGGGGAAGATCGCGAGCGGACCAAAGCCAGCGCTCCGCACCAGCGCTGCAAACAACGCCATTTGCACCGCCTGCAAAGCTGCGTACAGCAAAAACACACCAACGCTGACGGCGTAGGGAAACCCACCGAAAGCGCTGATCGTGTAAATCAACCAATAAAAACCGATGAGGTGCGCGCCGAGGCCCATCAACCAGCCGCAGAGGACCGCGCGGCGCCACGTCGTCGCCTGTTCGATCGCCCAGAAGAGTGGCACGAATGCCAACCACGCCAAAGGGAATAGCTTCGGCGCCAGGAACGGCGCGGCGAGCAGCATCGCCGCTGCGACCGACGCGAGGTATTTACTTGACATGTGAAACTTCAAAATATAAAGAAAAGTAACGTCGCGTCTTCGGCGACGGCCATCGATCGATCGCCAAGTGTTGCCCGTTAAAAATTATCACGAACGGCGTGTGAAAACATCGCTCCCCGGGCTTGAAGCGGAGGCACCTATGACTTTGCCGCAACGTAAGCGCGCAATTTTCGTGCTCGCAGTCCTAGTGATCGCATCGTTCAGCGGTCCTGTCGCCGGGCAATCGATTTT
>DATBMR010000036.1:0-10414 GCA_036554745.1 Binatia bacterium
CACTCCGACCATACCGTCTTTGGCGACCGGCCGTTCCGTGATCTTGCCGAAACCGACCAGCGCCACTTGCGGCGGATAGATCACGCCGAAGACGCTTTCGACTCCCTGCTCGCCAAGATTGGTGACGGTAATCGTCCCGTCCGAAAGCTCTGAGCTGCGCAGATGTCCGGTGCGGGCACGGTTAACCAGATCGAGCATGTTCTCCATCAGCTCGTCCAAATTCCTCTTATCAACGTCGTGAATCGCCGGATTGATCAGGCCGCCCTGGCGCAACGAAATCGCCACGCCGATATGAATTCCTTCGCCGGCTTTGAATCCGTCATCGATCCAGAAACCGTTAAGCTCCGGCGTGCTGCGCAACGCCAACCCGACCGCGCGAATCAGCAACACAGAATAAAGCAAACGCTTGGTCACCGGCCGTTTGGCGTTCTCCACCGCGAGCCAGGCGAGGGCTTTGCTCAGGTCGATTGTCGTCGCAAGATAGTAATGGGGAATCTCGCGTTTTGAGCGCGCCATCGCGGCAGCGATGACGCGGCGCATCGCTCCGAGATCCAACCCCTTGGCCGCAGGCGCGGCTGCCGGAGTGGGCGTCTTCACACCTTGTGCTGCCCGTTCGACGTCCGCGATCGTAATCGAGCCGTCCGCTCCCGTGCCGGCGATCGTGGATAAATCGACCTCCAGCTCCTGCGCGCGTTTGCGCGCCAGCGGTGAAACGCGGCGACGCACAGATTCTTCCGCTGCAGCCGCCGTCACGACCTTCGCCGGCGCGATCTCTGCTTTGACCGGGGCCGCGGGCGCAGACGGCGCAGCAGGCTTTGCAGCCGGTTCTGGCTCGAGCTTTTTTCCATCGCCGCTCAATGTCGCCAGAGTCGCGCCGACCGGAACTTTCTGCCCCGGCTCGACCACGAGAGATTCGATCACGCCGCTTTCGAAGATCTCCACTTCGATCACACCCTTTTCGGTTTCAACCAGCGCTACGACATCGCCGCGCTTGACCGTAGCTCCAGGCTTTACCAGCCATTCGACAACGGTGCCGAACTGCATGTCAGCACCTAGCGCAGGCATGCGAAACTCACTCATGATAGTTCACCATCTCTCGTGCACTGAGCGTACCGACATACATTGTGGCGGCATTTTTCCTCATACGCGATCGTTCCGATTGCTTTGCAAAGGGAAGTTCCCATTTGTCTGAACATCCGTAACATCAATAAAAAGACCGGCCTCGGCTGTCAATGCTTCGGACATCGTGGAGTGCAACCGCAAACACGTTGTCCTCGGTATGTCTATAACTTGAGCCGTATTTTACGGGTGCATTTCAGAGTGTTCGACTTGGATCGAAGGATGTTGGATCAGCTAGATCGCAGTGGACCTGAGCTTGCCGCGTCTTATTATGACGTAAGGGTCCGCGGCGATTGGATCTATCGTGAGCCAAAAACCACAATCAGGTATCGCCAGACCAACCATTACCGCCGGCCGTCTTTCGCAAGCTCAGCGTCAATCCAAGCCATGGCTACCTCGACGGCATTGAGCTCTGCCTGATCAATGATCTTAAAATAGTCACCGAGCCCAGTGACAAATTGATGCCGGGTTCTGCCTTCGTCATCCCAGGAAATATCGGCCGTGGGAATCCAACAGTCCGCGTCCAAATTCAGCTGGGGCACCGTGATCACATGGTACGACTTATAGATCACCTCCATGGCTTGCCCTCCCCACTTGACGGATTTAACTCATCGTTGGGCAATTACCATGCCATGTCAGATCGACAAGATTGCTTCGCTAAAGACGCTGATTCGTGGTTTTGGCCTCGCGTTTGTGCAAAAACAAAAACCGCCTTTTCGCAGCTATAGGAACATCGTTGCGATTTAGACTGCAACCCTAGCTCCATAATCTTCGCTTCGCTCAGGCTCGCTAACCCGCCACCGCCTTAGGTGCCGCATCGCTTTCCATCTTGAGCATCGCCAGCGTGGTTTTGAGGACCGCATCCGGATTGAGCGAAATGCTGTCGATGCCCTGCTCCACCAAAAAGGCGGCGAACTCCGGGTAGTCGCTCGGCGCCTGGCCGCAAATGCCGATCTTACGGCCCTTGGCTTTGGCCGCGCGAATAACGCTCGCGATCATGCTTTTCACTGCCGGATTGCGCTCATCGAAGACGTGGGCAACGATCTCCGAATCACGATCGACCCCGAGCACAAGCTGGGTAAGATCGTTAGAGCCGATAGAAAAGCCATCGAAGATCTCGGCGAATTCGTTTGCCAGAATCACGTTGCTCGGGATCTCGCACATGACGTAGACCTCCAGACGGTTGACGCCGCGCTTCAATCCATGTTTTTCCATTTCCGCCAGCACGCGCCGGCCTTCCTCCACCGTTCGGCAGAACGGAATCATGAGCTTGACATTATCAAGGCCCATCTCGTCGCGCACTTTTTTCATGGCGCGGCATTCCAAGGCGAAACCGGCCCGATAACGCGGATCGTAATAGCGTGAGGCGCCGCGGAAACCGATCATGGGATTCTCCTCGATGGGCTCATAAGGCTTGCCGCCGATGAGGTTGGCATACTCATTGGTCTTGAAATCGCTCAAGCGAACGATCACGTCCTTAGGATAAAACGCCGCGCCGATCATGGCGACGCCTTGGGCAAGCTTGTCGATGAAAAACTGCGATTTGTCCGCATAACCGGCGATAAGGCGCTCGATCTCCGCGCGCACGGCGCGGTCTTCGAGCCGCTCGAAATCGATCAACGCCATGGGATGGATCTTGATATAGGTCGTAATGATAAATTCTTCGCGGGCGAGACCAATGCCGTCGTTGGGTATCGATGACAGACGAAAAGCCTCCTCGGGGTTTGCAACATTCATCATCACCTTGGTGCGAGGCCTCGGCAGGGCGTGCAAGTTGACGTGTTCGATATCGAATTTTAGCGAACCTTCGTAGACAAATCCGATCTCGCCCTCGGCGCAGGAAACTGTGATCATTTGGCCGTCCTTTAATTTTTCCGTACCGTTCTCCGTGCCGACGATGGCGGGGAGCCCCAGTTCCCGGCTGACGATCGCCGCATGGCAGGTCCTTCCGCCGCGGTCCGTCACGATCGCCGCGGCCCTTTTCATCGTCGGCTCCCAATCGGGATCGGTTTTCACGGTGACCAGCACGTCGCCGTCTTGAACTTCATCTAAGTTCCGAGCGCTTTTGACGACGCGCACCGGCCCGTGAGCGATCTTTTCACCGACGCTGCGGCCTCGTGCGAGCACCGGTCCCTTTTCCTTTAGCTGATAAACTTCCAGGGCTTCGAAGCTCTTTTGCGAGTGCACGGTCTCAGGTCGCGCCTGCACGATGAAAAGCTCGCTTGTACGTCCGTCTTTCGCCCATTCCATGTCCATCGGTGTGTAGGACGAACGCTTGCGGCTATAATGGTCCTCGATCAAGCACGCCCAACGCGCGAGCGTCAAAATCTCTTCATCGTCGATGGCGAAGCGCCATCGGTCGTCAGCCCCGACCGGCACGTTTTTCACCATCTTGCCGCCGCCGATATCATAAATCAGTTTGAACTCTTTGCTGCCGACGATCTTCTGGAGAATCGGCCGAAACCCGCGCTTGAGCGTTGGCTTGAACACGTAGTACTCGTCGGGATTAACCGACCCCTGCACGACGTTTTCGCCGAGACCATATGCGGCATTAATCAAAACTACATCCGAAAATCCGCTTTCAGTGTCGATCGAAAACATCACGCCCGAGGCAGCGAGATCGGAGCGCACCATGCGCTGGATGCCGATCGAGAGACCGACCTTGAGGTGTTCGAACCCTTTGTCCTGGCGGTACGAAATAGCCCGGTCGGTAAAGAGCGAAGCGAAGCAACGCTTGCAGCTTTCCAGGAGCGCCGCGTCGCCTTGAACGTTGAGATAGGTTTCCTGCTGTCCGGCAAAGCTCGCGTCCGGCAGGTCCTCCGCGGTGGCGCTGCTCCGGACCGCGACATCCACCGGCTCAGCCGCTCCCGCGCACAACTCGCGGTAGGCGGCTACGATTTCAGCCGCCAGATCATTCGGCAGGGCCGCGCCAGTCAGCTCCCGGCGAATTGCGCTGCCGCGTTGTTGGAGGTTTGCCGCATCCTGGGTGTCGAGACCGGAAAGGATTTCCTCGATTCGCCGGCCGAGTCCTGTGCGACGCAGCAGATCCCAGTAAGCTTCGGCCGTGATCGCAAAACCATTGGGGACTTTGATGCCCTTCGGCGCCAATTCCCTGTAGAGCTCTCCTAGCGAAGCGTTTTTGCCACCCACCAGAGAGACATCGTTGATTCCGATCTCGTTAAACCATCGTATATAGCGACTTGCAGAAGCAGCCATAGTTCCTCCCACCTAACCCGAGATTTACGGAGAGGCGCTCAGCGCGGCCATGCACACTCACTCACGGCCGGTCACCAGCCGTCGCGCTGCGGCGACGATGCCCGGTGTCTGCGGAATCGCCGCGTCTTCGAGATGCTTCGGATATGGCATCGGCACTTCGGCGCTGCACACGCGCGCCACGGGTGCATCGAGCTCGTAGAAACAGTTCTCCATAATGCGCGCCATGATCTCGGCCGCGATGCTGCCGCTTTTCCAGCCTTCGTCGATAATTAGGGCGCGGTGTGTGCGGCTGATGGATTCGACGATCGTGGCCGTGTCCAAAGGCCTGAGCGTGCGCAAATCGACGACTTCGGCATCGATCGCCGCGCGGGCAAGCTCCTCGGCCGCGGCCAGCGTTTTGAACAGCGTGCCGCCGTACGTGATTAAGCTAATCTGTTTGCCCTGACGACGAATCGCCGCCCTGGAAATATCCACCGGCCCCGCATCGGCCCCCAGTTCGCCTTCCATATTGTAAAGCAGGCCATTCTCGAAGATCAGCACCGGATCGGGATCTTCGAGCGCGGTCCAAAGCATGCCGCGCGCGTCTTCGAGTGTCGCCGGGGTCAGGACTTTGATCCCGGGAATATGCGCGTACCAGCCTTCCAGGCTATGGGAGTGTTGGGCCGCCAGTTGCCGCCCTGCACCGGTGGTCATACGAATGACGACCGGAATGTTGAACTGGCCGCCCGACATATGCAGGATGGTCGCCGCATTGTTGACGATCTGGTCCAATGCCAAGAGGCTGAAATTCACGGTCATGATTTCCACGATCGGCCGCGCGCCGCCCATCGCCGCGCCGATGCCGGCGCCGACGAACGCCGACTCCGAGAGCGGCGTGTCGCGAATGCGCTCGGGTCCGAACTCGTCGAGCAAGCCCTTGCTAACCGCGAAGCAGCCGCCATAGCGGCCGACATCTTCGCCCATCAAAAACACCCGCTCATCGCGCAACAGCGCTTCGCGAATCGCGGCACGAATCGCCTCTCGATAGGTGGTCTTTATTTTTGCCGTGCTCATAATTGCCTGCCGTTTTTCTTCGCTGGCACTTGATTCATCCTGTGAGCGAGTCCGCGTCCGAATCCCTTCCCCCTTGACGGGGGAAGGATAGGATGGGGGTGCCCTCACACTATTTCATGACAATCCTCCCCCGCTTGCGGGAAAGAGGTGGGGGCGCTGATGTTGAACTCGCACATCGTTTCCTGCCAGCATCTTTTTCCTTTTAACTTTGCGCGCTTTGCGTCTCTTCGGCTTCGCTCAGGACATGCTTCGCGGAGACCCCTCCGAATAAACAAACCGCGTCAACTCTTCCAGCGGTTCCCAACGCCCCGCTTCGGCAAATTCGACCGACTGCTGGATTTCGCGCGCGACCTCTTCCTCCATGCGGCTCCACTCTTCTTCTTGCCAGAGATTCTGTTGCTTTAAGCGCTCAATCAAATTCGGAATCGGATCGCGCTTTTTCCATTCTTCGACCTCTTGCTTATCGCGATAGAGCTCGGGGTCGTACATCGAGTGGGCGCGAAAGCGGTAGGTGCGATACTCGAGAAAATGCGGCCCGCCGCCTCCGCGCACAGAAGTCGCGGCTCGCCGGGTAGCGTCCTCGACCGCCAGAGCATCCATGCCGTCCACCGGCCACGCGGGAATCTCGAAAGCCGCGGCCTTTAGGCAGAGATCGATTTCCGACTCGGAGCGAGCCAGCGCGGTGCCCATGGCGTAAAGATTATTTTCGCAGCAAAACAACACCGGCAGCTTCCACAGTGCGGCTAGATTTAACGACTCATGAAACTCGCCTTCGGCCACCGCGCCTTCGCCAAAGAAACAGGCTGTCACCTGTTGTCGCCCGGCGAGTTTATCCGCAAGCGCGAGGCCGACGGCGAGCGGCAGTCCGCCACCGACGATCGCGTTGCCGCCGTAGAAACGCGTGGCGGCATCGAACAGATGCATCGACCCGCCGCGACCGCGGCTGCAGCCTTCGATTTTGCCGTACATCTCCGCCATGATCGCGTTGGCCGATACGCCGCGCGCCAGCGCGTGGCCGTGCTCGCGATAGGTCGCGACGATGGCATCTTCCGGCCGGAGCGCCTGCATCGCGCCCACGGCCACCGCTTCCTCGCCGATGTAAAGGTGGACGAAACCGCGAATCTTGCTCGCGGTGTAGAGTTCCACGCATTTCTCCTCGAGCCGCCGAATGCGCAGCATCTCCTTGAGCAGGTGCAACGTGTGTTCGCGGTCAATCGCCGGTTGTTTTCGTCGATTCCTTGGCATTGCCATACGTGGTTGTGCCTCGCTCAAATTTTCAGAAGACTCACCGCAGAGGCGCCGAGGACACGGAGGAAGGAGATTGTAAAAACCCTTTCTGTGCTCTCAGCGTCTCCGCGGTAAATGGTTTTCTTGCTTGCATCAGTCATTCTCCAACGTCGACAAATCGCCTTCGGGCAATCCTAGCTCGCGCGCTTTGAGCAGGCGGCGCATGATCTTGCCGCTGCGGGTCTTCGGCACGCTGTCGCGAAAATCGATTTCCCGCGGCGCCACCGCGGGTCCGAGGCGTGAGCGCGCGTGACCCAGCAACTCCTTGCGCAGCGCTTCGCTGGGCTCATAGCCTTTTTTCAAAGAGACGAAAGCCTTGACCACTTCGCCGATCATCGGATCAGGAATGCCGATGACGCCGGCTTCGGCGATGGCCGCGTGTTCCATCAGCGCGCTTTCGACTTCAAATGGGCCAATCAGATGGCCGGCGGATTTGATGACATCGTCGGCGCGGCCAATGAACCAGAAATAGCCGTCGGCGTCTTGCTTGGCCAAGTCGCCGGTTAAATACCAGCCGCCGACAAAACATTTGCGGTAGCGCTCTTCCTCGTGCAGATAGCCGCGAAACATCGAGGGCCAGCCGGGGCGCAGCGCCAGCTCGCCGACTTCCTCGGCGTTGAGCTCGGCCAGCGTGCCGTCTTTTTGCCGCTGGACGATGGCTGCTGCGATTCCGGGGAGCGGCCTGCCCATCGAACCGGGGCGGATTTCCATGGCGAGATAATTCGCGATCATAATGCCGCCCGTCTCGGTCTGCCACCAGTTGTCGTGAATCGGCAGTCCGAACGCTTCCTGCCCCCATACCACTGCTTCGGGATTCAACGGCTCACCGACGCTGGAGATAAACCGCAGGCTGTTGAGATCGTACTTGTGTATGATCTCCGTGCCGGCCTTCATCATCATGCGCACCGCCGTCGGCGCGGTGTACCAAACGGTCACCTTTTGTTCTTGAATGATGCGATACCAGCGCTCGGCCTCGAACTCGGCTTCGTCGATAATGCTGGTGATGCCGTGTGTCAGGGGCGAAATGATGCCGTAGGACGTGCCTGTGATCCAACCCGGATCGGCGGTACACCAAAAGATATCGTCAGGATGAAAATCCAGCGCGTATTTGCCGGTGATATGATGGGCGAGCACCGCTTGATGCACGTGCACCGCGCCTTTGGGTCTTCCAGTGGTGCCCGAGGTAAAATGGATTAGCGCCATGTCCTCGGGAGCGGTTGGCACAATCTCGAACTCCTCAGAAGCCGCCTCCATTAAACGGTGAAAATCTTGAGTTCCGTCGGGTGGCGGGCGTTTGCCTTCGCCGACAATCAGAACATGCTTCAAATGTGACAAGCGCGCGCGCAGCTCGGCGATCTTGCGCCGGCCATAAAGCACATCGGTGGTGACCAGCAGGTTGCCCGAGCCGATCGCCAGCCGCTGTTCGATCGGTTCGGGACCAAACGCGGAAAAGAGCGGGCAGAAAACACTACCGTTCTTCAATGAGCCGAGGGCGGTGATGTAAAGCTCGGGAATTCTCCCGGCCAAAACGAAGACTCGATCACCCTTGCCGATACCCAGGCCACGCAGCACATTGGCAAACCGATTGGCGAGCCGCTGCAATTCTCCGTAGCTAAAGTCGCGCACTTCTCCTTGTTTGCCGAGCCAACGCAGCGCGAGATGGTCACGCCTTGCGCTGAGTGTGTGACGGTCCACACACTCGTAGGCGATGTTGAGGCCGGCGTCATTGGGCAGCTTGGTCAATTCGCCATCGGCTTCGGCCCACGAAAATTCCGCGCACGCGCGCGCGTAGTCCCTCATATTCGGCGCGATCTTAACGTTCTTCAGATCTTTGTGAATCTTTGCAAAGGGCATAAATCGTCATCCGCTCGGCGCGAGCACTCCTTCCTCCATCAACACTTGAGTTTGCCGCTTCGCTCGGTCAATGATTTTGTTGGCCGTTGCGATCAACTCGGACTTCGTCAGTGATTTTTGTGCCACTCCTTGTTCGATCGCTTTCAAAGCAACGGCCGCCGCCTCGCGCGGGTACAATTCTCGATCATCCATCGTCGGTAAAATCCGCTCCTCGGAAATTCCCTTCTCCTCGGCACAGCGCGCCAGCTCTTCAGCGGCGGCGATACACATTTCGTCGGTAATTGTATTTGCCCCGACATCGATGACGCCGCGAAAAATCGCCGGGAAACCGAGGGAGTTGTTTACTTGATTAGGGAAGTCCGACCGCCCTGTCGCAACGATCCTGGCGCCTGCCTCTTTGGCCTCCCATGGCCAGATTTCCGGCACCGGGTTGGCGCATGCGAAAACAATGGGGTCTCTGGCCATCTTGGTTATCCACTCCGGCTTGATGACCCCGGGCCCGGATTTGGCCAGGCTGATGCAGACATCGGCGCCGTTGAGAGCCTCAGCAATGCCGCCGGTTTTACGCTGCAGGTTCGTCAGCCCGGCGATGCGCAACTTGAATTCATTGTGCGGCAAGCCGAGATCCGCTCGGTCTCGGTGCAGGAGGCCGAGCGTGTCCACCATCAACATATTTTGTGGCGCGAATCCGGCCGCGATAAGAATTCGGATCACTGCGATGTTGGCCGCTCCGGCGCCGATGAGAGCGAGGCGAGCAGTTTGCTTGTGCTTGCCGACAACCGTCAATGCGTTGAGCACGCCTGCGAGAACGACCGCAGCGGTACCCTGCTGGTCATCGTGCCAAACGGGAATCGTCATTTCCCTGCGCAGCCGCTCGAGAATGTAAAAGCATTTGGGCTTGGCGATATCTTCGAGATTGATGCCGCCGAAAGTCGGCTCCAGCCACTTGCAGGCCAGAATCAACTCGTCGGGATCCTTGGTCGACAAACAAATCGGGAAAGCATCGACTCCACCCAGGTATTTGAATAGCACGGCCTTGCCTTCCATGACCGGAAGCGCTGCATGCGGTCCGATATCACCGAGACCGAGCACACGGGTGCCGTCGGAGACCACCGCGATGAAATTGGCTTTGTTGGTGTGCGTGAAAACTTTTTCGGGATGCGCCGCAATATCGCGGCATGGCGCCGCAACTCCCGGTGAGTACCAGATCGAAAAATCGTCGCAACTGCGTATCGGACATTTAGGCGTTACTTCGAGTTTGCCGCGGTAAGAAGGATGTAGGCGTAGAGCATCTTCACCTGGTTTTTGCGCTCGCGCTAAGAGTTCGGCAACGTCGGTTTTCGTTTTCTCCATGCACATGCCTCGTTGGTAGGGGGCGCAAAAAATGCGCCAAACCAACGGCTTAAGATATTCCGCGCCATGTCATATCGGGCACCCGATCTTCTTCCATTCCTGCAAATAGCGACGAGTTTTTTTTGCAAGATTGACAACTAAAGCAGCGGAACCCCCGATAACTCGTGAGAATAAACAGTTAATTTTGGCGAGCACCAACCTTTTGTGGGGCACTGGAATTGCACAAACTTAGCTTACGCAATCTACGAGTTTGATTACCCATCCAATGAGGAGGACTGGCCATGAAAACGGCTCCAAGCTATCGCTATAAGTTAGTCGGCAAACAGTCGCGGCGAGAAACCAGCCACGATGTCTTCGAGGGTACGCTGCAGAAAACCCAGATATGGTTAAACGATATTATGACGGAGCTAGACTGGCACGACCAGCCGCACAAGGCCTATCTCGCCTTACGCACTGTGCTTCACGCTTTGCGCGACCGGTTAACCGTCGAAGAAGCGGTGCAGTTAGGCGCACAGTTGCCAATGCTGGTGCG
>DATBMR010000049.1:0-10200 GCA_036554745.1 Binatia bacterium
AAAATCGGCGAGATTCGCCATGCGATCACGCGCTGGCGCATTCGCGCTCCCGTATATCTGTTTCACATCGACGGACACACTCCAATGGACTTGCCCCGCCCGCGCTGGCGCTGGGTCAGTCCGGCGAAAATAAAGCATCAAGCGACTTCCTCCATGACGCTCAAAACCGTGTCGCTCTTGTCCCTTTATGAAAAGAATTCTCGTTAGCAGCGTTCTGCTCACGACGGTCGTCTCCCTGGTCTATTATTGCTATGCCACTCTGCCGGATGTCTCGGCGTTGATTCACAGCCATCCCAGGACGACGGCTTTGATGGAGCTACGCGATCGGGAATACAAGGACAAGGGAATGCGCAGTGCGCGCCGGCAAGTCTGGGTCCCTTACAGCGCGGTGTCGGACCACTTGAAGAAAGCGATTTTGATCAGCGAAGACGCCGCCTTCTTCAGCCATCGAGGGATCGACGTTAACGAGCTCCAAGCGGCCCTAAAACGAGATTGGGAGACGCTGAGCTTCAGCCGCGGCGGCAGTACGATCACCATGCAGCTGGCGCGAAATCTTTATCTCAGCCCTGCGAAAAATCCGCTGCGTAAACTAAAAGAGATTTTAATCGCTCACCGGCTCGAATATTCGTTGTCCAAGCGGCGTATCTTCGAGATCTACCTCAATGTCGTGGAGTTAGGGCCTAATCTCTATGGTGTTGAAGCGGCCGCGCGTGCTCATTTCGGCAAAGCCGCGGCCGACGTCGATCCAGTCGAAGCGGCAACCCTCGCCGCGTTGCTTCCCAACCCGCGCAGCTCCCGACCGCGCAATATCCTCCACCGCAGAAATCTGATTCTCGAGCGTTTGGCCAGTGTCGGCTACTTGGACCAAGCAGAGTTTCGCCGCGCCCGTCAGACGCCGCTTTTCTCACGAGTTGAAAACAAAGTAACTCCAGTGCGGCCGACCCATTAACCCGCCCAAAAGAGCCACCGTTCGGCCCTTGTCAGAGAAACTCATGCAACCTTTTATCGACGCCGCCGTCTAACAATCAAGAGGTTGTGCGCCAAAAGGCCCGGCCTCAGGATCACCGGCGCAGATCGATGCCGCGGGTGAAGAGAGGAGCAAAAGCATGAACAAAACAACGGTTCGAAAGATCGAGACTACTCTAGGCGAACTAATCGCAGCGGCCAGCGAGGTTGCTTTTGAGTATTCCAACAACGACATAGAGGCGTACAACATGGCCCAACTGGCACTTGTCGAGATCCTTAGAAAAAACCCTCATCCGCTCGACCTAGACCGAGATTTTGACGACCTGGAATCTCCTTCCCAACGCCTCCACTGACCGCCAAAATTGACCGCCTACCAAGGGGAAGCTCCGGCTTCCCCTTGTTTTTTGGGATCTTGGAACTTTTTGCGCGCTCCAACGTTTTGCAGGCAAAGCTCGAACAGCGGCAACCGAACCGGTCCCCAGAACATCTAAGTGTTGCTGACGAGCGGGTGCTATCTATAGGGGAAAGGCAGCAAACATGTTGAGAGATCGTACGTCCCGGTTCTTGATCGGCATTGCCATTGTAGTTTGGATAACATCGTCGAATACCGGCTCCGCGATCGGAGCCGGCGCTATGGCACCGGAACTCACCGGCCGGCATTGGCTCAACAGCGCACCATTGACCATCAACGGATTAAGAGGTCGGGTCGTACTGGTCGAATTCTGGACCTACGGCTGCATCAACTGCCGCAATATCGTCCCGCAGTTGCGGGCCTGGCACGAGAAGTATGAGCGCTCCGGCCTCACCATTGTCGGCGTTCACTCACCGGAATTCTTCTGGGAGAAGCCGCTGGATAAGGTGAAAACAGCCACCGAAAACTTGGGAATTAAGTTTCCGGTTGTCCAAGACAATGACTTCGATAACTGGAATCGCTACGGCGTCCGCGCCTGGCCGACCATCGTGCTGATCGACAAACGGGGCACTATCCGCTATCGCCATATCGGCGAAGGCGCCTATGAAAAGACCGAATCCGTCATCAGGCGACTCATCGCCGAAGCGAGTTGACAGGTAATCTTTTGTCGGCGAACATGCGCGACGACGAGGAGGGTAAGCGAGCCATGCTGATCAAAAAACCGGCGGATATCAACGCATCGGAGATCACGCCCAAAGAGGTTTACCTGAACCGACGTGAATTCATGAGATCGGCGGGCGCCGTCGCGGTGTCCGCGGGGGCAACCCTCTCCGGGCTCCATACGTTCGCGCCACGGGCTGACGCGGCCGAGAAACTGCCCAACATCAAAAAGAGCTCTTACAGCACCAATGAAAAACAAAATTCGCTTAAAGACATCACGTCGTACAACAACTTCTACGAGCTTGGCGTCGATAAAGAAGATCCCGCGGCAAACGCCAAATACTTGATTACCCGGCCATGGACGGTTCAGGTCGAAGGCGAAGTGAAAAAGCCCAAGACGCTTGACATCGACACGATCATGAAATTGAGCCCGCTGGAAGAACGTATCTATCGCCTGCGCTGCGTCGAGGCTTGGTCGATGGTGATTCCCTGGGTCGGTTTTCCGCTGAGCGCGCTAATCAAACAGGTCGAACCGACCAACAACGCCAAATTTATTCATTTTGTCACGCTGATGGACCCGAAGCGCATGCCCGGCCAGAAGCCGGGGATTTTCGGCAACGTCCTCGATTGGCCCTATGTCGAAGGCTTGCGCATGGACGAGGCCATGCACCCGCTGACGATCTTATCTCTCGGACTCTATGGTGAAATCTTGCCGGCCCAGAACGGCGCGCCGGTCCGGCTCGTGGTGCCCTGGAAATATGGGTTCAAGAGCATCAAGTCGATCGTCAAGATCCGCTTTGTCGAGCAGCAACCCCCAAATTCGTGGAACAAAATGCAACCCCAAGAATATGGCTTCTACGCCAACGTCAATCCCGAGGTCGATCACCCGCGCTGGAGCCAAGCTACCGAGCGGCGCATCGGCGAATTTCTCCGGCGTAAAACTTTAATGTTCAACGGCTATGGCGATCAGGTCGCGAGTTTGTATAAGGGAATGGACCTGAAGAAATTCTACTAGATGATGATCACCTGGCTGAAAACAGCGGTTCTTGTATTTTGCCTATTTCCAGTCGCCCAGCTTGGCCATCAAGCCTACGGCGGTGATCTGGGAGTCAATCCTATCGACACGATCACTCGCTTCACCGGCTCCTGGGCCCTGATCTTTTTGCTGGCGAGCCTCGCGGTTACTCCCTTGCGGCGCCTTACGGGATGGCATGAGCTGATCAAATTGCGCCGCATGATCGGCCTGTTCGCTTTTTTTTACGCTGCGCTTCATTTTGCCACTTACATCGGTCTTGACCACTTCTTCGACTTCCACGCCATCGGCAACGATATCATCAAGCGACCGTATGTGACGGCGGGATTTAGCGCGTTTATCATCATGGTCCCGCTGGCGCTCACCTCGAACGCAGCCATGATTCGCCGCCTCGGCAAACGCTGGCAGCAACTTCATCGCTGGGTTTATGTCGCCGGGATCGCGGCGGTAATCCATTTCTACTGGTTGGTCAAGGCAGACATCAGCCGGCCCGCGCAATACGGCGCCTGTCTGGCTCTGCTGTTGGGCTATCGCCTGTTCGTTAAATGGCGCCCGCGTATCGCGGTGAAATTCTCAGGCAAGCCGCCCGCCCTCCAGTCCCGTGCTGGCACACCACCCCTTAATTGAACCATGTGACCTGCTTGAACGGATTGAGCGCCGGAGACTTATTAGGGGCGTTTGATCCCCAGCTTTTCCATGCGCGAGCGCAGTGTGCTTGGATTGATGCCGAGCAGCTCCGCCGCGCCCTTCTTGCCGTGGATGACCCAATGGGTTTCGCTGAGCGCGCGCAAGATGTGGCCGCGCTCGACATTTTCCAACGTGTCGATCACCGGCGCGCCGTCCGCCGCCTCGTCGGCGCGCAGCATGGACTGGTCAACTTGCACCACCGGGCCTTTAGCGAGCACCACCGCCCGCTCGACGATATTTTGCAGTTCCCGGATGTTGCCAGGCCAGCTATACCGGGTCAGGCTCTGCATCGAGCGCTGCGACACGCCGTGAATCTCTTTCCCCAGGCTCTTGGCGAATTTGCTGAGAAAAAAATTGACGAGCAGCGGAATGTCTTCGGGCCGTTCGCGTAGCGGCGGCACTTCGAGAGGAAATACATTCAACCGATAGTACAGATCGGCGCGAAAGCTGCCATTCCGGACGACCTCCTGTAGATTGCGGTTGGTGGCGGCGATCACGCGCACATTGACTTTGATCGTCTGGCTGCTGCCGACCCTTTCAAACTCTCCTTCTTGCAGCACCCGCAAAAGTTTGACCTGCGTTTCGACGGGCAGCTCGGTAACCTCGTCGAGAAAGATCGTGCCGCTGTCGGCCAACTCGAACCGTCCGATGCGCCGTTGCGTGGCGCCGGTAAACGCGCCTTTTTCGTGGCCGAACAGTTCACTCTCCACCAACCCGGAAGGGATTGCGCCGCAATTGACTTTGACCAGCGGCCGGCTCTTGCGCCGGCTGCGGTCATGAACCGCGCGCGCCAGTAGCTCCTTGCCCGTGCCGGTCTCCCCGCGGATCAAGACCGTCGCATCCGTGGCAGCGACTTGCTCGAGTTTTTTCAGTAGCTCTCGCACCGGTTCGCTCTGACCGATGATCTCCTCGAAATTGTGCTCGGTTTTAATCTCCTCCTGAAGATAAACCGCCTCGGCTTCAAATCTCGCCTCGAGCGCGCGGATCTCTTCATAAGCGCTCATGTTGTCAACCGCGATGGCGATCTGATTGGCTACTTCCATGAGAAACTCGGCATCGGCTTCGGAGTACTGCGCGCGCTGGAGGCTGCCCATGGTGATCGCGCCGATGCTCACGCCGCGCACGACCAGCGGCAGCGCGCATAGCGAACGAAACCCGTGACCGTAAGCGCGCTCTTCGGAGCTGGTTACCCGTTCGGCTTCGAGGTCGCGCCGCAAGATGTATTGCTGGCTGGTAAATGCCAAACCCGCCGGGCTATCGTCGAGCTTCAGCTCGCGGCCCACCGGCGTGTAGTCGTCGCGATGATAAGGCCCGCCGTAGGTCGAGATGCGCAGTTGGTGGGCTTCGGCATCGTACTGCGCCAGGGCCAAGCGATCGAAAGGAACAATGCGTCGCACCGCTGCAGCGATTGCCGACCACAGCGCGTCGCGCGAGAGGTTGGTGGTTACGGCATTGTTGATTTCCAGCAACATGCGGCGCTGCGCGTCGCTGCGTCTTAGCGAGTTCTCGAATCGGCCGCGCTCCAGCTCCGAACCGGCTCTGGTCGCGAAGATACGCAAAATTCTGAGCTCGTCTGCGCCGAAAACGCGCGGTTTTGTGTCCATCACGACGAGATGACCAAGCACCTTGCCGCGGTAATCGGGCAACGGAACTCCCGCGTAACTTTCGGCAGCTAGGTTAACCAGATCCTGGTCTTCGGGAAATCGCAGTTGCAACCGCTCTGGATACGAGCAGATATTTCCCTCGATCACCTTTTCGCAGGGCGTGCCGTGCAGCGGATATTCGACTTCCTGAGCGAATCCCTGGCCGTTCCAAAAAGCCAGTGCGCGAACTCTGGTTTGCGTTGGGTCAGTGCATTCAGTCACGAACGCGTAGCGCACCGCGAGAGCCTGGGCCAAATGCTTGACCAAAGAGCGAAAGAATTCTCCGCCGGTGGCGCCGGCGATGCCCTCGGTAATGTGACCCAGCGTCGCTTCGTCCCGCCGGCGCTCGGCTAGCGCTCCCGCCAGGCCTTCCAATTGTCGCAGGAACAAGTCAGGCGGCAAATAATGGGGGTTTTCCAATGGCTCGCCGGCGCGTACGACGTGGGTGTGACACTCGAATGCGCCATGGCGCACCACGCTCCCCGGCAAACGAGCCGTGTCATACATGCATAACAGGACGGAGGGGAACCGCCTGGCGATGGCGGTTAGCTCAGCTTCGAAGATGAGGAGTTTTTCTTCAATGGGCCAGTCAGCCGCGCGCCAGTCGACGTTGCCCAGCAGGCGAATCATAGGCGCGCCGCCATGCAACGCGCGCTCACAGACGGCGCTGATATTGGCGAGCGTGCCATCGCCATCTGCCTGCAGTGCAAGCAACGTTAGTCTGCCCGCCTGGGTGAGACGGTCAACGTTCAAACCGCGCTGTTCGAGAATGCGGCAAACCGCCTGATTGGCTTCGTCGCGGCCGAATACGACGCAGTGGTCTTCTCCGACTAGACCGATTTCCAGAAAGCGCACCGCGTCGGCAAATTCCTCGGGCGAATTCCAGAAGTAGGCGGCATGTGCCGTTGCTGGGATTTTTTTACCTGCGCCGCCGAACGGTATCTCGACCATTGGTAAATCTCTGGGGTCGCTCAAATTGCACCGAGTTTCAGCCATCCTAAACGACACTCTGTTAATAGCCGGTGCTGCGGAATATCGCAATCGTCGCGAAATATCGCAACGACGGACCGCAAGCTGCGTCGCGTTTCCGTCAGAAAAATACTTTAGATCAATGACTTAGCTCATTGGCACAAGCGCTGCTCTAGTAATGCGGAAGAAAAGGAAAACGTGAGGAACTATGTTGCGCATCACCGAAAAGCTGGAGAACCGTCAGACCCTCCGATTGCGACTGGACGGCACGATCTCGTTGGAAAATTTTCATGAGATCCAAGAGCTTTGCGATCGGCACCGACAGGGAAACGGCCGGACCATTATCGTCGACATGGCCGGAGTCAATTTCATGAACGCCGCAGCCGCAAAGAAGCTCGCAGACCTGCGTTGCGATGCGCTGCGCGTTATCAACTGCTCGCCATTCATCGCCGCGCTGCTCAGCGAAGCGCGGCACCTAGATTGATTTTTTCGGACAGAGACTCAGACAAGGAGATTTTTATGTTAGCGAGCGAAGTTTCATCGGCGGCCAGTGCGCAAGGGACACTGCGACAAATCGCTACCAAAGACAGTACGGGCGCGACGCCGACCGTTAGCGCCGCGCCGCAGCAGCGGAAGCCGAGGCAAATTGATGCGCGCTTGATCGAGCGCCTCAAAGGCGGCGACCAGACTGCGCTCGAAGCGGTTTTTAATCTCTATGCAAAGAAACTCTACGGCGTGGCGCAGCGCATTCTCGGCGAAGCGGCCGATACCGAAGAAGTCATTCAGGATGTTTTCTGGACGGTCTACCGCAAAGCGAAAGACTTCAAGGGCGACGCGCAATTTTCAACCTGGCTCTATCGGCTCACGGTGAATGCGGCGCTCGGACGCGTGCGCCGCAGCAAGAAAAAGATCGAAGTCGAATACGACGATTTCTTGCCCAAATTCCAAAAGGACGGACACCATCTGGTGCGGCCGGTGGTCGATTGGTCAGAGACGCTCGAAGAAAGATACTCGCGGCAGGAGCTCCATGCGCTGCTCGGTAAAGCGCTGAACCAACTCAAACCGATCGATAGGAGCATCGTAGTGCTCAGTGATCTCGAAGGCTTTTCCGACAAGGAGACCGCAGCCACACTGGGACTTACCGTATCGGCAGTGAAAACCCGCTTACATCGCGCGCGCCTGTTTTTACGCGGCAGGCTCGCGGTCGAACTCGGACACTCCGCTAGCTGAAGGATCGACAACATGGCGAAAAGAAAAGCGGCGCCCAAGGCGCGTCAGACTGACTCTTGCAAAAAAGTGACTGATCTGATTTTGAATTACTTGGCAAATCGCCTAAGGCCTGCTTTAAAACGTGAATTCGAGCGGCACTTAAGCATTTGCCCGGATTGCGTGAACTTCCTGAACACGTACAAAAAAACCGTGTCGGTGACGGGAGCGCTCAAGGCCGACGAGCTGCCGGCCGAGCTGCGCACCAACGTGCTCGCGTTCTTGCGGCGAAAAGTGCATCAAATCGCCGCTTTATTTTTCTATTTGGCAATAGGGTTGGCATGACGGGCTGGCTATGTTGATAAGCAAAGCAACGATCGTGTCCGCCGTGCGTCCAAAGGCCGATATCCGTTCTTGGAAAAGCGATTGTAAGTAGGAGAAGGAAAGGAGCACCTTATGAGTACTTGGGAAACGATTTTCAGTCAGAGCCCGGTGAACAAGGGCTACTACAACGAGGAAGGGCTACCGCAGGCGCACTGGGAATGGCCGAAAAGGACCTGGTTTCAATCCAGACTCGATCTGATCCGGGGAAATGACCGCCCGCGGCCGCTGAAGACCAGTAGGAAATTGGAAGAATCCGGGCCAATGCGTGAGATGTAAATCGATTTGATCAGCGCAGCCTAATCCTCTGCAGTTCCGAGGCGGGGCACCCCAGGCGGTGCACGCCTCGGCTGCTGTCGCTGGCTAGAAAGCCGGCGCTGAAGATCCTCTATCCGCCGCGGCCCCCCGCAATCGGCTGTAAGAGTTGCCTGTTCTTCTAGGCGCATTTTATCTGCAACCTTATCGCTCTCCCGAACATCTAATCCAACAGTAGTTTGTCCATCGGGAGGAGCCAAAAGATGAAGGTCCGCAGTACTCAGTGCAATGCGGCGGTCCAGCCGGAAACGGGCCGGATCCGCACAACTTTTTTCGAGCTTATCAGCGCGTTTATCGATGCCGCTAAAAACGACGCGGAAATAATTGTCTCGATAAAACAACTCTTCGAACGCTCGGATGTCCGTCTGCTGCGTTCGCTGGCGCCGGTTCGCTTGGTCGCCGGGGCATCCCACACCACCGCTCGTCGCAAGCGTAAATTCATCAAAGCTGGCACTTCTTGGGCATAGGCCTCGCATCTCCAGTATGCTGAGGAAGGAAGACAAGCGTACACCGGTTTTTACTTCATCAAAGCGCCGGCGAAACCGGCTTCCCCGCTCCCGCGAGCGATCAAACCGATCACGCCGCCGCGGCACGACGGATAGCCGGTCACCGTTCAGCACCTGCGAACAGGAGGTCGCGTTTATTGCGCGCTACCTGTCGTCCGACTTGAGCGGTAACGACGTCCTGGCGTTCGAGAGACACCTCGCAGTGTGCCGCGACTGCGCGGCGTTCCTGCAAACTTATAGGGCTACCATAGAGCTCACCCGAAGTTTTTTAACGGGCCACGGCAGCGCAGACTGGCCGCCGCGGTGGTCGCGTACGCTGCCCGATTAACGATCGCGGCAGCGCTGACGCTAAGCGCGCATCTTTTCCCGCCGCATCGCTATCTAATCGCTGGATCGACTTTTCGGTAGATCCGGCAAGAAGCCTCCTGCACAGCTCTCAAGAAGGAGACAAACCATGCGCGCTATCGCCGTTATGCCATCGACCAAGCAGGTCGGCATTATTAATCAGCCCGAGCCAAGAATCACCCGCCGGACCGAAGTTAAATTACGCATGATCGAGGCGGGTGTCTGCGGCACAGATAAGGAGATCTGCGCGTTTGAGTACGGCACGCCGCCCGCCGGCAGCGAACACTTGGTGATTGGCCACGAGTCGCTCGGCGAAGTCATCGAGGTTGGTGCTGACGTGACAGGGATCGAAGTCGGAGACTTGGTCGTACCCATGGTGCGACGTCCGTGCCCCCACGATCATTGCATGGCCTGTTGCAATGGCCGGCAAGATTTTTGTTTCACCGGTGACTTTACCGAGCGCGGCATCAAACAACAGCATGGGTTCATGGCCGAGTATATCGTCGATGATGAGAGTTACATGAACCGCGTGCCACCCGAATTGCGCGATGTAGCGGTTCTGGTCGAACCTCTGACCATCGCTGAAAAAGCGTTAATCCAGGTATGGGAAGTGCAGCGGCGGCTGCCCTGGAGTTGCCCTAAAGAACCGGGCAAAGCCCAAGCTTACTGCCATCGAGCGGCCGTCTTGGGCGCCGGCCCGGTGGGATTATTGGGCGCCATGGCACTGGTCAACAGTGGCTTTGAGACGTACGTCTACGCCCGCGAGCCCGTGCCGAATCCAAAATCCGATATTTTGAACATGATCGGCGCCAAATACGTTTCGGCTAGCACCGACACGCTTGACGAGTTCGCCCGTAGAGTCGGCAAGATCGATCTAGTGTACGAAGCGACCGGCGCCTCCAAATTAGCCTTCGATATGATCCATCAGTTAGGCGCCAATGGCATTTATGTTTTCACCGGCGTTCCCGGCCGCAAGGTGCCTGTAGAAGTCGACACGGATCGGATGATGCGCAATCTGGTACTCAAGAATCAGGTCGTCTTCGGCACCGTCAACGCCGGACGCGATGCCTTCGAGGC
>DATBMR010000052.1:0-16239 GCA_036554745.1 Binatia bacterium
TCCGCGGCTCGGACGCTTTGCGTCCCGAGAAGACAAAACAGCCCCAAAGCTAAAAATAATAATTTTCGCGTTGTCATTTCCGCTCTAAACCGAATCACTCAATCCGTTCGACTGACTCCTTGTTTCATCGGGTCTCTGGTCATCCTGGCGTTCCAACCGGCCCAACGCCTCCAGCATGTCCATCGATTCAAAAAACTCCAACTGGTTTTGATCAGCCAGGATCTCCTGAGGAATTCTTTCCGCGCGCGGTTCGACAAACAGCCGCAAATTGCCCTTGCCGACCACCAGAGCCACAACGAGCACCGCTACCGCCACGCTCCCGAAGGCGGGTACCATCCACGTCTGCATCGGCTTGAATAACGATCGCCACCAACGTTTCCGCTCATCCTGCTCCGCCAGTTTGGACACGGTTTCACGATAATAGCTGTCCCAGAAAGCTTGAGGCATCTGCTCGGCATCGGCCATCTGCGGCAGCAAGCGCCCCAAGTCATCGAGGAAGGACCGGCAGGAATGACAACGAGTCAGATGCTCTTCGACGCGACGTTTCTCGCCGTCGCTGTTCTCACCATAGTAGTGTAGAACCAGATCTTCCTCATATTGCTTGCATGCGGTTTCCAGCGGCGCGCGATTGCTCATAACTTTCTCCCTAAACGAATTCGACCAGACTCTGACGCAGCGCAGCCACGGCACGGTGCAAATAAACCCGTACCGTGCCTTCCGTCGTTTTCATCACTTTGGCAACATCGGCGATCGACAGTCCTTGATGGTTTCTGAGCAAGAATGCCGTACGTTGCTTCTTTGGCATGGCTTCCAAGGTTTTGTCCACTCTGCGTTTCGCCTCACCGGCAAGCGCTTGTTGGTCCGGCGCATAGGTCGAGTCGGCCAATTGGCGTTGCTCGCTAGGTTCTTCGCCCATATGGTCGAGAGACTCCCACGCAACCCGGCGATGGCGCCGCGCATGATCCAAACAAAGGTTAACCACGATCCGATAAAACCATGTATAAAAACTCGACCGGCCGTCAAATTGCTTTAGGTTGGCGTAGGCCCGCAAAAAAGCATCCTGCGAGAGGTCCTTTGCGGTCTCGCTATCCCGCGTGAAGTTAAACGCGATGTGGTATGCCTTTTCCATATAGCGACGCACCAGAATTTCGAAGCAATGCCGGTCACCTTGCTGAGACAAAGCCACCAGTTCCTCGTCGCGCATTTGTTGCTGGTCAGCCATATCGTGGTCGCCGCGAACTTCTACGCCTTATACTAGTTAGACGCCCCAACCAAAGAAAGGTTAACAACAAATTTAACGTGGGCAGTCATAGTTAAGTTGTTGAATCAACACGGGAATTAGCAAAAAGATCGGCCACCGTCCGACCCCGACCGGTAGCCGAGTGAGCGAGTTATCGGCCGGTGGCGAGCACGATCACGTCCTCGATGATGTCGAGGATCCGGTTGGTACGACGATCGAGCAGGATCACGTCACGGTCGACGATCACTCGTTCCCAATACTCCGGTAACCGCGGCAGCCGGCGATCCAAATCAACCGGCAGCGGTTCGAGCCGCTTCTGCAGCCCGGGCGGCAGCTGGCCGTTTCTTTCCAGCTGTTTTTGCAAGCCCGGCGGGAGATTGCCGCCACGTTTGGCCAAACCCGGAGGCAAATCCCTATGTTTAACTTTCTTGCCGCCGCCGCGATAGTACTGCTCGATAATGCGGCGCTCCTCGGCTAGGAAATACGCCGGACGTTTGGCATCCGCAGCCGCCAGCGAAACTTGAAAAATCACTGATGCCGTCGCCCACACAGAAAATATCAGTAACGCCCGCCTTTGCTTGTCCACTTTAGGCTCCTCCGCCGGCGCCGTGCCGCCCGGGAATTTGTGTTCGCCCTATCGGTCACTACCTAGGCAATTCGCGCGCCAGAGCGGTCAAATGTCAATGAACGGAAAATTTGACGGAATTGTGTGCGCGAGACCACGATCAAGACGCGGTCCCGCAGACAAAAAGGTGAGGCTGCGGTAATTTTTACAGCGCCGACTTCGATGGAAACTGTACTAGCAGGTTGATGAAAAACGGTTGCGAATGCTTCGACAAGCTCAGCATGCACGGATTTTCTTCGGGCAATTCAAGCTCTGGTCCGCTCGTCCTGAGCCTGTCGAAGGACTCTGAAAGAGTTTTTCACCAACCTGCTAGTGTGAGTTAATGCCGGTAATTTTGATGCTGCCGTGCTTCGATTTGTACTTTCGATTAAGATGGATGATCACACCGGTGAGCCCCTCGATAACATAGGCGCAAGCTGCCGGACCGCCATCATAGACGGTCGCCCCGATACGCTTGATGATCTCCATGACCTTTGCCTTGGCTTCGCCGTTATCACCACACACCAAAACATCCCCCAACGGCGCATCGACTTCACCCAAATCGACCGCGGAAATATTGTGGAGCGCGCCGATCACCGGAGCTTCGCCGCCGAGGATCTGCTGTGCTTCCTGCAAGGCTGAGCCGGCCGGCGGCACAAACGGCTGCACTTTTTTGAGCGGCACCACGGTGTCGATGACGATCTTGCCCCCCAACTGACCTTTGAGATCCGCCACCATCTGCGCGTGCCCCTCGTACGGCACCGCGATGACAACGAAATCAGCGCTCGTCACCGCTTCACGATTGGTCGTTCCCAGCAGTTCGCCGGCGCGCATTTTGGGCTTCAATATCTCAACGGCATTTCTCGCCTTCTCGGCGTCACGCGAGCCGATTATAATTTTCACTCCTGGCGCGGCCAGGCGCAGCGCCAACGCGCTGCCCAAATTGCCCGTGCCGCCGACAATTGCCACACTGAATTGCTCCATATGGATCACAAGAACTAGCGAAAGAGATCCTCCGTCTCCGGACGGAGAAGCTCCCGCACCGAACTTTCCTCCTTTTTTTCACTCTGAAAGCCGCGCACGATCACCACCGGAACGCCGTCGCGCTTGCCCATCACCAACTCCGCGGCGGCGGCGATTTCATCCGCCACCGCCGCCACCGCCGCCTTCAATCGATAACCATAGTGGTCGAGCGCGCCACGCTCGTCTCTGATCGGATTGATTCCGGCGATACCGACTGCCACATCGACGGTTCCGAGACGCCACGCCCGGCCGAAGCTGTCGCTGACGATAACGCCGGGGCTCTTGCCCGACCGCTGTTGAATCTCCGCGCGAATCGCGCGCGCCGAGCGATCCGGATCCTGCGGCAGCAGCGCCGCTTGTCTGAGTCCCACATTCGATTGGTCGACGCCGGCATTCGCGCACACGAAACCGTGATGGGTCTCGACGATCAAGGCCCGGCCGCCGCTGCGAATGACCCGACGGCTTTCGCCAAGAATTACCTCGACCAGTTCAGGCTCTTTGTCCAGTTGGCGGCCTAGATCCCGCGCACGCGACGACGGCGTGACGGCTTCGAGGCTGACCATGCGGCCTTCGGACTTGGAGATAACCTTTTGCGCCACCACGAGCACATCGTCATCGGCAATCTCGATCTGCGCGCGCAGGCAAGCCTCACAGATTAAACGGCCGACCGAGTCTCCGCAGCGAATTTCCCCGATCCCTTCGAGACCGATCAATTCGAGCCGCTTCATAGGCCACCGGAACGCCGCTGCCCGGCCGCATCAGACTCAGCCAATAAGCGGCTCGCCACGCGGGCCGATTCCCCATCTGCTGAATTGGAGGAAACTAACCGCCGCAGATCCGCGGGTTCGTCGATATCGAGCGCGATGTTTGGGTTGACGATAAATCGCGGCGGCAGCCCGTTTGCCGTCAGCTGGCTCAGATGAAAGTTGAAGCTATCGTAACCAAACCTGAGTTTGATCAAGTCCGGCGGCGCCAGGAGCAAGGCATTGGTGCCAAGGCGGTCATGTGATGGCACCAATAGACCGAAAGGCTCCGTGGCGTTCTCGGGCGATTGCGCCAAAACGTGTTCGATGTCGAGCGCGCGCACCAGCGGTAAGTCCCCGGGAATAATCAGCACCGCTTCGCAACCGGCGCTTTTTAATTGGCCGCGCGCAAAATCGACCGCGTCAGTCTCACCGCATTCCGTGATTTCGCGAATCACTTCCACGCCACCGCTCGAAGCGATGTTTGCAACGCGGTCGTCGCCGGTGACCACGACCGTTTTGACAAGTCCGCGCGCCATCCTCACCTGTGCCAAAACGTCGCGGAACATCGTTTCAGCCAGAAGTTCACGGCCGGCACAGCTCAACAGCGGGCTGAGCCGCTGCTTAGCGTTGCGGAAACCTTTTACGGGGATCAAGGCGACGACGTTCATGCGCGGTCCGGAAAGAAGGTTTGTAGACTATTTTCCTAACCAGGCCAAGACCTCGCGCGCGAGACGCTGCTTGTCGGCGGTCGTCGGCATGCGGATGTTAGTGCAGATCGCTTTGATACCCAAGTTTTCAATCTGCTCCGTTGACGCGCGGTCCTCCTCGGCAATCAGAAAAGCGTCGAGGAAATCTTGATAAGCCCGAGCTACCCCCAAGACCGACGCCTCCTCCCCACCGGCCGCCATGAGCTTGTGAGCCGGTCCGGAGATTGCCGTCGCGCCAATGATCGGGCTGATCGCGACCGTTGGGGCGGCGGTTTCTTTGAGCGCTGCGCGCACTCCGGGCACGGCAAGAATCGGACCGATACTGGTCACCGGGTTGCTGGGACAAATAATGATCGCCTCGGCATCCTGAATCACTTCGAGAACACCCGGGGCGGGCCGGCTTTCCTCCGCACCGGCAAAACGTACGGCCAAAACCTCGGGCACCCAGCGGCGCTTTACAAAAAACTCCTGAAAGGGAATTTCCCCAAGCGGTGTTGTAATGCGGGTCTCGATGCGATCGTCGGACATGGGCACAATCTTCGCTTTGACTCCGCGGGCCAGGCAAAGTTGATCGATAATTTGCGACAGCCTAAGTCCTTGTCCAAGCCATTGGGTCCTGAGGATGTGCGTTGCCAAATCCCTGTCGCCAAGATTGAACCAGACGTCTTCGCCGAGCTGTCGCAGCTGCTGCAAAACAACGAAAGTGTCGCCGCCGATCCCCCAACCTTTTTCGCCGTCAATCAATCCGGCCAAGGTGTAAATGATCGAATCGATATCCGGCGAAACATAAAGCCCGTGAAAAAGAGCGTCGTCGCCGGTGTTGCAGATAATCGTCAGCTCCGCGGGACCGAGCACCGCTGAGAGACCCTCGACCAGCTTTGCGCCGCCGCTTCCGCCGCTAAGTACCGCGAACATCAGGAGGGGCTCGGGAGCGCTGAGGTGCTAGAGGGTTCGGGGATCGATAGAAGCCGCAGCGGGCTGCTGTCTTTGACTAGCCCATCGGCGCCGCACAGGCGCTCGATGTAAGGAAGCAGGGAGCGGGAAATATACCGTTCGCCTTGCTGCACGTATTCCGGATAGATCGGCAGCCGCGCCCGCAGCTCAAATCCAGCGCGCATGCTTTTTTCCTGCAGCAGTTGCAGAGCCGGCCACGGCGCCTCGGGGTTGATGAAGTCCGGTGTCAGCGGCGATACACCGCCCCAATCGTTAATCCCTGCTTCGAGGTAAAGCTCGTAGCCGTCCGGCGTCAGGTTAGGCGGCGCCTGGATGTTCATTTCGCCTCCGAGGATCAGCCGCGCCAATGCTATGGTTTTCCGCATGTCATCGCGTGTGGCGTCCGGATGCGCGCGCATTGGAATCGTCGGCTTGGCCCGAAAATTTTGCACGATGACTTCCTGAATGTGACCGTAACGCCGGTGCAGCTCGCGAATGGCGAACAGCGAATCGATACGCTCCTGCCAATTCTCGCCAATGCCGATCAAAATGCCGGTGGTGAAAGGAATACGCAGCCTGCCCGCCCATTCGAGCGTGCGCAGACGCACGTTCGGTTTTTTATCCGGCGCATTGTCGTGGGCTCCGCCGGGAAGCAGTAAGCGCTCACTAACACTTTCTAACATGAGCCCCATGCTCGGATTGACTTCTTTGAGGCGCCGCAAATCGCCCTGGCCCATGACGCCCGGGTTAGAGTGCGGCAGCAGTCCGGTTTGGTCCAGCACCGCGCGGCAAGCCTCTCGCAAGTAGTCCAGCGTGCGCTGATGCCCGTGCTCGGAGAGAAATTGTTTCATCTCAGGATAGATCGCTTCCGGCTTATCGCCCAGGCTAAAAAGCACTTCGGTGCAGCCAAGCAGTTTGCCCTGGCGCACAACCCGCAGAACTTCATCGAGGGTCATGGTTTTAGCGCCGGGCTCGTCCGGCGCTTTGCGAAATGTGCAGTAGCCGCAGAAATCGCGGCAGAGATTCGTCAACGGCACAAAGACCTTGGGTGAAAAAGTCACCACGCGTCCTTTGTGCCGATCACGCAATTGTGCCGCTGTCCTCAAGAGAGCCACAAGCTGGTCGCCGTTTGCAGCGACGAGTTCGAGCGCCTCGTCGCGGTCGAGCAGTTTACCGATTAGGCAATCTTTTAATGCACGCGTGGACACAAAGGGTTGCATATCGAATCATTGCGCGCGTTTCAATTCTGATAGTGGTGCAGTTCTTGGGAGTCGTTTCGAATCATAGGCGGAAAAAATCCCTCGCGGAGTTTATCTTGAACCGAGCGAACGACTCGAAATGTCAACAAAAGGGGCTACTATCATCTTGAACTCAGGTGCGAGATCTTTCGCCTACCCTTAATTTCGTCCGCAGATCCCACTCCGTGAGCCGCTTTGGTTGCTCTCGAGACTTTGGCTGTGCTAGGTCTCTAGCAGTCAATCAGTGGAGACAAAAACTGGAGGAAAAAGCCATGCAAAACTTTGATGACGTACTGGTCATCGACGCCGACGGTCATGTTTATGAAGGCAACGTCGATCTTGCCAAGCGGATGCCTGAAAAGTGGCGCTCGCAAGCGCCGATTCGGCTGAAAGACAACGAAGGTAACTGGAGAATCTTGCTGGAAGGACGTCTATGGTCCGCCTCCCAAGGCCTCGGACCGGGAGTCTCCGCTCCGATGACAGAAAAGGCGCGTGGTTATCGTGACGGCATGGTCGATCCGGTGGCCAGGCTCAAGGACATGAATGAAGAAGGCATCGACGTTGCCATTCTATTCGGCACTCAGGTCGCGCTCACGGTCAATGGCTTGATGAACAAGGAACTGGCAACTGTGCTCTGCCACGCGGTGAACGATTGGCTGTTGGAATATTGTTCCGCGGCCCCGAAGCGCCTGCTCGCCGTCGGGCTGATTCCCTGTCAGGACCCGCCAGCGGCCGTGAAAGAATTGGAGTATCTCAAAAAAGCCGGCGCGGTCACCGCCATGCTGCCGACCAATGTTTACGGGCTCAACAACATGGGTGATCGCATGTTCGATCCGATCTACGACTGCGCGCAAGCACTTGAAATGCCGCTCAGCGTTCATCCACAGACCGGTCATGACGGCGTGCTCGGCGTCTCCGGAGTCATGGGCGCCGGCAGCGAGCGCTTTCGCAAATACGTTTACGTGCACATGACCGCGTTCCCCTTCGAACTAATGATCGCCATGATGCATATGATCGGCGAAGGGGTTTTCGACCGCTATCCCAAGCTGCGTGTAGGTTTCATGGAAGGCGGCGCCGGCTGGCTGCCGTTTTGGGCGGAACGCTTTGACGAGCATATCGAGAAGCTCGCGCCACAGATGCCGGAGCTCAGGCGCCGCCCGAGCGAAATCATCCGGAGCGAGCAAGTCACCCTCACGTGCGAATCCGAAGAAACCGCCCTCGACCGCGTGTTTGCCGCCAACGGCGACACCACCGTGATGTACGCCTCCGACTACTGCCACTGGGACTGCCACTTCCCTTACTCGGTTAAAGACGTCGTCGATGGATCTGATTTGTCTTTCGCCCAAAAAGAACGGCTGCTCAACAAGAACGCCGTCGAATTCTTCAAGCTCACCAACCTGCCGCAGCCTGCCGCCCTCAAAAACGCACGTCAGAGCTGGAACGGAGGACTGGCAAAGGCAGCGACCGCGTGAGGAGCTTAACCATGCGAGTGCGACTCTGGATCTCGATCGTCTTGTTAGCGTCTTTGGGAACAACTCCGCGCCCAGCCTTGGGGGCGGATGCAACGTACAAGATCCGCATCGGTTTTCCCTCCTTGGCCTTCGCCTACATGCCGTATTACATCGCCCAGGAAAAGGGCATCTACAAAAAGCACGGCATCGAGTCCGAATACATCCAGATGGGCACATCGATTCAGCCCCAAGCGGTGGTCAACGGCAACATCAATTTCTTTACTTCGGTTTCGCAGGGAATCTCAGGGGCAGTCGCCGGCTTGCCCTTGGTCATCGTCATCAGTTTTTCAGACACCTCGCCTTGGGTACTGGTGACGACCAGAGACATTAACAAGCCGCACGATCTGGTCGGTAAGATCGTGGCGCTCTCCGGCGTGCGCACCGCGCCTTATTATTTCTTTAACGCCTTCTTGAAGAAGTACACAATCAACCAGAAAGACGTGAGCACCATCAACACCGGTGGAACGGCGGATAGCTTTCGCGCCTTGACCGCCAACCGGGTTGCCGCCACGGTACTGACGCCGCCGTTCGACGACAAGGCGGTTTCGCTCGGCTACAAAAAGTTCATGCAGTTGGGCGAGCTGGCCGATATTCCCTATGTCGGCTTGGTCACCTCGCAGAATGAAATCAAAAACAACCGCGAGTTGGTGCGACGCACTGTGGCGGCGGTGATGGATTCGATCGCGTGGCTGCGCACCCACCGGGAAGAAAGCACCAAGATGATCGTCGATAAATTTAAAGTGACTCAACAGGAAGGGGAAAATACTTACGCGACTCTGGTCCGCCTATTGAACCAAGACGGCCGGCTCAATCTCAAAGTCGCGCGCGGTTACGTCGATTTGCTCCGCCAAGAGCGGCCCGTGCCGGCGGATTTCGATCTGACCAAAGTCTTCGACTCATCTTTCCTGCCGGCAAATCGCTAAACGTAACCGATGGCGCGGCTGAGATCAGCGCAGCTCTTCCCGCTCATAATCCTGGCGGTGTTATTGGCGGCCTTGAGCGCCGGCGCCCATGCGCAATCGCGCCCCCACATCAAGATCGTTTTGGAAAGCACGCAGACCGGCACGAGCAGCCGCGAAGCGCTCCAAGGTTCGGGAAGCGTTGTCATACGACGAGGCACGGCTTACCCCTCCGGCCGAATAAGCGGATACGACCGTCAAACCACCGTTCAACGCTCGAGCGGCATCTTCACGTTAGTTGTCGACGGCGGCGAGTCGATCATTACCGTGGCGACGCGGCTGCCACGGAGCGAGATCGCCTATTACTACGATCACGCGGTCGGTATCGGCGCGATTGAGCGGCGCATTGTCTTTACCGATGTCGGCACTTCGCTTCGCGTCAGGGCGGCGACCTTGCCGGATGGGCAGATTCAGTTGCGCCTGACTCCGAGAATCAGCTATTTCTCGGCGAACCGCCCGGGCGCGATCGATTTTACCGAGGCCGCAACCGAATTGATCGTGCCCAACGGCCAACCGGTGTCGCTGGGCGGTTCAACCGCGAGCTTGCACGAGATCACGCGGCAAATTCTCGGGTATCGTGAGCGCGCTAGCAGCGGCGAAACCAAACTGGTCGTCACCGCAACGGTTCGGTAGGGCGTTGTCTCTAACATCCACCCGAAGGTCACGGAATCGCTGGAAGCGGGCGCTGCAACGAGAAGTCTTGACAAAAATCGCGCGCCTTGATGACCTAGAATTATCGAGGAGGGCCAAATCATGGGTTTTAACGGGCACACGATCATTGACGGCGACGGGCATGTTATTGAGGATTGCCAGGCGATCATTAACTGGATGCCGAACGCCTACCGCGAAAAATACGATACCCATAGTTTCTTCAATCCATTTCCGCCGCTAGATCATCTTCATTCCTCCAATCTGCACGATTTCCAGCCTGGGGCGTTTAACAAAGTGGGGCCGGATGGCTGGGTCGATTTCCTGGAAGACGTCGGCATCGAAACGACGGTGCTCTACACCACCCTCGGCCTCGCCTTCGGCAAGATCGTCAGCCGCGATTGGGCGATCGACGTGGCCCGCGCTTATAATGATTGGATCTACAATACGTATATGAAACGGAGCCCGCGCTTTAAGGCGATGGGATTGATACCGCTCCAGGAGCCGTCAGCCGCGGTGGAAGAGTTACGCCGCATCGTCACGGATCTCGGTATGTGCGGCGCCATGCTGCCCTCAACCGGCATCCAATCTAACCTTGGCGATCAACGCTACTGGCCGATTTACGAGGAAGCCGGCCGCCTCGGCTGCGCGATCGGCGTTCACGGCGGCGCCCATGAGAATCTCGGCATGGACGACCTGAGCCCCTATGCACCCGTGCACTCGCTGGGCCACCCGTTCGGTCAGATGATATCCTTCGCCGGCATGGTGTTTAACGGCGTGTTCGACAAGTATCCCAACGTGAAGTTCGGTTTCTTGGAGGGCGGCGTCGCGTGGATGCTCGTATGCTTGGAACGGTTCGACCGCTCGTGGGAGACTCACGTCCAGCGCGATCCGCGCCAGCGCTTCCTCGAGCTTCGACCCAAAGAGAAGGTCAGCGAGTACATCGCCCGCCACGTCGACGCCGGGAGGATTTTTGTCGGATGCGAGGGGGAAGAACCGGATATCGCGCACGCAATCAAACGACTCGGCAACAAACCATGGGTGTACTCGAGCGATTACCCCCACGAGGTCAACAACGAATTCTGCAAGCACGAAATCACCGAATTCGTCGAGAACCAAGAGATCAGCGCCGCCGATAAGGCGGCTTTTCTGCACGGCAATGCCCGCCGGTTTTATAACCTCGGAGCCGCCGGACTATGAACTCCGAGCCGCGCATCGGCCTGATCATCCCGTCAAGCAACAGCCTGACCGAACGGCAGTTCAACCGCTACGCCCCGCCTGAAGTCGGTATTCACGTCACTCGGCTGCGCATGACGGGCAAATGGCGCAAGCCGCTGGCGGAGCTTGAAAGCTCCCTCGTCGAAGCGGCCGCGGCGCTTTCCGACGTGAGACCGGGCATCATCGTCTTTCACTGCACGGCCAATTCGATGGAGAACGGCTTGGCGCATGAAGCCGCCATCGTGGATATCGTGGCGCAGGCGAGCGGCTGCCCGACGATCTCGACCGCTCAAGCAATCACACAAGCGTTCGATCAATGCGGTATTAAGAAACTGGTGCTCATCAGTCCCTACGTCAAAGCTACCAATCAACACGAAGTCAGCTATTTGAGCGAGGCCGGTTACACGGTTTTACACGAGCTGGGGCTCGCGCTGGAAACCCATGCCTACGCGAAAGTGACGCCCGAAGAATGGAAAAAAATCGTCAAGGAAAATAATCGAGCGGACGCCGACGGTTATTTTCTCAGCTGCACGAATACACGCATGATCGAAGCGATTGACGATTTGGAGCGGGATCTCGACAAGCCGGTGGTGAACAGCAACCAAGCGACCCTGTGGGCTTGTCTAAAAAAACTCGGCGTCATGCCAACTGGAGAACGACTCGGCCGGCTCTTTCACTGCTAAATGGGCCGAGCGGAGCCGCTCGTCCACAATTCAATTCATCCGGCTGATCCTGGCGAATTCGGCTAACTTATCCCGCAAACCGGTATTTCTTTTCTCGACTCGCAAGTTTCGGATCGCCATCGCCAGCGCCTTCCGGCTGCCCACCAAAACGACCAGTTTCTTGCCGCGCGTAACCGCCGTGTAGAGAATGCTGCGGTGGAGCATCAAGTAGTGGGACGTATGCAGCGGGATGACCACTGCCGGATATTCACTGCCCTGGCTCTTGTGCACCGATGTGGCGTAGGCGAGGCTGATCTCGTCGAGCTCATCGGACTCGTACTCGACGGCTCGATCGAGAAAGTCGACCTTCGCAGTGCCGCTTTCCCGATCGATACTGACGACTCGCCCGAGGTCGCCATTGAACACTCCCTTGTCATAGTTGTTGCGGAGCTGCATGACTTTGTCGCCCGCGCGCAGCGCAAAACCGCCGCGGTCGAGCGCCTCGCCCCGGGGATTCAATGAGCTCTGTAGCTCCCGGTTGAGATTGATCGTGCCGAGCAGGCCGCGGTGCATCGGCGTCAGCACTTGAATCGTCTGGGCCACGTCATCCGCTTGGAGCCGCAAGGATCGGGGAAGGCTTTCGCAGACCAGTTCCTTCACGGTGTTGAGAATATCCTCTTCCGATTCGCGCCCGATAAACACAAAGTCGCGCGGGCCGCCGGGCTCGCCCAAAAATAGCGATTGCCCCTGAAGAATCCGGTGCGCATTGACGACGATCAGGCTCTGGTGGTCCTGGCGAAAGATACGCCGCAGCACCACAGTCGGGACCGCGCCGGAATCGATCAAATCACGCAACACGCTGCCCGGCCCCACCGATGGAAGCTGATCGACGTCACCAACAAGAATCAAATGGCTGTGCGGATCGATCGCCCGCAGCAGATGGTCCATCAGCGCCAGATCGACCATCGAGACCTCGTCAATGATAACGAAATCGACCTGCAGCGGGTTGTCCTCGTTTCGGTGAAAGCCGCCGCCGCGCGGATTGTATTCGAGGAGCCGATGAATGGTCACGGCTTCTTCGCCGGAGCTTTCGGCCATGCGTTTGGCCGCCCGGCCGGTGGGCGCGGCCTGGGCGAAGCTCAGCTTGGCGCGGCGCAATACGTTTAACAGCGCCGTTAGCAATGTCGTCTTTCCCGTCCCGGGACCGCCGGTAATAACGAGAACCTTTTGACGAAGCGCTTGTTCGGTGGCGCGCACCTGGTCTTCGTCCAACGTAACCGACATCGATCCGAACAGCTCGGGACTCGTGGGGTCGACGGCACCGCGCGCGCCACCCGCGCGATGCCACGGCCCGATCACCTTTTCGCTTTGGACGGAAGAGGGGGTCGAGAGCAGGGTCTGCAGTGCCTGCGACACTCGTCGCTCGGCGTGAAACAGCTCGGTCAGATAGACTTGCGTAACCTCGCCGGCCTCCTGAAGCACCAGGCTGCCCTTTGCCGCTAATTTAGTGACCGCCGCATCGACTGGGTCTTCCTCGACGTTAAGCAGCGCGGCGGCATTACGTTTGAGCGAGACCAGATTAGCGTAGCAATGACCGCGGTCGGCCAGTTCGCCGAGGACGTGCAAAACTCCGGCTTGAACGCGCAGCGGATAGTCGCCGCGAATCCCGATATGATCCGCGAGCCGGTCCGCTAACAGAAACCCAATGCCGTGCACCTGGCGCGTAAGCGCGTAAGGATTCTCGCGCACCTGGGTGATGGTATCGGCGCCGAAGACCCGATAAATCCGCAGCGCTAGCGAGGGCCCCACGCCGTGGCCCTGGAGAAAAACCATGACGTCCTGCATGCCGCGCTGGGCCTGCCACGCCTCCATGATGCGGCGCGCCCGCGTCTCGCCGATGCCGTCGACATCCAGGATTCGTAACGGTTGCTCGGACAAGACACGCAGTGTGTCGAGGCCAAAGGCCGCCACCAACCGTTTCGCGTAGGTCGGCCCGATCCCTTTGATCATGCCCGAGCCGAGGTACTTTTCGATGCCCTCGAGGGTCGCCGGATCGATCTTCTCCCAATGCTCGACCTGGAATTGCAAGCCGTAGCGCGCATGGCGTTTCCAGCTGCCGGACACCTTGATTTCTTCGCCTTCGGCGGCTGGAAAAATCGCGCCGACCACCGTGACTCCCGCGCCGCCGCTTTCATCGAGGCGGGCGACGGTGTAATGCGTTTCCGGATGGCGGTAGGTAATCCGGCTGATCGTACCTTGGATGGAGGCGGTCAGGTTGGGCTTTTCGGCCAATGTCAGCTCCTGGGCGCTATCCTACTTGAAACTCCGCATCGCGCAAACTATAACGCTTGCGTTTTCCAGGACGCGAGATAGAATTCTTTACACGTCATTGATGTCCTGCTCCCACATACTGATTGTCCCGCACCGAGAGTCTTTCGGCCTAAGCGCAAAACACCATCGCGGTTTTGGCATTCCTTGGATCAGCCAATCCTAGGAGACGAAACCATGAATATCGGTGACTTTTGGCTTGAAGCGGCCCTCATCTTCCTATTAATTCTCGCCAACGCCTTCTTCGCGGCCTCAGAAATCGCGGTAATCGCCATGCGCAAAAGCCGCATCGATGCCCTGGTTGAAAAGGGCGTAAAAGGCGCTGCTGTCATCGCGCGCCTCAAAAACGATCCCGACCGTTTCCTCGCCACCGTGCAAATCGGCGTCACCCTGGTCGCCTCGCTGGCCTCGGCGATCGGCGGCGCCGCGGCGGTCGCTTACCTCGAGCCACAGATCGCCTCCGTGCCCGTTCCTTTTATCGCGCGTTGGTCCGAAGCGATCGCCCTGCTGATCGTGGTCGTGCCGATCGCTTACCTCTCGCTGGTGATCGGTGAGCTCGTGCCCAAGTCCCTGGCTTTGAGATACTCCGAGCCAATCGCCTGCTTCGTCTCGCGGCCAATTGAGCTGCTTGCGCGCGTCAGCGCTCCGCTGGTGAAGGGGCTGACCAAGTCGAGCAATGTCGTGTTGCGACTGTTCGGCGGCAAAGACGTCGAGGGAGCCAGTTTCATTTCTGTCGATGAAGTAAAGTCATTGATCCGCGAAGGCGCCGCCAAGGGTATTTTCAATGAAACCGAACAAGAGCTGATTCATAGCGTTTTTGAATTCGCCGACACGCCGGTCAAAGCGGTGATGATCCCACGCACCGAAATTCATGCCATTGAGGCCCATACCTCGCTCGCCGAAGCGGCCAAGAGCTTCGTCGAAAGCGGCTTCTCGCGGATTCCCGTTTACGATGGTGAGCTCGATAAAGTCATCGGAATTCTTTACAACAAGGATGTCTTCAAGGCGCTGCAGGAAAACAGCGACTTTCGCATTCGCGATCATCTTCACCCGGCGTTTTTCGTGCCCAGCTCGCTGCCGATCAGCGAGCTGCTAAAGCAACTGCAGCGGCGCCATCTGGCCATGGCGCTGGTCGTTAACGAATTCGGTGAGGTCGAAGGTCTCGCCACCCTCGAGGACTTGGTCGAAGAGATTGTCGGTGAGATCCGCGATGAATATGATCGCGAGGAGCGCGGGCCGGTGGAACGGTTGCCTGACGGATCGATGGTCATCAAAGGATCGGCGCTGCTGAAAGATCTAAAGACCGATTTCGCTCTGCCTTTCGAGGAGTCGTCGGAATACCATACGCTCGCCGGCTTCATGCTCGCCAAGCTCAAACGCATACCGCGCGGCGGCGAATGGGTGGAGGACAACGGTTACAAGCTCACCATCGTCGATATGGAAGGACGGCGCATTCTCAAGATCAAATTGGAACAAAGAGCGGCCGCATAAAACACGCCCGAGCTCCGTGGAAATTCAGTAGGTCCGGATTTCGATCTCGTTGCCGTCGGGATCGAGAAAATAAACCGAGGTCGCGCGGCCGCGCGCGCCCCATCGCGACACCGGCCCTTCACGCACGCTAATGTCATTTTCGGCCAGATATTCGACAATACCGGAAAAGTCATCGGCGCCGACGACCATGCAAAAATGATTGAGGTTGCGGTTAATCTGCGAGCCGGGGCCCAGACGCACGGACGTCGGGGTCGGAAATAGATCGATGATGGTCGCGTCATTGATGCGCACCGATGGGAAACCGACTTTGCCCGCTCTGAACTCCTCGATGCGTTCGCCCTTTAAACCCAAGACTTCGGTGTAGAACCTGAGCGAGCGATCGATGTCACTGACATTGAGCACGATGTGGTCCAGGTCGGTAATGGTGAGCCGTGCCATGAGAACTCCTTTCGCCGGCGGCGCCGTTGGAGGTCAGGTCTCGATCGTCTTCATTGCATCGACCAATGCGGAGATCTCCTTGGGCGACCCGATCGTAATGCGCAGGCAATCTTGCAGTCCCGGCACATCGAAGTAACGGACCAGTATCTTGCGTTGCTTGAGCTCTTGATAGACAGACTTGAGGTTCTGCCCTGTCCTGCGAGCCAAGACGAAATTAGCATGGGATGGGTAGACTTGGTAGCCCATTCGTTTGAGCGCGCTCGTCAGTTTTTTCCGGCTGCGTTGAATACGCCGCGCGTTGCGGGTCATCCACGGCAAGTCCTGCAATGCCGCGCACGCTGCCGCAAGGCTCAGTCGATTCAAGTTGTATGAATCTTTCACTTTCATCATGCCGGCGATGATCTCCTCGGAAGCGAAGGCCAAGCCGATGCGCAAACCCGCCAGTGAAAAGGATTTGGAAAAGCTCCGTAGCACGATCAAGTTAGACAGTCGC
>DATBMR010000054.1:0-3699 GCA_036554745.1 Binatia bacterium
GATGTTTAAACTGTGTTTCTTGTTGAACGCTTCGCCCAACCGCTGAGCACCTTCGGGAGTAAGAGTGGAGGGCGCATAGAGTTCGAGAACGCCCTCCTTTTTGGCGCCGGCGATCAGCTCGTCGATCGCTGCTGCCTTGAGAGTTGCTAAAGAGGTCAAGATCATCGCCAAACCAACGAGGCATGACACAGAAAATTTTCTCTTCATGAATCACCTCCGGCAAATCATCCAGGGGCGGCGCGCGCTCACAAACTCTATGGCTCGGCACTCTAGTGCGGAGGTTTCGGTTTGGCAACCCTCTCTTGTCAGCACAAAGAGGGGCCGAAGGAAAACTCGCCTCGATCTTCAGGCGAGGTGCAACGCGTATCAAAGTATGGCTTTATACGGCGAAGCTGGCTTTTTGCGAACTGTCATGTAGCCAAACGGTGAGGATATGTGCGGAACGAAAATACTGAAACGAGCATCACTCATGAAATCAATCCGAGAGGAACCGTTCTTCGTTGCTAACGTTTACACCCGGCAACATGGCCATCAGTGGTCATCCGGCTAGCGTGCGGCACGTCGCGCCGCGGGAGCGGTGGCGGGTTCCAAGTGACTCAACTGCACGAGCTGATCACGAGCTTCGAGCAATGAGCCCGCCACTCGGTCGGCGCCGGCTGCAGCCAAGGAGGTGCAGGCGTTATCGTGGTTGTCGGAAGATCCCCAGCGACCAACCTGGATTTTAACCTCAGGAAAACGGGCGCGAATCCGTTTGCACAGATAGCGGGCGCGCGCAAGGCCCCCTGGAGCGATCGCGCCAACACAGACAAGACGCGACCGGTTTTGTCCAACCAGCGAAACCATTTCGGCCGCCAGCATATCCGCAGAGACGACGTCCATCTTATAGCGTTGCTGATCGAGAAGTTGCGCAAACATGAGCAGTGCCAGTTCGTCGGCCTTGCCGTCCGCGGGAAAGCCAAGTACAACCTCGTCCACCGAAACGTTCTCGGTCACACTGGATTTGCCTGTGTCCGGTGCTTCTCCGCGGCGTTCGGTCAGCTCTTCGAGAATCGCTCGTGTGCCGTCGTAGACGGCCAGCTCATCTCGGTCAGTTAATTGCCCATGGCGCCGGTCGTGTTTTGCCCGGCTAAGAGCGGGAACGAAGACTCGATCGTAGAGGTCGGCAGTCGAATGATCTTTAAGATATCCTTCGACGATATCCTCGCCCTCGTCTTGGTCAGATGCCAGCATGCGCTGGTAGTAGTTGACGTGGGGCTCCAATGCCGGCGCGTCGCTCAAGAGCACGGTTATGAAGGTCATTTCGGGAACGTATTTGGAAAAGACGACGAGGCAGACTGTTAACGGGGTCGCCAAAATCAAACCGACCGGTCCCCAAAGCCAAGTCCAGAATGCCGCCATGATCAGAATGGCGATTTCAGAGACGCCCGCGCTTTCGCCGTAGAATAGCGGCTCGAGCAGCAGATTAGTCGTCAGCTCGAGCAGCACGAAGACGCCAACGACGATGAGCGGGGTTATCCAGCCCGGAAAATAAGCTAGGCTCAAGGCCGTCGGCATGATCGCAGCAAGCCACGGGCCGACATAGGGAATAAACCGCAGCAACGTCGCCATCAATCCCCATAGTAGGGCGTAAGGCACACCCACGAGGAATAGAACAACTCCGACTGCCAGACCGAAACCGCTATTGATCAGCGCTTGCGCGAGCAAATAGCGGCTGATCCTGCGCCCGGCTTCTTCCAGCGCCTTGGTGGTCACTGTCAGACGGCCGTAGCCCAAGATGCGAATCAGCCGGTTACGCAGATCTTCCTTTTGCGTCAGCATGAAGATAACCAGCGCGATCGCAAGGCCTGCAGCCGCGACCCGTTCCAACATCGGTCCAGTGGCCAGCGGAATGGGCCAGAACGCTGACTCTTGCTCGGCAGCGACAACGACCTGACTTGGCTGCTGGTCAGACGGATCCTCGGTCTTTTTCAACTCGCTTTTGACATCTTCGACGGTCTGCTCAACTTTCTCGAGCGCGCCACCCCTCTTGAAGGCGCGCAGGTCGTCGATCTTCTTAAGAATGTTGATTCGATAGCGGGGGAGGTCGTTGGCTAGCCCGGACATCTGCCACGCCACGATCCAACTGGCGCCTAACAGAATCGACACGGACAATACCGTTGCTATGGCGACGGAAGGAATGCGCCGCAAGTGTAAACGTTCCAGCGCGCCGACGACAGGCGCCAAGATAAAGGTAAGCAAGACGGCGATGGCTATGGGGACGAGCACCTCCTGCGCCCAGTAAAGAATCGCAACGATCAAAACCAGGGTCGGAAGGAAAATCCAACCGGGCAAATGGCTGGCGCGCTGTGGTGGCGGGGCTTCGAGCCTTGCGGGTGCCTGGAGCGTACCTGTCTCGCGCGACGCGTCAGCGCGCGCAATCTCACGCCGTTTGAACAGTGTGGAAAGCATGAACGGCGGTTACTCGACGCCTTTTGACAGCAGGGTGCTTAGCCAACTTATTCCCTTAGGGAAGAATGTGTCGCGATCGCCAAGCGGCTCGTAAGTATCTTCGCCAAAGATCGGCCCCTCGGGATCGAGCGGCAGTCCCTCGGGGAACACCGTTTCGATCCATGTCCCGTTTGTGGTGGAAGCCTCCACCAGGGGATGGCAGCGCAAACGACAAGCAGCATCGCTGGCAAATTGATCGAGAACGTTTACGAGTCCGCTAGTGCGGTCGAGATCGACTCGATGATCGCCGAATAGACCCGTGTGTTCGGCCAAAAGATCCACCCGAACGTCACGAATCGACTCTAACGTGTGCGCCTCGTTCGGGCGCGCTTGCCAAGAGACATTCAGCTCAGTATCGAGCCCCATGCTGCGGTTGTTCATGTTCGCCGAACCGACGCTGAGGAAGCGGTCATCGATCAGCAACAGCTTGGAATGAATGTAAATTGGCACTTCGGTACCGTCCGGGCTGGATGTCGCCGGATAGTACACGCCAAGACGGTGTCCGGTTTCTGCGGCGAGCTGCTTTAGATCACGAATAATCTTTGCCTGAGCGATGCCGATCGAGGCCTGTTCGACGAAGGCATTGGCTTCCTTGGCGAGCACCAAAATGATTTCCAGGCGCGAACGGCGGCGATCGGCCATACGCCGAGCGAGCGCATCATAGATGGCCTGAGAGCTGAAATATTGGTTTTCGATATAAACTAACGACTCGGCGGCAGCGATCGCATCGCGGAACAATCGGCGGATTTCGCGCACAGATTGGTAGCCGGTCTCGGTGGGTTTAACCTGGGTTCGGCTAATGGCGACTCGGTTCGAGTTGATTGGCAGCCCGTTTTTGAGATCCACGACGGGCTCGTAACCCGCGAGCGGCAAATCTAGTTCGCAATTGCAGACAGCACGCCACTGCTCCTTAAATAGCTTTGTGAGCGACTGGGCGACGCCGCCGAAGTGATAGGACTGCACATCGTGAAAGGGTGGATAAGGGCTCCGATCTGCGTTGACGCGTCGCGGATTGACGGCTTGGTGATCGCGCTCGTCCCAACGGCCCGAACAAATGTCAAGACCGCCCAGAAAGGCGATCCTGCCGTCAATGACGACGTATTTCTGGTGATGGCTGGCACCGAACGGGTGACACGAATCGAAACAGAACTGGATTCTCTCGTGAGCGCTCCATTTGAAATACCAGCTCTGCAGCCATTCCCGATCAACACA
>DATBMR010000069.1:0-1728 GCA_036554745.1 Binatia bacterium
CCATGTGCCGACAACTCAAATCGCCGGATCATCGGCGCGGTGAAAATGATTCTCCATGCACTCCGCGCATAGCTGTTCCGGCGGATCGACCGCCACCTGACACCGCCCGAGAAAGTGCGTCGGGTGCGTGCAAGTGCATACGCTCTTCTCACCAGGGCTGTCCGGATTCTCAGCAGTAGTCATCGTTCGTTCCCACTCTGTCATAACTCGTTATTGAGCGCGGCAGCACGATCAGCTGCACGGGTCAGAATTGATGGCGCGATGGCGGATCCGCTGTCGGCGCCGCGCTGCAATTGGTCGCCCTCCCCGGCGCGAGCTCGCGGCAGGAGCCGATTGATTAGCGCAAAGCTCTCGGTCATCAACCCGGGAAAAAGGGCGTTTGCAAGACGCAATAAACCAGCCTGGGGTGTGATCACCAGCTCGGCTTTGCCGTAACGGCAGGCTTCAATAATTTTTCGGGCAGCGGCATTCGACGTGGTCGACAGCAACGGCGAAGCGTTGGCGATGGCGAACAAAGCGTATTCTTTTTCATGTTGTCCTTTAAAATACGCATTCAAGTGCGAGCCCGTGCGCATCAGCCCCGGACAAACCGTCGTCACGTAGATGCCGTCCTTGAGCAACTCAGCGCGCAGCCCTTCGGACAGCCCGACGAGCGCGAACTTGCTCGCGGCGTAAGGCAGTAGATGCGGCACCGCGACTTTGCCGCCGATCGACGCGATGTTAACAATGCGTCCCTGCTGCCGAACTCTCATGTGAGGAATCACTTCCTGAATCAAATAAAGCGGTCCCCAAAAATGGACGTCCATGGCGCTCTGGTAGTCCTCTAGCTCCATGTTCTCGACCGGTCCCACTTGGATGATTCCCGCGTCGTTAACCAAAACGTCGATTTTACCGTGGTCCCGAATGATCTTGGCTATCGCTTCGTGCACTTGCTGCTGCTGCGTTATGTCGCATCCAACCGGGGTTATTCGGGTACCATAACGCCGCAACTCTTTTGCCGCCCGCGCCAATTCCAACTGGTCCCGCGCAAGCAGCGCAACATCGGACCCTTCACTGGCGAACCCCCGCGCCAACTCCAATCCTAAACCGCGAGACGCGCCGGAGATGACGACGGTCTTACCGTTAAAATCCATGCGGCGATAGGAGCGAAGCAACGTGTATCCCACCGCGCCAATGACTGCTCCGGTGATGAGAAAGGACCGAGCGCGGCGTCCGTACTCCTTGGCCATGTGAACTCTCCTGACGTAACCGAGGCGCGACCTGCCGGAGGAAAATGCCGGGGTGCGGCCGGCAGCATCCGTGTTCCGTTCGGTATGAGGGTGGAGGAGAGCTTGATGCCGCCGCCACGGCCGCTCTCCGATTGTTTGGCTTTGTCCGCTTAGTCGCCACGATTTAATCCTTGCGATGCGGCGGTGGCGGGTTGTCGGGCGGATCGTAGTTCACGCCTGCTTCCTTGCTGAGGACCACATCTTCGGTGCCGCCGTAGGGTTCGTTATCGTGCAAGTTGCCGGCCGGGATCTCCTGAGCATTTTCATCACGCGAGCGGTCGGCACGCTCCCACGCAAGTCTTTCAATTTCGAGATGATCGACAATCTCCTGAACACCGGCGATGTCAGTCAAAAGATTGAGCAGCATCTGGTGTTGCGGCTCGCTCGGTAGGGCGCCCTCGAGATAGACCAGGCCGTTTTGCGCCGAAATACGCAGTTCGTGCGCGTCGATGCGGCCATC
>DATBMR010000088.1:0-39392 GCA_036554745.1 Binatia bacterium
GATGGCCGAGGTGCTCGACGCGGTGGAACAAGCCTTTGCTGACTGGGGCAGGCATTCAGAGATCAATCTCCCGCGTCGCCGCCTGCATACCGGCAATTCCCGCTTGAACACTATGCCGGCGGCGTTGCCGTCCCGCGACAAAATCGGTTTGCGCATTCAAACTGAAATCCTTGAGGTAAGTGGCGGAGTACAGACTTATCCGTCACGGAGTCCTCTGGTGGACATCATTTTCGATCTCCGCACCGCGACGCCGCTCGCCATGATTCTCTCCTCGACCCGACGAGGCAAGACCGCGGATGGCATTCCGCTTCGAACATCGGATTTAATGACAGCGGCGATCAGCGCGGTCGGCACCAAATGGATGAGCCGCAGCGACTCCACCGAATTAGTGCTTTTAGGTTCGGGAAAACAGGCGCGCAATCATCTCACTGCGATGAAAGAAATTCGCAACCTTAAGCGGGTGATCGTTTTTAGCCCTACGCGCGCGCACCGAGAGCGGTTCGCGCAGGAAATGGCCGAACGTCTGTCTCTGAACATTTTGCCCACAGACAACTGTCAGAAAGCTATCGAACACGCAGATATCGTTCTCACTGCGACTAACACAACTGTACCAGTGTTCGCCGGCGAATGGCTGCGCGAGGGAGCGCATGTCACCTCGATCGTTGGAAGTAACGTCGGCATGGTTCAGGCGGGCGTCATCCCACATAAACGGCGAGAACTGGATAATGCAACGTTGGCGCGCGCCGCCATCATTGGAATCGCCTCGCGCGCCTTGGCCGAGCAGGACCAGCAGGGCGACATCTATGACCCGGTGCAATCGGGCCTGATATCCTGGGACAAGATCGTAGAGCTGAGGGAAATCGTCGCCGGGCACACGCAAGGACGCCACAACCGCGCAGACATCACGGTGTTTAAGAACAACGGCGGTCAGGGAATTGCTGAGCTTGCGATTGCCGATTTAGTTCTGAGCCGCGCTCGCGAAAAAAAACTCGGATTCGAAGTAAACTGGGGTGAAGGCTATTAACCAGAAGGTACGCAATCCTAGTCTTATCCGAACTCTAATTTGGAACTTGGCACGAGCAACGCCGCAGTTGTGCCGCACGATCAAGGCACGAATTTCGTAAGCCTTGGGTCGGCGCTACGAAACTCCTCCGCTCGTTTAAGGTGTCGCAGGGCGCTCCTAAGGCACGCCGCTTGCTTCATCAATCTTTATCGACCATTGCAGGAGGAGGCAATGAACAAGATATTTTCGATGCTAGCAAGGTTGGCTATCGGAACCCGCTACGTGTTTATGCCTATGGGCAAGCGCTTTCGCTTCAAAAAGGTGGTTAATTGTCCGGAGTTCGATCAGCCGGCGGAGATTATTGTTGACGCGACTCCCAGCGCTTCATCGAAGCCCAAGAAAAAGCGTTTTTCGATCAGAAATTGCAGCTTGTGGCCGAAAAGGAAAGGCTGCACGCAGAGTTGCGAAAAATAATTTCACGACTTTTCATTCCTGAGAAGACTCGCAGATGCCTAGCGGCGGTCAATGCCACGATAGCGCAAGTGTATTCTCGGCATCGCGCCGTACGCTTGTGTTAAACTGTTTGCCCTCCCGATTGAGCAGATCTTCAAGCCACTGCGAATCGAGTTCAGAAGCGCGGTTTAACCGAAAACGACGAATTTGGGTGGGTATCATCCGTAACCCAAGAAGTTCGCCGGTAGTGCAGTTCATTGCCGCAAAGTACATCAGACCGAGATCTCCGCGAAAGCTTTCGTACCCCGTAATGCCTTCATAGTCATCGAAAAAATCGCCGCAGCCGTAGAGGATGAGGCGCTCCCGGTAAACTTCGATTGCCTTGACATGGTGCGACGAATGCCCGTGGACGATATCGACCCCCGCTTCGTCAACAAGCCGACGAGCGAGTCGCTTCTCGGTTGCAGGAATCCGGTAACCCCAGTTGCTTCCCCAGTGGATCGAAACAATAACGATATCACCGGTGCGTTTCACCGCACTAATCTCTTTCGCCAGGAGATGCACAGGATCGTCCCCTTCTGCTTCAATCATGTAAAGGCCGGGCCGGCTCTCTTGGGCAGACCATTCAGGTGGAATGCCGCTCGATGTCGATCCGAGGCTGAACAGCATGACTCGGCTGTCCTCCCCGGTGGCAAGGATCGCCGGCGCTTTTGCTTCTCGAAGGTTACGCCCGGCGCCGGCGTGCTGGATCTTTGCCTTATCCAGTGTTTCAAGAGTTTCGAGGAGTCCGGGAATCCCCCAATCGAGCATGTGATTGTTCGCCAGGGCGCAGCCATCGATTCCCGCTGCCGTGAGGGATCCGATATTCTCCGGATTCATTTTGTAATGGACTTCTTTGCTTCGCCAATGTGTAGCGCTGCGAGTGATCGCTGTCTCTAGGTTGATGATCCGCGCCTGAGGTTTTTCCTGCTGGAACGTTTCCAGCGCGTCGCCCCAGATGTAACTGAAATCGATCGGGTGAGGCAGTGGACCGTTTGCGCGCTCGGCCAGTTCGATATACTCGGACGCGTTCTTGACGCACGGCTCGTAGAGTCGTGGGTCGCCCGGATAGGGGAGGGCTTGATCGATGCCGCGGCCGGTCATCACGTCGCCACACAAGAACAAGGTCATGCGTTCATTCATATCGGGTAGGATGTGCCCTGGTGCGGCATCCCGTTCAGGAGCCGCCTCTCAACGAAGCAATCCGGCGACCAGCATCTCGACGGCCTGCTCGGGCGCAAGGCCATGAGCCATCAAGGTCTCGAGCTGCTTTTGATCGATGCTGCCGATTGCGGCTTCATGGGTCACCTTGGCCAGAGGATGGCTCACCCTGACGATCGGGATCGCCTGAGCCAGCGCTTGATCCTTGAGGATCTCCAGGCAGTCGACATGGCCGCGCGCGCCCTTAGCCTTGCCTTCCGTAACTCCCGTTACTTCCGCTCTGGCCTGGCCTTCCAGCGCAACCCGAGTTTTGATCAAGCTTCGCGCGTTTTCTCCTGAAAGCACCACTTCTTCTCGGATTCTTATGTCATCCTCGGCATGGCCAAAGACTTTAGCCGTCAATTCGGCTACCGCGTCGGCATCAACTTCGACCCTGTAATCGATGTCCAGTTTGCCCACTCGGCCCGACGTCAAGGAGAAATCGGAAACATAACGGCCGTTGGGGTGAACCCGAACTTTTGCTTTGGGCACGACGGTCACGCCGCCAAAAGGGCCATGGTAATGGTCCTCGCTGTAGTGAAGCCGGGCGCCTGATTCAATTTCAATTGCCGCGTCCATGGCGTGCTCTACATTCTGTGCTCGAGGAAAAAAACAGTGCGCGATGACCTTTGCTTCGCTGTGTCGCTCAAATTTTAACCCGAGGCGAATCATCTGCTTTCCGGTTTCGTGTAGGACTCCGATGCACAGGTGAATCGGGTTGGTGATCTTGGCATCCCGTTTGACCGTAATCTGAGTGGCGAGGCCATCGGCTTTGCTTTCGCTACTGATGATCACACCGGGGATTTCTTGCTGGCTCAGAAGATCGCGACCGCTGGCCACGACGTGGGCAACCTGGCGGTCGCTGAGGACCGCGCCGTCCGTACCCAGGCGGCGCAAAATTTGGGAAATTTCCGCTAGCTCAGTCATCGTGACACCCCTGCCCGTCGCAGACCGTACAGCGGCGTGACTTGTAGTGCTGGGCAACCTCATTTGGGGTTCCGGTTAGAACGATTTTGCCGCCGCATAATTGCGACGCCCGATCGGCAATTCGCACGATCTCTTCGCGATGGGTTATCAAAAGCAGTGAGGCACCCGCATCCTTAAAGGAATGAATGACGTCGGCGATCTCGCCGATGGAAAGCAAATCTATACCGGAATCAGGCTCGTCGAGCACAGCGAGTTTGGGTCTCAGGGAGAATACCGACGCCAATTCGATACGTTTTCTTTGACCGCCGCTTAAGGTCTTGTCGACATTCCTGTGAAGGTATAGTTCGGGAACAAGGCCCACTCTACGCAGGTATGTCGCACCGTCGACCGCTGGCTGTCCTAGGCTCAAATAGTCTGCAACCGAAATCCCTTCGAGCCGGGCGGGCTCTTGCCAGCACAAAGTGATGCCGAGTCGAGCGCGCTCGAAAAGTCTGAGTGGATTGATGCACCGACCTTCGAAGACAATCTCGCCGCTGGTCGGAACATAGCCCTCACACCCTAGAATCATATAGGCAAGCGAGCTCTTGCCCGATCCATTGGTTCCTACCAGAGCATGGATCTCGTGTGAATCGACAGTGAGATTGAGCCCGTCCAAAATGGGCCTGCCGGCCAATTGGAAGGAAAGATTTTTGATCTCCAATAAGTGCATGGGTTTGCCACGTGGCTTCGTCGCACTTCATTCTCGTGTCAACACATCGCCGAGGGATTCCAGGCGATGAAGACGCTGGATTGTTTCCGCCAGCAGCGGCGCCAATGACGAAACCTGAAGGGGCAGAGGAAATCGCTCGGTTCTGGGTACACTGTCGGAGACAAAAATCCTTTCGATTGGCAATTGGCCCAGGCGCTCGGCGGCATTGCCGACGAGCAAAGCGTGACTCGCCACAACTTTTATACCGGAAGACAAGCAGCCGGCTTCCAGCAGCGCCTTGGTTGCTTTCTCGATGGTCGCGCCGGTTGTGATCATGTCGTCAACGACCAGGATTTCTTTTTGCCGGACATCGCCGACAATACGCTGGACCACAACTTCGGCACCGCTGATGCGACTCTTGTGAATAATTGCGACAGATAAATTGAGTAGCTTGGCGTAGCGCTCAGCCATCTTGACGGCGCCAAGATCGGGCGAGACCACCACGGCGTCTTTTTGTATCGACGGTCGGACGGCCTCCGCCAGTATCGGTATAGCGCTCACATGCTCTACCGGAATCGCAAAGGCGCTTTCGACTGCGCGGCTGTGAAAATCAACGACCACAACGCGGTGTATGGCACTGGCAGCGATCAGGTCGGCGACCAGCCGCGTGCTGACCGGCTCGCGCCCGTGAGCGCGGCGGTCCTGCCGGGCATAGCCGAAATAGGGAATAACTGCCGTTAAGTGAGTCGCGCCTGCGCGGCGGCAAGCATCGGCCAAAAGCAATAGTTCGAAAAGGTGCTCGTCCACCGGAGGAGAGGTCGGCTGAATCAGGTAAACGTCGCACCCCCGGACGCTTTGCTGGATCTTAATGTTTAACTCCCCATCGGGAAAACGCTCTATCGTCCTTGGGGTAAGCTCAACTCCAAGCGTTGTTGCAACCGCCTTCGCAAGCCCATAGTTCGCCGACCCTGATAAAATCTCAAGACTCATGGTCATCGCCACCTTGTCACGACCATCGCTAGGGTTAACCGTCTTCCAAACTCTGGGGTTTTTTTGTCACCCGCGGCCAACCTTCTTTCCTCAACCGAAATTTGAATAGCGCAATCCAATTTTAAAATTCGATCAAATTGAAAGCCAAAAGTGAATCCCTCCAACGTTTGGCCTAGCTCGCCAGTCGTTTGGCGGCGTCAGAATTGTCTTCAGCATTTGCCTCCAAGGCGAATCTCAATGCTTCGTCTACGGTTTTCAAAAACTCGAAGCGAATTCCTTCGCGCGCTGGCGTTGGGATTTCCTCAAAGTCTTTTCGATTGAGCTCTGGAAGTAGAACACAGGAGATACCCGCTCTTTTGGCTGCCAGCACTTTTTCTTTGATCCCTCCCACTGGAAGGATTAACCCACGCAGGCTGATCTCACCGGTCATGGCAACATCTTTGCTGATTCGCCGTTGAGTGAGCAATGAGACGAGGGCGACGAACAGCGTGATTCCAGCGCTGGGTCCGTCCTTAGGAATCGCACCGGCGGGGAGATGAACGTGCAAATCGTTCTTTCTAAAAATGTCGGGGTCGATAGTGAGCGTCTCGGCGCGCGACTTGACCAGGCTCAATGCCGCCTGGGCGCTTTCTTTCATCACATCGCCGAGCTGCCCTGTCAACAATAATTTTCCGTCGCCGGCCATCTTGGTCGCTTCGACGAACAGGATATCGCCGCCGAAAGGCGTCCACGCCAAACCTGTCGCTACTCCGGGCAGGCTCGTGCGCAGCGCGATTTCGCTTAAAAACTTCGGCGGCCCGAGACAGCTGCGGATGAACTCGGGATCGACGGTGACGGTTTCTTTCTGTCCTTCCGCGAAGCGTGTCGCCACGGCGCGGCAGACCGAGCCTAATTCGCGCTCCAACTGGCGCACTCCGGCTTCACGCGTGTAGAACCGAATGATCTCGCGGAGCGCGTCGTCGGTAAAATTAATTTCTGCCGGTGTGAGGCCGTTCTCGGCGGTTTGGCGGCGGACCAGATAGCCTCTGGCGATTGCTAATTTATCTTCCTCGATATAACCCGGCAGCTCAAGTATCTCCATGCGATCGCGCAGCGGCGGTGGGATGGGGTCGAGCACATTCGCCGTGGCGATGAACAAGACCTGACTCAGATCGAAGGGCACTCCAAGATAATGGTCTTGGAAGGTTGAGTTTTGCGCCGGGTCGAGCACTTCCAGCAACGCCGCCGAGGGATCACCGTGAAAACTGGCGCTCAGTTTGTCGATCTCATCCAACATGAATACGGGATTCTTAGTGCCGGCCTTGCGAATGCCTTGGATAATGTTCCCCGGAAGGGAGCCGATATAGGTGCGGCGGTGGCCACGAATCTCGGCTTCGTCGTGGACGCCGCCCAGACTCTGGCGGACAAACTTGCGGTTCATGGCTCGCGCAATGCTCTGGCCAAGCGATGTTTTTCCCACGCCGGGGGGGCCGACAAAGCACAGGATCGGGCTTTTCCCTAAGGGATTGAGCTTGCGAACTGCCAGGAACTCGATAATGCGCTTTTTGACTTTTTCGAGGTCGTGGTGATCGATATCCAAAATCTCTCGCGCCTTGGGCAAGTCGATTCGCTCTTCGGTCACTACGTTCCATGGGAGCTCAATGATCCAGTCGATAAAGGTGCGGATCACCGAGTGTTCAGCGGACATCTCGGATGTGCGCTCAAGCCGGGACAGTTCTCGCAAGGCCTCTTTTTCTACTTCAAGCGGCGCCTTCAGCGCTTCGATCTTCCTCCGCAGTTCTTCGATCTCGACGCTCTTCCCTTCGTCCTCCCCTAATTCTTTCTTTATCGCCTTGAGCTGCTCACGCAGGAAATACTCGCGCTGCGCTTTATCCATGGATTCTTTTGTTTCCGCTTTGATCTTTTGGCTGAGTTCCAATAACTCCAGCTGGCGTGTCAGTTGGCGGGAGACCCTTTGCAGGCGTGTCTCCACATCGAGAGTCGCCAAAATTTCCTGTTTATCGGCGGTTGGAAGGTCAAGCGTAGATGCGACCATGTCGATGAGAGCTAGTGGATCTTCAATGGCTTCGATCGTCGCCCTGAGTTCATCTGTTGGGTGAGGGAGTAGGGACAGTGCTTTGATCGCCTGCTCACGCAAATGCAGAACTCTCGCCTCGAACTCTTTAGTCCGTGGCGCGCTCTCTTCCAACAACACCGTCCGTGCGACCAAGAAGGGATCTGTCTGAAGAAATTCAATAATTCTGAAACGCTGGCGCCCTTGAACAATAAGCTTGCGCTGACTGTCACGGGAGGGAGACATACGGAGCACTTCGGCCGTAGTCCCGATTTCGTACAGATCTTTGATTTGGGGAATCTCCACCGCCGGGTCTTTTTGTACGAGGATGCCAATGGGTCGTTGTTGTCGCACCGCTTCTTCAACAGCCTGAAGACTTGCGGGACGACCGAGCGTTAGGGGCATGACCGTGTGGGGGAACAGCACCGAGTTGCGCAGCGGCAGGATGGCCAACGTATCAGCAAAAAGCGACGCGCCTGGTTTTGTTTCGCTTGGGTCAGGGCGGCTTTCGTCTGTAGAATGTTGCTCTATCATAAGCTCTTTTTCAGTTGTGTGATTAGCAGACCGTTCTCAAAATGCGTCTCGGAAATCGTAAATCGCGTGCCTGGGGTTAAGTTCAAGCGGCGCTCAAAACGCCCCGGCGGTATCTCCCAGATCGTAAGTTTACCTTCGCTGCAACAGGTTGGCAGCGGCCGCATGCCGGCGATAACCAGCTCGTCGCCTACCAGATGGACTTCGAGTCGATTCGCTTCCGCACCAGGCAAAGCGGTAATAACCCAGCAGGTGTCGCTGGTCTCCACGACATTGATGGATGGAATCCAAGTGCCTGCCCGCCCGATTGGAGCGCGGTAGTGGCTGGCAGCGGCGATTTCTAATAGATTTCTCTGAATCCTCTCGGCTTGCTCCATCAGTTCGTTCGCTTGCTGCCGGCTGAATAGGTCCCACTTCATACAAGCTCCTAGCCTAGTTGCTCAGAGACAATCCAAGGCCACAAAATTTTCCGCCTGGCGACAAGACCGTCGGACCATGTTTCATCACGCTGCGTGTTCCAGACCTCTCGCTCTCAGGATCGCCCGCAACTGCGGCCTCTCGACAACCTCTTTTTCCAAAAGCAGCTTTGCCAAATCCTCCAGCGCATGCCGGTGAACAGACAGAATGCCCGTAACCTTTTCATGAACTTCGGAGAGAATCTTTTTAACTTCGGTGTCGACCAGATGCGCTGTCTCCTCGCTATACTCCTTCGGCAAATGAGTGGGTATCGGAAGAAAAAGCGGGGTTCGCGGACCTTCCAAGGAAACCAAGCCGACCTTTTCACTCATGCCGAACTGGGTCACCATCGTTCTGGCGATCTCGGTAGCTTTCTGCAGATCATTTTGCGCGCCGGTCGAAACGTCGCCAAAAATCATCTCTTCCGCGACCCGTCCTCCCAAAAGGACGTGAACGCGCGCCAAGAGTTCCGAGCGCGTCATGAGATAACGGTCTTCGGTGGGAAGCTGCTGTGTATAGCCGAGCGCCGCCACGCCACGCGGGATAATCGAGATCTTCTCCACGGGGTCTGCGCCCGGGACCAGCTCAGCGACAATGGCGTGGCCGGATTCGTGATAAGCCACCGTTTGTTTTTCCTTGGGGCTCATGACGCGGGTTTTCTTTTGTAACCCTGCAATGACTCGTGCTATCGCTTCATCAAAGTCCGCCATCTCCACGGCTTCTTTCCCCTCGCGGGCGGCTAACAGCGCGGCTTCGTTGACGATATTGGCGAGGTCCGCGCCGACAAAGCCAGGCGTTTTGGCTGCTACGACGGCCAAGTCGACCGCAGGAGAAAGCTTCACCTTCTTCGCGTGCAACCGAAGGATCTTCTCCCGTCCTTTGAGGTCGGGGCGATCGACCAGCACCTGTCGGTCAAATCGGCCGGGTCTTAATAGGGCAGGATCTAAAATTTCCGGCCGATTGGTTGCAGCCATGATAATGACGCCCTGATTGGGATCGAAACCATCCATCTCCGCAAGCAGTTGGTTGAGGGTTTGTTCACGCTCGTCATGACTGGTGAGGATGTTCAAGCCCCTTGCCTTCCCGAGCGCGTCTAGCTCATCGATAAAGATGATGCTGGGCGCGTGCTTGACCGCTTGGGCAAAAAGATCCCGCACCCGTGCGGCGCCCACACCAACGAACATTTCGACAAAGTCGGAACCAGAGATACTGAAAAAAGGGACCCCCGCTTCGCCGGCTACCGCCCTCGCCAATAATGTTTTGCCTGTCCCTGGAGGTCCGAGCAGCAATACGCCCTTAGGGATGTGGCCACCGAGCCTCTGGTATTTGCCCGGGTTTCTTAGAAATTCGACAACCTCGACAAGCTCATCCTTGGCCTCGTCAATGCCTTCAACGTCTGCGAAAGTAACGCCGGTTTTTCGTTCAATGAAAACTTTTGCCTTGCTTTTACCGATCTGCATCAGGCCGCTAGTGCCGGCGCCGCCCATTCTGTTAATGAGAAAACTCCACACGAGAAAAAACAGCACAATAGGGACTACCCAGGACAAAATCGTCGGCAGCCAATTGCTGGCCAGTTCACCGCGATAGGGAATGCCAGCTGCCTCTAGCTCTTGCGTTAACTCAGGATCCTCGACCCTAACCGTCATAAACGGCAGAGTACTCTCGCCGTCGTGTTTGATCTGCTTCAACCTTTCTTCAGAAAGAGCCTGCTTGACAGCCTCCGCTTTGAGGTCTCCGCTGATCGTTTCATGACCAACAACGAGGTTGGTAACCAGATTCTGCCTCACTAGGGCCTTGAACTGGCTGTAGCTGATCACCTCAGGACGCGGTGCGAGAAGATACGCCTGTATCACCAGGAAAGCTGCCACGCTAACGAGCAAATACCAGAAAGTGAACTGTTGTTTGTTGTTCATGACTATCGCCCTCGGACTTTGATCAGGTCATGTGCGGAGCTTGGCGCGTCCTTCGTGAGGCCGTCCGGGCGGCGTCATGAGCCAAGGCGGGTAATCTCGTAAAGCTCACGCTTAGAGATTGCTCTAACAGCCCAGACACCTGTTTCGCCCAGTTTTGAAACTCATGGTTCGCGATGACCTTCTTGATCTGTGTCTCAAGTGTCCCGGGATCCTCCACTTCCTGTTCGAAGATCAAGTCGGGCGCACCCAGTGATCCATAATGCGCGCGCATCACCAAACCGCCGGCCTGCCTTACCCAGGCAAGCAGGGACATGAGTCGTTCCTCAACTTCACGGGTTTTACCCGGCAACGTGTGAAACGTGAGCCTTGACAGATACATGGTCTTACACCTCTTCATCGAAATGGGAACACGTCTTATTTGCGCAAAGAAGATGCCAAGCGCCAGAAGCCGCCGCGAACGCGAATACCCAGTGGAGGCACCGACAGCAAAGTCGGGACTTCTCATCGGCGCGAAGTGTTAAGCAAATTTTTTGCAGGATTGGATCTGAACTATACGGGCGTCGTCATCGGCTCGAAACGCTTACGCCGTTATGGTGGCAAGTCAGGCGTACCAATATCAAAGATGAAAATTTTTCGGCGCCTTTTTGTCGTAAATACGAATCCTTCTCTGATTTTTCCGAGTCGCCGATAGTTCCATCCGGCGGCACGCATCTTGCCAAACTCCCAAATATTATCTTTGTATCTTTGAAAGGAGAATAGTCTTATGAAGGCACGTGACGTCATGAATACTCGCGTGACAGCGGCAACGCCAAGGGCGGTGGCCCGAGATCTTGCTCTCCAACTTCTTTCCGGCATGTACAGCGGCTTGCCAGTCGTTGATTCCAAGGCCAAGGTGGTCGGCGTCGTGACGGAATTTGATTTGCTTCACGCCATCCGTCAGGGCAAGGACCTGCAAACGACAAAGGCGGAAGAGATAATGACCAAGCCTGCGGTATGCGTCCAGGAAGACGATGATGTCGATGTCGTTATCCGTAAGATGACGGAGAAAAACATTATTCGTCTGCCGGTTCTAGGGGAAGACGGAAAACTCGTCGGTGTGATCGCTCGGGCGGATATCCTGAGTCACATGATCGAGCCGGAATTCGTTACTATTTTTGGCGATTAGATCGACTGCGATTCGAACCACCCAGCGCTCTGTCGAATTCCTAGAAGGGAGAGTGGATATGGGTACTTACGCGATGTTAACCAGGCTCTCACCCGAGGCCTTGAAGGATCCAGCGTCGGTAACTCAACTGAACAAGCAAGTAGAAGACCGCATAAAGAAGGAATGCCCCGGTGTGAAATGGCTCGCCAACTATGCGGTCCTGGGACCGTGCGACTATCTCGACATCTTCGAGGCGCCGGATACCGATACGGCAACCAAGGTCGCCTTGTTGGTTCGCTCCTTCGGTCATGGGATCACCGAGACGTGGGTCGCGACACCGTGGGACCGTTTCACGGAGCTAGCCACAGGACTCAAGGGTTGAAATTCTCGCGTGCTTGAGGTCGATGGTTCCCAATACTCGGGAAGCGGCACTATCGTACGTCAGGCGGTGGCGTTCGCGGCGCTGACCGGAACGGCTATCCATATCTACAATGTTCGTCTCAAGCGGCCCAAGTCCGGGCTGCGCCGCCAGCACGCCCAAGCTATCGAAGCGATTCGCCAACTGGTCGACGGTGCGACCGAAGGTGCAGTTGCGGGCGCTCGCGAATTTGTTTTCCGACCGGGCAAGCCAACGCAAGGCCGGTACTTTTCTTGGGACATGGGCTCAGCGGGATCCACCACGGCATTGGCGCTGGCGGTGTTACCCGTCTTGGCTTTTGGTTCGAATGCCGTATCGATCGAACTGCGCGGCGGGCTGTTCCAGGACTTTGCGCCATCGTTTTATCATCTCCAACACGTGTTGCTGCCACTGCTCCTGCGGATGGGTTTCGAAGTGACCGCGCGCATGGAGCGCCCTGGTTACGTGCCCAGCGGCCAAGGGATATGGCGTCTCAGCACAGTACCAACCCGAAGCACACTTCGGCCAATTCTCCTGGACACATCTGGCAGCGTGGAGAAAATTTGGGGCATCGCGCTTTCGTCGCACCTCAGGGCACAATCGGTCAGCGAGCGCATGGCGGAATCGACCAGGTGTGCGTTGAGTACGGCGGGACATCGCGCTGATATTCAGGCGGTCTACGATGACAGCGCTCTCCAAGCGGGAGCCGGCCTTGCGATTTTTGCCGATTTGACCAGCGGGGCGCGACTTGGCTCCGACCGAGCGGGCGCGCCGGGACGGCGCTCGGAAAACATCGGTAAATACGTCGCGCGCCAGTTATTGGAAGACCTAAAGACCGGCGCAAGCCTCGACCGTTACGCGAGCGACCAGATCATTCCACTGGCCGCCCTGGCTGCGGGTGAAAGCCGATTCCGTATTCCGCGCGTCTCGGAGCATATCGAAAGCAACGCGTGGCTCAGCCGCGAATTTTTAGGAGCTGCAATCAAGATCGAGGGACAGGAGCTTTTAGTGAAAGGCGTGGGCTTCCGCGCAAGAACGGCTTAGCGCGCAGCCGCCGTTGAACTCGGTGCCATGTGCGAAGCACACGTCTGGAGTTTGCATTGGTGACGCGCAAGCGTCGTTGAGCGCCTATTGTGACAGAAAGCTGGCGACTTCACTTTGCCGACGCCGGTGTATCGCCGCCGAGGAATCCTGATAGGGGTGGGCGAATGCAGCATCTTCTAGAATTCTTGCGCCGCGCGCCTGTGCCATCCGCAGCAACTCCTCCATTTGGGCGCGTGGAACAACCGAGTCTCGGCCACCGGAGATGATCATCACCCGGTTGCCATCGCTCGGCAGATGCATCACCGGATCATAACGTTCGGGGCAACCGAGATTGGATATGCGACCTGGAGAAGAGTCGACCACCAGGCGGGTGTAAAGATCAGTGTTACCGGCTGCATTGAGTAGGATGACGCCGCCCATGGAGATGCCGTACAACAATCGCCGCGCATATCCAGCTCCATTCAGATAAGTGACGATCTCGAAATAATCGTCAACGATCGCGGCGAGCCGGCTTTTCCCCTGTGAAATGCCGTAGCCGCGATAGTCATAAATATACACGTCCCAACCTCGGTCACGAAAAATCTGCAGATCGCCGATGAGTTGGTCCGCGAGCATCGCGTTGCCCTGGGCGACCAATAGGTAGGCGCCGGGATTTGCTGCGGCGAGCTTGTAGCCGCGCAGCATAACACCATCGCCCGTCCTGAATTCGACTTGCTCGATGCCCTTGATCGATGCGACCTCCTGCGGCTTCGGTGCACCTGCCATGGTTTGCCACAGCCAGAACATGAACGGCTCACGAAATGAGCCACAGACCGCGATTTCGACGTCCGACCGTGTTGGCGGGTTTTCGGCCATCGGGAATGCCAGCGTTGCGAGCGAAAGAACCAGGGCTGGACTCAGGATGATGGTCCGCTGGCTGTTCATTCAGAGTTGGTCTCGATAGCCAGCCGGGGCACTCGGTGCGAGATCGCAGTAACGATTTCATAGTTGATCGTACCGAGCTTCGCTGCCAACTCGTCGGCGGTGATTTCTTCGCGTCCTTGACGTCCGATGATAACCGCCTCGTCGCCCAACGCAGCTTGACCACGTAGCGCCGTTACATCGATCAGGCTCATATCCATGGTGATACGGCCGACTTGCGGACAACGCACGCCACGAACCAAAACATCGATGCGCCCCGAGAGGTTGCGGCTGAGGCCGTCGCCATATCCGATCGGCAGCGTGGCAATCAGCGAAGGGGTTTGAGCGTGGAACGTATGCCCATAGCTCAGGCCGGCGCCGCCGGCGACTTCCTTGAGAAAAACGATCCGCGTTTTTAGCTGCAGGACCGGTTTGAGCTCTCGGGCGGCGGAGTGCGCAAACGACGGCGATGGTTGTAAACCGTAGAGCGCGATACCCGGACGCACGGCATCGAAGTAGGAGCCGGGAAGAGCGAAAATCGCTGCGCTGTTTGCCATGTGACGGGTCTTGATACCGTAGCTTTTTGTCTTTTCAACGATGTCGCGAAAACGGTCGAGTTGAGCGATGGAATAGCTCGGGTCGACTTCGTCGGCACGGGGAAAGTGGCTCATGAGGCCGCGCACTCCCAGCGCAGGAAAATCTCGACAACGGTCGAGAAATGGCGCGACCTGCTCGGGCGCGATGCCAACACGACCCATGCCGGTATCAACTTTCACATGCACCGCGAGACGCTTGCCGCATTTTTTTGCCGCCGCCGCCAGCGCCTCAACCATCTCGATCGTGCACACCACCGGCTGGCAATCGTAGGCGACCAACGCCTCGCTATGCTGCGGCAGTGTCGCAGAAAGAATGATGAACGTCGCGCGTGCTCCCCGATCTGCCAGGGCGATCGCCTCTTCCACATCGGCGACGCAGAAGGTTCGACATCCCAAGCGCAACAAATGCGCGGCGACCATCGCCGCATCATGCCCATAGCCGTTCGCCTTGAGCACCGGCCAGACTTCCGCCGGCCGCACCTGTTCTTCCAACAGCCGAAAGTTGTGCCTCAGATGATCAAGGTCGATAAAAGCTTGGGTTAAACGTTGGGCGTCGGTGTGGGCATCAGCCATGCGAACGTCCTGTAACTAAATGTTGGGGCCCCCAATTGACGACATCATGCCGGCCAGGCTGCAGATAACCAGCCGAGCCCGAAGCCCGAAGGCTCCTCCCATCCCGGGGAATGCCCATTATGGTATTCGATCACACTGGACGAGGAAAGCGAAAGTTAAGGGACGAGGCGTGAGACCGGAGAAAAAGCCTTTGGGATACACTGGCAAATTTTGGGGCCCGAGATCTTGCTACTGAATTCGTCGTGGAGCGAAGAGCAGCGTTTTCGGGAGAAAATGACCCAGCAAAGCATCGCATTACTCCTCGAACTTCTGAGATACTAGACGCTCGCTTAGTTCCATGCGTTTTGCGCGGGGGAGTTTTGGAGGAAACGGCCTTTTCTTTACATACTCCGAAGCCATGGCGGTTAAAAGCGCGCCGTAGTTCAAGGCAAAAGTCAGTTCATCCCCGACCTTGTACACGCCCGCGGCTGCGCTCGTGTCGACGACCAGGTAACTGCTCGAAGCACCGAGAATTTTTAGCCGCGCATCATGCGGCGTGAGCCCTTCAACGGCGATTTCCTCTCGGCCAATATTGACCAAGGCGCGTTCAATTTCGCCGCGGTTTTCGAACGCGGTCAGATGACCGAAGGCATCTTCGCTTCGCTCCCCTACCGGCGCCGACGGCTTTGGCTTGAGCTCGAGGATCTCGGCGTGCAACCTAAAAACATCCTGAAAAGTACCGGGCCACGGCTCGCGATGGGTTGTTTCGCGACCGAGCAAGATCGCCTCACCAATCCGCGCTTGGTTGACGCGCGCCGGCATCCGCCCGGTGGCAATAAGATTTAGGCCGCTCGAGTTGGCTCCCGAGACCCAGTCGAACTTCAAGCCAAAATTGCGTTCGACCTCATCGGCGAGCTCGCTCAATCGGCGCATGTTGTCCTCGCTCGGCATGACCCCGCCAAAGCAAGCGAGATTGGTGCCCAAACCTGCGAACCGAAGGCCGCGGAAACTAAGAGCTTCGCGCATAAAGCTTGTGAGATCTCTCGGCCACAGCCCTTCACGCAAGTCTCCCAAATCGACCATGACGATCACGTCATGGCGGCGGCCACGTCGTTCAGCGGCTTGTGACAGCGCCGCGAGCACAGAAAGTTCCGAGTTGAGACTGATATCGACAGACGCCACGACCTCGTCCGCCTCAGACGGCGAAGGCAAACGAAGGAGCATGAACGGGCCGGCTACGCCGGCGTTTGTGAGTCTGTGGATATTTTCCAGTTGCGACTCGCCGATCGCAACAACCCCACCCCGTCTCATCGCTTCGGCGATGGGTGGATAGCCGCAGGTGCATTTGGTTACACCGACGACGTCAAGGCCATGCTTATGGCACAATTCCACAATGGTGCGGGCGTTATGCTCAATTTTGTCGAGCTCAATGGTGAGATAAGGGTGGGACATGGACTATGTCTGCTCCTGCAGCTCTTGCAGCTTGCGCACTACGAAACTGGCGACGTCCCGTCCCTTGGTGCCGCGGCCAAATCCTGCGTCCATGCCGTGCTCGCGCGCAAGCTCGTCGGTGATTTGTGTGCCACCGGCGATGAAGATCAGCCGCCCGCGCACGCCGCGCCGCCGCGCTAGTTCATCCAAGCGGCGCATGTGGTGCTTGTGCACATCGGCATGAGTGACGATGGTCGAGATCAACAATACGCGCGCGCCGATTTGCAAAGCTTCGTCCAGCAGCCGATCTAGCGCTATCGACGTCCCAGTAAAATGACAGTGAAAGCCGTATTTCTCAATGCCGCCATGTTTAATGTCGAGAATCTCGCGGATGCCGACCGAATGTTCGTCTTCGCCCACCGTTGCTGCCACCACGTGAATGTGGCGCGGACGCACCCACGCTTCGATCTCGGCATCGCTAAGCGGTTCGGCGCGCGCGCTTAGCGGGATTTCATCGATTTTGATGGCGACGTCGAGGATGCCTTTGACTTCAAAAACAGTTCCTTCGGCGGGATGAAGTATGCGTTGGCTGATCACCTGAGGTTGCTTCAGCCCCATTCTTCCGACCATTGCGAGCGCCGCGCTCTCAGCAAGCCGCGGGCTGGCGGGGACGAACAGCGTCACGCAGACGACCCCGTCGCCGTGCTTTTCTACTTCGGGGCGCAAGACTCCAGCCGATTGTTCGGTCAATGGGGAGGCAAGCCGCTTCTCAACGTTGTCTTCTTCATCGAGTTCGTCGATGTACTGAATTTTTCCTGGATCGCATAACGTGCAGCCGCCATACGCGCTGCAAACCTTGCTTGCGCCTTTGGCGTAAACGTTATTGCCGAAATGACTGCATACCGGCGCGCCATAATCACTGGCGCGCTCGATCACCGTGCCGGTGCGATCTCCGCCATCAGGCGCGCGTACGATGCCGTCGCCGTTGCGTTCGGGATAATAGCCCGAGTCGACGAACTGCCCGTCGGCGACCGCCTTGTAATAACCGCCCTTGGCCAAAATCTCTTCGAGAAACAACACCGCGCGCTCCTTGAGTTCGCGCGCTTGTTGGCGCAGCGACCCCCGCTTTTTAAGCTCGACCATGTCTATCATGCCATCGAGCCCCATGAGCGTCTGGCGCGCCGTATTGACCCCCGCCACGTTGTTGTAGTGCCATGGGATATTGCGGCCCTCGTCGGGAGTGATCGTGCTTTGAATGTCTGCCGAAGTAAGGCGCGAGATCAGCGTGTCGAGTACGTGAGTGATCGTCGCTTCCATCGTGTCCGACTCGGCGTAGCGGGTGTTCTGCTGGGCGCGGAACTTAAAGCCGTCAAAAAGCTCCCGTAACGCTACCGCGTAAGGGAGATCGAGGCGCAGTTTTGGCGCCGGCGGTGCCGTCGGCGGCACGGTGGAGAGCGCGATCAGGTCGCGCGGCATACCCGCCGCGCGCGAATAGGCGGTGTTGATCACATGCTGCACGAACAATTCAGGCGTCACTTTCCACGCTTGCTTGGCCGTGGCGTTGGCGTTATGCGCGCCGTCGAGCTGCAAGATACCGGCGTCCGCGAGAATCCGCTTGGCCTCCGCGGCGTCGACAAAAGAGCGGTGCATGTTGATGTTGCGATAGAGCACGTTGTACTGCGGATCCTGGTGCGCACCATTGACGCCTTCTTCGGCGAACAGCACAGCGATTTCCGGACCGGCGAGGCCGCTGACGTAGGAGTGAAAGTTGATCGGCCTGCCAACTTCTTCCTCGATGGCGTCGAGCGCTTTGCGCGTCGCGCGGATCTGCTTGCGCGTGATTGGCACGCCGCCGACGCCTTCCGGCGTGCCTTCGATGAGACCATCGATATGGGATTGTCCGGTGGTGCGAATCACCATGATATGATCTGCACCATGCCATGCCGCCATGCGCATGCGCCGAAGGTCGTCCTCGAAACGGCCCGAAGCGATTTCTGTCGTGATGACGAAGTCGCATTGCGGGTCGATACCGCCGAAGGCCTGTGCGGCTGGGAGCGGGATCGACTGTTTTAAATCTTCGGAGGCGTTGAGATAGATGAATGGACCGAGCTGGTGGTTTTCCAGCTTGCGCCGCCAACTCCAACCTTTACGCTTGGGTCGGTAATGCGCCAGGTCGTGCAAGACCTCGCGCAGATCCAGTTTCTTGTCTGCCGATAACTTCACCGCGGCAGCTCCTGCCAATAATCGCCGGCGAGCAACGCCATGCCGGCGGCGCGGACAGAAATGCCTTTTGCTTTAGCCAGCTCCAGGACTAAACGACCAGCGCCGTGGCCGAGCAGGCCCCGCTGGTTCATGCGCTCAACCAGCGTTTGGGCTTCAGTACTCGAAAACCCCATGCGTAGTAGCACCGAGCGCTCGATCGACGGCGTGGTATGGGTGCGCGCTTCTTCGATCAGCGGCGCCACGATCTGCTCGGCGAGCGCCCAGAAGTAGCGATGCAGCTCTTCATCGGACAGCGCGCTGACCTTTGCGCGGCGCTTGGAGAAATCATCGCTTCGTTCAGCGCATCCCATGGAAACTCTCCTCGACGTAGCCCGGCGTAGTTCGGGTCTCCACCGCAAGAAACTCCACGTCATCTCTGGTCAGAGTTGCGCCCTTAGGAATCGTCTCGAAGGCATGGCGCAAGTACGAGCGGCGCAGATGTTTGAGGTCGACATCGACGGCAGCCAACTGCGACGGTTCCTGGGGAATCACGATGCGCGTGCCGGGTTTGTTCTCGCGCGGCTCGCCGCGCCGAACTTCAATCCCCATCTGCTTCGCCAAATTGAGCTGGGCGATAGGATGTTTGCCTGCGCCGGTGTATTCGGTCTCCTGCACGACCACCGTGCTGTCTCGATCCAGCTCCTGAGCGATCACAAATGCCGCCGCCAGCGAAGTGTTGCCCGCCGGGCCGCGCTCGAGTCCTTCCAGGGCCGCCAACACCTCGGTGATGTAAAACACCTCGCCTTGGGTGACCGTGACGAATCGCTCGATGTAGCGCAGCGGGCGTGCCGCGCTGCGCGGCACGTCTGCGCGATCCGGCCAGGTGGTGAACGGAATCGAAAACCCGGTGTGGCCGGTGGTAAAGGACTTGCGATTAAAATCGCGATCCGAGGCCATGTGAAGCCCGGAGAGATCGACACTCGCGGCCACCATCTGCGTGGCACTCCCGCCAGCGCGACGCAACCCGCGCGCGGTGCCGGTCACGTTGCCGCCGCCGGCGTGAGTAGCAATCACCACGTCGGGAAATCTCCCGGTGAGCTCACGTGTTTGCAACGCGACTTCGTAGCCGAGGGTTTCAATGCCCAAAATGGAGTACGGGGTATAGAGTGACGCATTGAAATAGCCGGTTTCCTTGAGCACACGGAGAAAAACGTAAAACAACTCGGGACCGACCGACAGACGCACGACCTCGGCGCCATAAGCCTCGCAGGCGCGAGTCTTCTCGGCGATTTCCGGTTGGGCCATGCCACGGCTATCGAACGCCTCCTGGACGACGATGCAGCGTAGACCGGCTTTTGCCGCCTGCGACGCGATCGCGGCGCCGTAGTTGCCGCTGGTCGCGGCGACAACGCCGGAGTAGCCGCGTTGCTTGGCTTCATACACCGACAGCGCCGCTCTGCGGTCTTTAAACGATCCGGAAGGGTTTTTGGCTTCGTCCTTGACGAAAATTCGCGCGCCTTTCCCGGGTTTGGCAACGGTTCGAACCAGCTGCGTCATGTTATTGAGTTCGATCAGGGGCGTGTTACCGACAGCGGTTGACCCCTGCACTCTGGCGGCGCGCTCTACGTCGTAGCCGGTGTCCGCCAGCAGCCGCTCATAATCAAAAGCCAGCACGCCCCTAGCGTATTCAGCATAATCGATCCCGACCGAGGCGCGTATGATCTCGTCGCGTTGCGACATGATCGTCTTATAGTCAAAGCCTGAATTCATCGGACTTGCCCTGCTGCGCGCAACAATGCTCGTGACTCGCCGCCAATCGCAACAAGCTCAGCGATCGGCGCGCCGAAGCCATGGGCATAGGCTGGATTGGCTTGCGCCAGTGTGCCGTGCAACCGACGCCCGGCGGCGGTGACGATCTCAACTTGATCGCCCAAGGTCGCGGCTGCGACGAGGAACCCTTTCACGCGCATCTCCAACGGAACACCTTTGGTGTCCTCGGGGAGGTGGTCGGCACGCTCGTCGGGAGGCAGCACAACCGAGTGGATCTCAACCCACGTACCTGCACTCACAAGCTCAGCCACGGGCGTCCTCCTTGCAGCAACGGCGCAGCAAACGGCGTGCGTCGCCGAGCAGGGCCGCGGGCACCGGAAGATCCGCCATCGTATGCAGTCCTGGACTGGCATTGAGGACATGGGGGATCATGTTTACCGCGAGCGCCACCGTCGCCGCTCCGCCTGGTATTTCCGGATTTCCCGCCAGGCGCACATGCGGCACACCATGAATTTCAATCGTATCTCCGGTCTCCATGCCTTCGCGTTCTGGTTGTATCTGTTGCGGATGAACGAGCGTGATGACCGCTTTGTCCTCGCAATAACCGACCGCCTTGTGCAAACAGCCGGCAACGTTGCCAGGGGAGACGCTCACGAATGGAGTTTGGCGCGGGGTTCCTGCGATAATCGGTTCCCGGATCTCGACGATGCGCGCGATTTCCCAGCCCACTGCGTTAGCGATCATGCTGATCGATTGTTGAAAACCGATATGCCCGACGACGGTTCCGTCTCGTAGTCCGGTCTGAAATTGTTCTGGAGTAAGCCCTACGCCCTGGCTGCGCAAAACAGTGGGGCCATAAGGGGAAAGATCGTTAACCCGCGTCGCGGTGATGCGATCGATGTTGGCGCACACACCGGTGAGTGCAATGACCAGTAGGTCAAGAACGAAGCCCGGGTTGACTCCTGTGCCGAGGACCGCAACCCCATGCCGGACGGCAAGCTGGTCCAACTCAGTCGCGCTTGCGAGCGACACAGAGGCCGGGTAGGCCATCTCTTCGGCGATCGAAATAACGTGCACGTCATGATGAACGAGTGTGACAATTTCATCCAACGCCTCGGCGAGCCTCGAGCAGGTGGCTTGGATGGCGATTTGCGGCCGGGTTGACTCGATGGTCTTGCCGAGATCGGCGCTGATGGGAATGAGCAGGTCTCGCTCAAGACCGATCGCCCGTCCGAGATCAACGGCGCCATGCTCCGGGCGTCGTCCATAAGCACCGACGAGCTCCAAACCTTTTTTCTTGGTGATCAATCGGGCGATGCCCGAGCCCATTTGACCAATCCCGAGTAGCAGTACCCGGATAGGATCGCCTAGCGCAAACGTTGAATGCTGCATCGGTTTACTCGCCGCCAATCCGAAAATGCACAAGATGAGTCGAGCAAGGCATATGCCACGGGCAGGCTAAACAAAATGGGCATCCCATTCGCGCAACTGATAAGCGGTGAGGAAAATAGGCGAGGTTTTTCTCAATTTTGCGATGTTGCCTAGATAAGGACCGAATTGCGGAAGGATTTCCGGTAGACTCCTGTGCGCGCCAACCAAGGCTCGAATTCCCATTCTCCTTCCGGAAGTGACTCTAGCTTTCCGATGATCAGCGCACCTCCAGGCGCTAACTTGTTCGTTAATCTGCGGAGAATTTCCTGTTGCGTTGTTTCATCGAAATAGGTGAAGGCCAGGTTGCGGCAGAGGATGAGATGGAACTCTCCGTGCGGCACGGTCGTGCGGATATCTTGAACCATGAAGGTAACCGCAGCACGATATTCATCCTTAAGACAGAGTTCTGCGGCGGACTCAACAAAAGCTTGGGACCGCCATTCAGCCAGCAGTTCTTTCATACTGCTACGCTGATAACAACCGCGTTCCGCACGCCGTATCGCTTGAGGATCGATATCGGTTGCGACGACGCGGAAATTCACCAGCGGGAACTGTAATGCGAGCTGAGATTTCCAGATGATGGTGAGGGTATACGGCTCTTCGCCACCCGCGCATCCCGCGCTCCAACAGCGGAGTTCGGTCTCGCTTTGCTCCAGCATGCGGCGCGCCAGATGCGGCAGGACTTCGCTTGCCACCTGTTGGAAAACGCCCCGATCGCGATAAAAGCGCGAAATGGAAATCCAGCATAAAGCATCGAGCGTCGTCCACTCGTCCGGGTGATCCTCGAGATACCTTCGATATGCAACGATACTCGGCAACGCTAACTCCTGTAGTCGGCGGCTGATTCGCCGGTAGACCTGCCGGCGAATTTTGCGAAACCCCGACAAGCGCAGATGCAGCCTCGGCAAGCACCACTGCAGAAATTGGATACCGGCGGAGTCAGTAAACAATCAGAGGTTCTCCTTTCGCAAGCTTGTTCCATCATTGGCATACTTTGTGCGTGACATGATTTTATTTCAACTTACTTCTCGGGGGATCAATGAAAAAGTTTTTACTATACGCAATCGTGGCGACGATGCTTGCTGGATCACTCGTCCTGGCTTCGAGGACGTGGGCGGCGAGCGCGCCCGCAACGCCGAAGGTTCCACAGGGTTGGAAATTTTCGCTTCCAGACGGAGATGCGAAGGCTGGCAAGACCGTGTTTCTCGACATGAAGTGTTATTCATGCCACGCCATCGACATTCCGGGCGAGAAGCTTCCGCCTTCACGTTCAAAAGGTGCAGGTCCGACGCTCACCGGCTATGCGGTTCTTCCCAAGGAGTACATGGCCGAGTCGATTATCAAATCTCACACGGTGGTCGCGGCGCCAGGCTACGTAGTGAAGGAAGGCCGGGCGGCGATGGGGGAATATAATCACTTCTTAACGGTTCAGGAATTGATCGACTTGGTGGCATTTTTGAAGCAGGCGGCAAAGACCACCGGTAAATAGCCTAGAGTTGCTTGCGATTGTCGCTATCGGCTCGCCGTCAACCGACGGCCGACGTTCCTTTCCACGACGAGCTTCACACCCCATACAAAACGGTGTAAAACATCGGCTCTGTCATGGCGTCCGGGTCGTGATCGAAGATCGCAACGAATTGGACGTCGCGGCATTGGGCATCGAACTGACTAGCTCACTGCACCGGCTCTACGGAGATGAGTTCCAGCTCAACCGGACACGGGGGATGATCGGTGCACGATGGGTGTTCGAAGCGATAAAGGATAACATAGACGCGCGCACGATCGCGCAACTTTGGCAAGCGTCGCTTGAGAAATTTCGCCGGGCAAGAGCGGCTTATCTGCTATATCCCAATTGATCGCGCAGCGGTCATGGTTGTTTTTCCCACCGCAGGGTGAAGGCGGTGGCACAACCGCCATGTACGCGACGGATTTGTACTGAAGCGGCAGAATAAGACTTTGAATGTTCTTGCGCGTTGGCGCGGGAAAACCAGTAGGGAAACGGATGTATAAACGAATTTTGGTGCCTCTGGATGGGTCAAAGTTATCGGCGGGAGTTCTTCCTTACGTTCGTTGGCTGGCGCCCGCGCTCAAGGCAACCGTCGAGCTGCTGCACGTAAACGACCCTGCGCGTCTAGCACCTTACTCGCCGCCGATGCTAGATCGCGACCATTTCGACAAGGTCGCCGCGTCTTTTTCCGGCATCGCCAACGTTCAGTCTACTACCGAGCAGGGAAATCCGGCGGAGGTGATTATCAATAAAGCGAGCGCTGAGCCGGGAACCTTGGTCGCCATGGCAACGCACGGTTATTCAGGAGCCATGCGGTGGCTGCTCGGCAGCGTTGCTGAGAAAGTCTTTCACGCGTTAACTAACGATTTGTTATTGGTGCGTCCCGCAGCATCGAACGAGAATGGCAAGATCGAACTAAAAACGGTTTTGGTACCATTGGACCTTTCGCAAGCAGCTGAAAAAGTCTTGCCGACCGTATCGGAGCTGGCGAATCTGCTGCATCTCGAGGTTCTGCTAGTGCATGTCACAAAACATGTCTATGCAGGACCCTCGGATGCATTGCTGCCGGTGTTTGGCGCGATTCCAGATCTGAAAAAGCTGTGGGAACAGGACAAGGCGCAGGGAGACAAATACCTGAACGAGAAACAGAATCAACTGCGAGGGCAAGGCTTGACTCATCTATCGACCCGCTTGTTGGAGGGTGGTGTCGATGGGGCCGCCGGGGAGATCGTTGACCTTGCTCAAAAGATTTCCGGAAGCCTCATCGCCATGACTAGCCATGGTCAATCCGGCTTTGGACAATGGCTGGTCGGCAGCGTGACCAAACGGGTGGTTCAGCATTCGCACCGCCCGGTTTTAGTCGTCCGACCGCAATCGTAGGCAAGAGCGCTGGAATTGCGCGTGAGCAATCCCACTTCGCCGCCCGAGTCCGAACGCGACTATCATCGCGTCATCAATGCATGGGCGATGTACGATTGGGCAAATTCCGCGTTTGCCGTGATCATTCTTACGGCGGTGTTCCCAGTTTACTACCGTGCGCTGGCGACAAATGCGGGGCGTGCTCCCGAAGACGCGACCGCCTACTGGGCGTATACAACTTCGCTATCGATATTCGTGGTCGCCGTGATCGGCCCGGTGCTCGGCACCATAGCGGATATCATCGGTGGCAAGAAACGCTTCCTGGGAGTTGCTCTGATCTTTGGCGTTTTGGGCTCAGCGAGTCTTGCCCTGCTCGGCGACGACACGTTTATCCTCGCGTCGCTCCTGTTCGCGATCGCCAATTTTGGTTTTGCCGCTGGCAATATTTTCTACGAAGCGATGCTACCTCACATCGCACGGCCGAGTGACTTTGACCGCGTTTCGGCGCGCGGCTACGCCTTTGGCTATCTCGGCGGCGGAATCTTTCTTCTTTTCATCCTCGTCCTATTACTCCGACCTGGTTGGTTTTGGATTGCCAACCGAGAATTCGCTGTAAGTGCATCTTTCGTCGGCGTCGCCGTGTGGTGGTTGGTGTTCTCCATGCCGTTGTTCCGTCACATCCACGAGCCTCGGAATGTGGAACGGTCATCTAGTTCGGTTGGCGTCTTCAGGGACGGCTTTAAGCGTCTACTCAATACGCTGAACCACATCCGCCACTATCGACAGTTAACGTTGTTCTTGGTGGCCTTTTGGATCTACAACGATGGCATCAGCACGATCATCAAGCTTGCGGCGGCGTTTGGCGACGAAATCGGTCTCGCTCACAATCAAATGTTGATCGCGCTAATCCTCACTCAGTTTATCGGATTTCCGTGCTCGATCGGATTCGGCATTCTTGCCCGCAAGTTCAGTCCGAAAAGCGCCATTCTTTTCGGTCTAGGCATTTACATGCTCGTATCGATTGGCGGGTTCTTTATGACCAACGCCGCCCATTTTTACGTTTTGGCCGTTGTCGTCGGGCTGGTCCAAGGTGGCACTCAGGCGATCAGTCGCTCGCTCTTCGCGCTGATGGTTCCGAAAACTCAAAGCAGCGAATTTTTTGGCTTCTTCAGCACCGGCGAGAAGATGGCAGGCATTATCGGACCGGTGATATTCGGCTCGATTGGACAACTCACCGGAAGCAGCCGCTGGGGCATCGTTTCCGTGACGGTTTTGTTCATCGTTGGCGCCGCGCTGCTCTACGGGGTCAACGAAACCGAAGGACGGCGCGTGGCCGAAGCGGTCGAAGCCTCAGCCTAAATTGGTTGTGTCGATTGACGCGCCTGTGCTCGTCTCTCTTCGACGACCATTCCTTTTCCACATTCCTGGGCGCTTCCTTTTTCGGCATAGGCTGCATTAAAAGCTTCTTAGCGCCTGCGCCAAAATCGAGAAAAATCTCCTATTCCATCAAACAGGCTTTCGCAGCCGAGCAAAGTGATTTTTCAACCGATCAATCTTAGTCAAATACCGCTGCAGGCTGTGAGCGCCGCAGCGCTCCCCTGGTGCCACCTGAAAGTTGCGGCTAGCAAAGATTTCCCCTCTCTTTACTCCGCAGAGGTGAATCACCGCGGCGAGTTTTTGCTTTTGCGCCAAACTGACGTTAGCCACCCGGTGCGCCACCAACGTAGCAACTACCCTCCGGTGCAGGTAGGCGGCAGTCATTTCGACCGCATGGCTCGGCACCGTCCGGGTATACAGGCCATTGAACCAGCAGGAATCAAGGTCGTACCACGGGCCCTCGGCCAGCACCGTGTGTTCTCGGATGCAATACTTCCGCGCTTCGGCGAAGGTTCCGTCAGTGATCTGGAACATCCCGGCCGCGCTGGAAGCGGGACGGTAGATATCAAAAAGATTCCACGACCACTGCCAGCGCCAGGGCGTGCTGGCGATGGGGTTGCCATCGCTCTCGGCTTGAGCCAGCGCGGCGAGAAAGTCCGGTGAAACAATGGTGGTCGAATGCTTCTTGAAAAGCGCGCCGTAACTCCCCCAAGTCGACGCGGGACTCTTCGCGAACGAGGTGCTGATCGGCGCAAAGATCTCACCGGGTTTGCGCGCAATCTGGTAGACCAAGTTGAGCGTGAAGAGCCCGACAATCCCCAGAATGCAATGCCAGACCAGGCCTTGCTTCCAGCGACGTGTAACGTACCGTCTGGACATTCGGCGAAAATGTCGAATGCGATTATAGGCCGCAACCATCATGTGCCATGATCAACCTCTGGTCGACTTTGATCCAGCTGCACGCACCCATTCAATTGTCAAGTTAACGGCGTTAACCAACGACTCATCAACTAGCAGGCTGGCCCAATGCGAAAGCAATTTGCCGGAGTACGTTTCTTTCCGCATCTGAAACCCGCTCCCCGCCAAAACCAAAAATACCTCCTTCGTTCGATGCTTCGGCCACGCGGTGGGCCACGGCTAACAGCCATTTCTTAAATTCAGCTCCTTCTTCTCCGGTGACCTTGCGGTCGATGATTTCATTCACGGCGCTCACGTGCTTCAACGCTAATTCCTTACACCGTTCAGGATCTTTGATGCCTTCGGGAGGTTGCGACTTGGTTCGCCGTGCGTTGAGATCGGCGGCCAACTCTGCAATCAACGGATTGGAGCTGCCCTTTTGAAGCATTTCCGCCATGGCCATACCCATGGACAACATCTCTTTCATCACGCCCCATGGCCCATTTGGGCTCGCGCAGGTAACCGCCAGTCCGACCATTGGCGCAGCGGCAACAATGGTCTTCCATTCGTCAGGGGTGAAATCAAACTTGCTGGTCATATGATGCGCCTCCTTGGTCGCTCCGCAACGCGAGCTAGGCTCAAACCGCGTCGCGCATTCGTTTCAACAATTGTCCTGCCGCGAAGAACGTTAGTGACGGAAGCCAAACCCATTTCAATTCACTTAGCAACGCCTCTATGCCGCGGTAAGAGAATAAGCCGGCGATGCCGATGGGTGAAACTTTTATAGGGCGATAAGGAAAGAAATACCTCTTGTTGCTGAAGGGGGCGAAGAAGCCGACGCCCAATCCGCCATTGGTTAAAGCGTCGAGCATCGAGTGGGATAACGTAGACAAAAACAGGAATAAAAAAATCACCACATGGTTGCCTGCATTGGCGTAAAACACAATGGCAGTCGTCGCAGCAGCGAGCGCCACAGCGAAAAATAGCGAATGAGTCAAGCCGCGATGCCCCAGCATATCGCTATATTTGACGCCGAAGGAGAAGCCAATGACATCCAGATCGGGAATGACCGAGCAAGCCGAGCCGGCGATCAGTAATGACGGCGACACCATCTCTGGCGGCAGCAACACAGATAGCGCCATGGGTACAGCGGGGTGAGTGATCACCGTACACACGGATCATATTTGCATTATCACTCCATAGGCTCAACCCGGCACTGGGCCTCTGCAGCCACGGCTCGGATCACGCCAATGCCACCGAAAGACAAAGAGCACGGATAAATCGCTCGAACGCTACGCCGCTTCCAGATTGACACTGAATCATTTCATCAATACTTTGCGGCGAGAGATGAGACCGAGATTTTTTGGCGAGTAGCGTGGCTCGAGCGAGCTATCATCGAGCCCGATAGCGCCCGCCACAAATTCGCTCCCATGGAGGGAAGCAAAGATGGCCGAGAAAATACTCGTCGTGCGAGGAGGAAAACTGATCGACGGTACCGGGCGGCGGCCGATTGACGATTCGGTCATTGTGATTCGTTCGGGCAGGTTCCAAGCGATCGGCCACAGCCGTGAAGTCGCCGTTCCCGCGGACGCCGAAGTTATTGATATCAAGGGCAAGACCGCCTTGCCAGGCTTCATCGATGGCCACGGCCACTTGGAAGATTTCCACGGCGAGCTTTATCTCCATCTGGGTATAACCACCTGCGCTAATATCGAGCTTTACCAAGACGGCCCGTGGACGTTGGCGCAAAAACAGGGCACCGAACTGGGAAAAATACGCGGGCCACGGATTTGGATGTCGGGCCGAGCGATCGGCGGTGTCAGCACCGGCCACGATGCCTTCGGCTCCCGTACCGCCCGTGACAACATCATCGTCAGCACGCCGGAAGCAGTCCGCAAAGCAGTGCAGCGCAAGAAGGAGTTGGGTTGTGACATCCTCAAAGTTAACGAGTTTCTCGCTTTGGAGTTGGTGAAAGTTGCCGTCGAGGAAGCGCATCGGCTGGGCATGCCGGTGGCCGCTCACAGTTGGGACGCGATCGGCTCCGCGCACGCGGGCGTCGACGCAATCGAGCATATATGGTCGGTGGGCTACAGCTCGATTCCCTATGCTCCCGCCCGTCGCAAGCTCGCGGAAGATCGGCTCGGCGGTGTCATCGATCAGGAGCTTGCCGGCGCCTACTACCAAACCGAAAATTACGATGCGGTGATCGACGCTATGGTCAAGCACCGAGTCGCCTGGACGCCGACGATTGCCAAATGGCTTCGTCCGCTGTCTGCGAGCGCGGAACGTTTCAGAGCAAGAGAAAACCAAATCTTGAACGATCCCAATGCCGATCTTCCGACGGCGGTCCGGGCAGTGACAGAAAATTCCTATGACAAGCTTCTCAAGCGCTACACCGCTGCCCAGCGTGAACAGGCCAAGCTCGGCTATGAGAAAGCCAACGAATTCATCCGGCGTTTCGTCCAAGCAGGCGGCATTCTAAAGGAAGGTTCTGACCCGCCGCGCGGAATGGCAGCCTTGTTGATGCATCAGGCTTTGGTGATGGACGTGGAGGCAGGTGTGCCGCCGATGACGGCGATTCAAGCCGCCACCCTCAATGTCGCCCGAACCTTCAAAAAGGATACCGACTACGGCAGCGTCGAGCCTGGCAAAGTTGCAGATCTATCCGTCATCGAGGGCGATCCTCTGCAGGACATCTGGATGACACAGAACGTCAAGATGGTTGTCATGGACGGGAAGGTGATCGATATCGGATTTACAAAATACAAGAATCCGATTTCATCGTTCTATTCCTATCAGAGCTTGCCCCTGGACCTCGAAATATCGCCGCTCTTTCTTGTCGAGGGATCCGGTCCAACGGTATTGAGGGTCAGAGGCCAGGGTGGGATGTGGCCTTTCCACCGCGTCTTGCTAAACGGCCAGCCGCTAACAACGAGCTTTGTCTCGAAGGAGGAACTCAAAGCGATCATTCCGCCTGAGGCGATTCCAACCGCGGGCACGTACATCGTCACGCTCAAGTGCGAGGGAGAAGCTTTCCCAGAGTCCCATCGCGCGCACCTCGTGGTGGGATTTAAGCCTTAGCACGTCGCATCGCCATCGGAATCGCCCAGAGCCACGTCGATTTTCTCTCGTGATCCGGCTAGTCTCAAGGCAAGCACTCTGGAGCCGATAGCTGCGCCCCCGTTGGACTGAGTGATCACCACGGATCCTGGAACTTGACACTGAGGGTTTCGAAAGACTAATTGTGGGCTTGTCTCGCATTGAGAATGAAGAGGCAAAGACAACAGTTTGGCGTAGCGAATTAAAGTCGGCCCATAACCGAAAGGAGTTCGTCATGAAAAGGGGCAGTCTCCTGCTTGTGCTGTGGTTAGGCTTGACGGTCATCTTTTTCGGCAGTGTCCCTCGAGTTGGGGCACAGGACGATTCATTCTACAAAGGCAAAAAGATCACCATCGTGATCGGTTCAACTGCGGGTGGATTCTACGATCGATGGGGCCGACTCTTTGCGCGATACATGGGAAAATACATTCCCGGAAATCCGGAAATCATCGCGCAAAACATGCCTGGCGCCGGATCCGTGATCGCCACCAATCACGTCTACAATGTGGGCAAGCCCGATGGCCTCACCCTCGCGATGCCGCTGAACAGCGTCTATGTCGATCAACTTGTGGGTCGCGATCAGGTTAAGTTCGACCTGCGCAAGTTTCATTGGATCGGCTCGCCCTCGATCGAGCCATCGATCATGTATATGAGGAGCGATACCCCGTATAAATCGATCGAAGATATGATCAAGCCCAAAGAAGCGCCCAAATGCGGCGGGACCGGAACTTCCAGCGTTGATTTCATACTGTCCAGCATCCTGGAAGAAACCCTCGGCGCGAAGATAAATTCAGTCTTAGGCTATCCCGGCGGCACCGAGATCGATCTGGCGGTGCAAAAGAATGAGGTAGTATGCCGCTCTCATAGCATGTCTGCTCACTTCGGCCGCGAGCCCTTCGATACCTGGCATAAAAATGGTTTTGATCGTCATATAGTTCAGACCGGGCGCAAACGCGACGCGCGTGCAGCCGAAACACCCACCCTGTGGGAGGTATTTGAACGCCACAAAGTCCCTGAAGCCAGCGGTCGTGTCGCACGAATCTTGTTAGCAGCCGGAGAATTTGGCCGCCCGATGATGGTCACGCCGGGAACGCCTCCCGCCAGGGTACAAATTTTGCGTTCAGCCTATATGAAAGCTTTGAACGACCCCCAAGCTCGTGACGAAGCGAAAAAAAGCCGGATGGATATAGAGCCGACATCCGGAGAGGAACTCGAAACGCTGATAAAAGACATCTTTGACGCTCCCCCGGATGTTATCCAACGAGCGAAGAAGATACTCGCCAACTAAAACAAAAGAAGCCGAAGCGTGGAGTTCGCGATTAACGAAATAACCGGCTTCGCGTCAGCCATGTGATTCGGACCTATGTCTGAAGGCGTGAGAATTACCGCCTGGCGATGGGGGATCATTTTCGCTGTCGTCGCGTTGGCCGAGGCGGCGGTGCGACTCGGCTGGATCAGTAGTTTTTTTCTCGCCGCGCCGACGCGGGCCGCAGTGGTGCTGTGGGAACAGCTGATCCATGGCAACGCGCTTTTGTTAACCGCGATTACTTTATTGGAAATCGCCGGCAGTCTCGCCATCGCCACAACGTTTGGCATTCTCATCGGGTTTATCCTGTGGCGCTACCAACTAATTGGCACGAGCTACGAGATGTTGCTTGCGGCTCTGTTCTCGTCGCCGGTGATACTCGCTTATCCGATTTTTCTCGTCACCTTCGGCCGCACCGGTGCCGCAGTGATTGCACTGTCCTCGATTTTCGGTTTGATCCCGATCATTATCAATACCAAAGGCGCCTTTCAGAACGTCAATCCGATCTTGCTGCAAGTGGGCGCCAGCATGAATCTGACGCGTCGGCAACTATTTCGCTATATTCTGATCCCGGCGGTGGCACCGGCGATCTTCAGCGGCTTTCGTCTCGCGCTCACGTATATTCTTAAGTCCGTGCTCGGTCTGGAATACGTCGCGCAAGTCGGGGGCGTCGGCATGTGGCTTTCCGATGCGGCGTTTAAGTTCGAAGTGGAAGAGGTCTACGCCGGCCTGCTCGGAACGATCGCGTTGTCGATTCTGTTTCTTTACCTGATCAACCGCAGCGAGGTGTTGGTGCGCAGATAGCGAATTCGTGATGAATCACGCAGGAAAAAACGGGGGCTTGCTTGCTGCGCAGATCCAAACGCCGCTCGGCGTGCAAGCCGTGACGCTGGCGCTGATCGTTATCCTATGGGAGTTGATCGGCCGCACAGGAATTTTGTTCGCTGAACTGTTCCCCCCACTGATCGCGATCCTGCGATCACTCTGGACCTACGTCTCCACCCCGCTGATCCTGCCGCACTTGAGAGCCAGTCTCTACGAAGTCGCCGGCGCACTCGGGCTCGCCGTGCTCTTCGGCATCCCGCTTGGAATTCTTTGGGGGAGCCGGACCAGCTGGCTGCAAATCGTCGAGCCGTTGATTCTCTACGCCGCCGTAGTGCCGAAGATCGTGATCTTTCCGGTTTTCATACTGTTCCTGGGGATCGACGTTCACTCCAAGCTTGCCGTGGGCGCCATCGCGGCGTTCTTTCCGATTTCTCTGCTGACCATCGCCGGCATGCGCGAGGTCAAGCAAGTCTACGTCGACGTGGCCCGGAGCGCCGGCGCCAGCGCCTATCAGATCGGCACGCGCGTTTATCTGCCAGCCATTGCGGGACAGGTTTTCTCTGGCATTCGGATCGGTATGGGCGCTGCGGTCACCGGGGCGCTCCTGGCCGAGACCAAGGTCGCCAAAGCCGGGCTGGGTTTCATGATCGTCGAATATTATGGCCAGTTCCGCATCGCCGACATGTATTCCCTGCTGCTTTTCATTTTCATTCTCGCTACCCTGGTTAATTGGCTGATGAAGACGTTGTTTGCCCGCCTATCGCCGAGCGTGCGCGCGGGTCAGGATGCGGGAATGTACTTCTAGCCGCACCAGGGCGCGCTGGGAAAAATTTTTTCATATGCGGCAAGCGCTTCGCACCACCAAATTGTACGCCGCCTCTGCCGTTTCCGGTCTGACCACGGTTGACACTGCCAATCGCTCTCCATTAGTGTGATGCCGATCGCTGCTGGACGGAGCTAATCTTATGAACACCAATAAGAATCTCGTTATTGACGCCGATGCTCATGTGGTTGAGTGCGCGCGCACCTGGGAGTTCATGGATCCCTCGGAACAGCGCTACCGCCCGATTCCGCTCGAGACTCGTGAGGAGGCCGGCGTAAGACTTCAGTTCTGGCTAATCGACGGCAAGGTCAGGGGATTTCGCTTTCCGGCTTTTTCCGCCGAGGAGTTGGCAAGGCGCGCCGCACAGGTCGGGCGCACATTTGCCGAATCGCAGGAAGCGCGCGAGCTGGGCAATGTCGAGTTGCGCCTGGAGCACATGGAAAAGACCGGCGTCGATGTCCAAGTGTTGCATAACACCGTGTTCATCGAATCCGCCACCGATCGTGCCGCAGTCGAAGTCGCGCTGTACAAGAGTTGGAACCGCTGGCTGGCGGAAATCTGGAAACAAGGAAAAGGTCGGTTACGCTGGTCGTGCATGACGCCGACCTTGAGCCTCTCCGACGCGCTCGATCAGATCCGCTGGTCACGCGAGCACGGCGCCTGCGCGGTTTTAATGCGCCCGATCGAGGGTCAGCGCTTGCTTTCTGATCCTTACTTCTATCCGATTTACGACGAGGCCCAGAAGCTCGATCTGCCGATCGCCATTCACATCGCCAACGGCAACCGCTGGCTCACCGATTTGTATGATCATCCGGTTAGGATCGCTTCGACCTTTCTCCGGTTCAGAATCCCGACCGTGGCGGCCTTCAATGATATTCTCATGAGCGAGATTCACCAGGTTTTTCCAAAGCTGCGTTTTGCTTTCATCGAAGCTAGCGCTCAATGGGTGCCCTGGGTGATGCATGAGGCGAGGAACCGTTTCAAAACGCTGGGAAGAGAGTGGCCGGAAAATCCGCTGCGGGACTACGGCCTCTACATCACGTGCGAAAACTGCGACGATATTTCTTACATCGTGAGCGAAGCCGGCGAGGACTCTCTGGTCATCGGCACCGACTATGGCCACACCGACACGTCGAGCGACGTCGACGCGATCAAAGTTTTTAAAGACAGAACCGACGTCGCACCGGGCGTCAAACAAAAGATCCTCAGTGACAACGCGCGCGCGCTCTACGCTCTCTAAAAGCTTGGTTGCGATCTTGACGCTCGATCAGTAAGTGCGCTTTTACATCAACATCCTCGCCACCTACTATCCGGACATCGATCCCGGCTATGACGTCTACTATCGCCAGATTCTCGAGCAAGTCGAGCTGGCCGAGGAACTGGGCTGGGAGTGTTTCATGTTTAACGAGCATCACTTTCTTGGCTATGGCGGACCGGTTGCCAATCCAGCCGTGCTGCTGGCGGCCGCGGCTGAGCGCACTTCGAAAATTCGGCTGGGCCCGTGCATCGCGATCCTGCCGCTGCGCCATCCGCTGCACAGCGCCGAAGACTACGCCATGGTCGATGCAATCTCCGGCGGACGGCTTGAGTTCGGCATCGGCTCAGGCAATACGGAGATGGACTACAGAGTGTTCGGCGTTACGCGTGAAAACGACCGGCAGAGATTGCGCGAAGCCGTCGATGTGATTCTTAAAGTTTGGGGCAGCGCGCGCGCGAGTCACAAGGGCGATTTCTGGAGCTTTGACGAATTGACGCTTTATCCGCGCCCGATTCAGCAGCCGCACCCGCCGATCTGGGTTGCGGGGACTTCGGCCGAAGGCCTTGGCTGGGCGGGAAGCCAAGGCTATCACATCATGACCGTTGGCCATCCACATCCGCCGGAAAAAGTTCGGCTGGGGGTCGAGGCGTGGAGGCACGGCCTGATCGACGCGGGTTATGATCCACGGCAGAAGCACTGCCAGTTTCACGTGCGCACGCACGTCAACGAGAGCGCTGCGCGCGCCCGCGAAGTCGCGGTTGCGGCGATCACCCGCTACGACGAAATCTCTCGAATCGGCCGCCGGTCGTTAACCGCCGCACCGGCGGATTATGATTGGGACCTGATGCTGGCCACGGGGCGCAACAACTACGGCGATCCCTTGCAGTGCATCAACAATATTCATAACGCAATGGCCCACTATTATTTCGATACGCTCACCACAACCTTCAACTTTGGCGGCCTCCCCCACGCCGAGATTGTAAAGTCTATGCGCCTCTTCGCCAAAGAAGTCATGCCCGCATTTCGCTGACGGCCCCCCGGTTGCACTCAACTACTCCGATCGGCGGCCGATTGAATCAAAGTTTTGCGGACCTAAATATGACAAAAACTGCCAACGGTACCGCCGCCGGAGATCTCAAGGTCGCAGGTCATTGACTTCATTCTACCTATTTGTGCTATAGGTCTCTCACCGTAAACGGCAGGGTTGCTTCGGGATCACGCACCGGAGGAGTTTCAATTCGGAGCCTTTGGAATGATTCAGAAAATTACCAAATTCTTGGAGCGGAGATCGAAGCGGGCATTGGCGGCACTTGCGTATTCGATAGCTATTTTCTTAGGCTTGCTCGATTTCATCACCGCGGTCAAGATCCATTTTTTGCTTCTCTACCTGGTGCCGATCTTTATCGGTAGCTGGTTTATCTCGAAAAGCACCGGCATTCGTCTCGCAATTTTCACTTCGCTGATCTGGTTCGTCGCTCATTCTTTTAGCGGCTCTTCTTCAGCAGGATGGATCGCCTACTCGAATTTGGCGATGCGTACAGCAGTTTTCGTCCTGTTCGCGATCACCCAGGCGCAACTGCGCGCCAAGCTCGATGATTTGTCCAATCTGGCCACCCGTGACTTTTTAACCGGCCTGCCGAACGGCCACGCCTTTTATCAGCTGACGGCGAGAGAAATGGATCGAGCCTTTGGCGTCGAACCCATGACGCTGGTTTGTGTCGACGTCGAGGGCTTCGACTGGGTTAATCACCGCTTTGGCCATCCAACCGGGGATCAGATAATGTGCACGATCGCCCATACGATAAAGCAACACGTGCCGCGGCCCGATTTGGTCGGTCGAGTCGGCGGCACTTCGTTCGCAATACTGTTGCCCAACATCGCCTCGAACGTAGCGAGCCTCATACTCGAGACGGTGCAAGAAGCCTTACACGAAGAACGGCGACGCTGCTCTCACCCGCTGACGTTCTTTATTAGCGCGATCGCGTGTGCAAGAGCGCCGCGCACGGTCGCCGAATTGATCCAGGAAGCGGACGCCCAAATGACGCGCATCAAGGGCGGCAAAAAAGATACCCTGCAGATCGCTAGAGTCGATAATTTACCCGTGCTGAATTAAGCGTTCAGCTTAGAGCGCTCTTACGCCCTCAAGCGAGCGATGTGATCCCACATTGCTTGCTGGTCCTTTCGGTTCTCGGTTAAGTGATTTTCCCGGGCGGTTCGGTTATTTCTGGCCTTCCGCGCTCATTCCGAGCTCTTTATGCGCACGGCGCAGATAACTCATGTCGAGGTACTTGTCCGGGGTCGGATAAGGGCGACTCTTAAACAACCGCTCACCCATCAGGTCGATCAACCGTTGGAAGCCCTCGCGATTCACCGAGCCGTCGCGGCTAATGATCCCCTGGGAAAGATACTCATCGACAGTCGATCGGGTGTATTTCAACGGGATTCCGGTACGCTGGGTGACCAGCTCGGCCGCCTGCTCGCGGTTGGCATGCGCCCACTGCATAGCACGCACCATCGCCTTGAGATAGCGCACTGTCAACTGATTGTGCGTTTCAGCCCAGCGGCTGTCGACGATCAAGCTATGGAACTGCAGATTGGGGATATAATCAGAGAGCTTCGCTATCTCGAAAAAGCCCAGCTCTCTGGAGCGCGGCAGATCACCGCCAAGGATCATAGTTGCCGACGTGCTGCATGTTTTGAGACTCGCGAGCCGCTGGCCAGTGGGACCGTTCTGAACAATGGTGTAATCACGATTGAGCTCTAGACCTTCGGCTTTGAGCATTTCGCGCAAAAAGATTGTGCTCCCCGAAACCAGGCTGACGACACCGATGGTCGTCCCTTTGAGGGCTTTGATGGTTTTATACTTCGGACAGGTAATCAAAGTGTACGCGGCCACGGGCACTGTGCCACCGATAATTTTAAGCGCCGCACCCCGCTCGACCGCGTTGATCGCTGCCGACGGATCGACGATCGCCACGTTGATCTCTCCAGCGATCAGAGCTTGAATCAGCGTGTCCGTCGAGCCGATCAGCACCACTTCACCGTGGATGCCTTCTTGGGCAAAGAATCCCTTATCGGTTGCGGCGTAGTTTGGCAACTGCTCCACAGTCCGCGAGACGTTGCCGATGACAATCCGATCCGCGCCGTAACCGTCGGAAGCAAAAACGCACCAGCACAGCAGCCCAACAACCGACAGCGACCTGCTCATTTTCATATCGTCCTCCAGTTCACGACATCTGGCCGTAATTGGCATAATAATAATCAGCGATGTCGGAGCCGGTCGCTTTCCAGACCCCGTCTCGCGAGCAGATGTAATCCAGCGCTTTGTCAAGATATTTGATACGAAAAGCCAAGCCGATCACGAACGGATGCAGCGGAATGGTCATCACGCGTCCCTGGGTCGCGCCTTCGGCATATAATTGGTCGAATTGATCGCAAACCATTTGCAGCCAGTCCTTCGGGGTATGACCACCCTGGAAGATAACCCGAATGTCGTTGAGACCTTGCTGATATGGAATCGCGATCATCCGGCCTGATTTCACCCGCATGGCGCACGGTTGATCGTCAAAGCCCCAATCGCAAACGTAATCGAAGCCTTCCGCCGCGAGATGGTCGAGGGTATCCGGGCTCTCATCACCGCCCCCGGGACCGAGCCAGCCGCGCGGCGTTTTGCCGGTCGCGGCTGCGATCGTATCTCGAATTTGGCGAATGACCGCGCGCTCTTCCTCGGCAGGATATTGGGTCATGCGGATATTATTGGTCACGCCGTGTCCAAGCCACTCCCATTTTCGCTGGTTGCCTTCTTCGATGATCGCCGGATGGTGCGTGCAGACGTCAGCGTTGAGCAGCACGGTGGCCCGGATGTCGTGTTTGTCCAGCACTTCCATCATGCGAAACACCCCGATGCGCGAGCCATAGTCGCGCAGCGCATAACCGGTGACGTCCGGGAGCAAAGAATTCGGCGCGCCAGGAATAACTTTATCGATGTGAAAAAATTCGATGTTCGGTGCCACCATCAACGCAACGCGCGCATGATTTGGCCATTTGAAGGGCTTTCGGCGGATGATCGGGGAATAATCGTAACGCTCGGTTTGCATTCTTCATCTCCTAACATGTTTCGGCTTGGCGCGTTCCAACCGGTCGGCATGCCTGCCTCAAACTGGCGTCGCGCAACTCTAGATGATTGCCGCTTGGGGTCGAGCACGAACAACTGGCGCCCCGTAAATCCTTTCGAGCTTCACTTACCGCATTCGCGGAAGGCTGTCCACAAGTTGACGCGAGGGAGAATTAATCGCGTTCTCTGATCCTGCTTGTTGTTATCGGCAGGACGTTGACTTCTCGCCGCGCTTTCGCCTACATTCGCTACCCCGAACCTGACAATATTGGAGAAGCAAATGATGGATCGGAAAATCACGATTGGCTGCCGCGACTATGATCACACCCGAGCGCTCGCCGATGGAAAGGTAAAAATTGACGGTGTGCATGTCGAATTTATCAACATCTCGCCGCCGTCACAGATCTTTTTGCGCATGCTCCACGACGAAGAGTTCGACGCTTCGGAGATGTCGCTATCGAATTACATGATCGCGCTCGGCAAGGGCGACCGAAGGTTTGTGGCGATTCCGGTTTTTCCGTCGCGCGCCTTTCGGCACTCGTACATCTGGATCAATAGCCGAGCGGGGATCGACAGACCGCAGGATCTGAAGGGTAAAAAAGTCGGCATCGCCGATTATTCGATGACGGCGCTGCTATTCGTCCGCGGTTTGTTGCAGCATCAGTACGGCGTAGCGTCGCAAGACGTCCACTGGTTTCGCCGCCGCTCTGAACACGTGGCGATCGACGTCCCGCGCGGCGTGCAGATCGACAACATCGCCCAAGGTGAATCCCTCGACAGTTTGATCGAAGCGGGAAAGCTCGATGCGCTCGCGGTGACTTCGCCCCCGCGTTCGTTTTTGCTGGGCTCACCGCTAATTCGGCGTCTATTCCCCGAGTGCCGCGCCGTTGAAGCGGCATATTACCGTGAAACCGGAATTTTCCCGATCATGCACCTGGTAGTGATCCGGCGCGCCATTTACGAGCAAGACCCGACGCTCGCGGTGCGCTTGGCGCAGGGCTTTGAAGAAGCGAAGCGGCACGCCTTCGACGCCTACGAAGAGGGTTTGACGTCGCTGCCATGGGTCCATCTGGATTTGGAGTACGCCCGCGACGTTATCGGCGCGGA
>DATBMR010000198.1:0-10908 GCA_036554745.1 Binatia bacterium
CGCCAGGAAGGCAGCGCGAGGAGATCTTGACGGTTGGCGATCGGCCGGAAGATCCCCCAACCGCCGTTGTTTAGCAGGACGACGATCGGATTGAGCCGGTAGCGCGGCGCGTGGGCGATTTCGACGCCGGTCATCTGGAAACCGCCGTCGCCGGCCAATACCAGAGGGCGAAGCCCGGTGCCGATTTGGGCGCCCAGCGCTCCCGGAACTGCAAAGCCCATCGACGCGTAAAAGCCTTGCGCCAGGTAGAGACCGTCGTTTCCGACCTTCACATCGATGCCGCCGAAGAGCGAATCGCCCGACTCCGCGACGACCATGAACTTCTTTTGCTGCGCGAGAAAGCGGTTGATCTCGCCAAGCACGTCGGCGACGCGCACGCGACGATCCGGATCCGTTTGCGGTGCTGCTAGGTTGTCGCTGTAGGCGACTTTTTCGCGGTGGCGTTTGAACTCGGCACGCAGCAAGCCGTGTACGAAATCGCGGAGCGTTACATCGGTATAGGTGTGGAAGCTCACATTGATGCGGTTTTCGACGGCCCAAATCGAGCGGTGGCGGAGCGCTTCCGGCGGTTGGCCACCGCCCATCTCGATATCGGTCAAGAACATCCCCAGGCCGACGATTAGGTCCGCCTGCTCGACGCGCGCGCGGATCGCCGGCGGGCTAATCGCGCCAACGTAGACGCCCATGTACAAAGGATGGTTCATCGGGAACGCCCCTTTTGCCAGAACCGACGTGCAGCAAGGGACGCCCATTTTCTCGACGAGCTTGACGATCTCTTTCGCCACCTTGAAGCGGTAGGCTTCGATGCCGATCAATACCAGCGGCCGCTGGGCACGACTTAACCGCTCGGCGGTATCGCGCACGGCTTCGTCGAGCTTGCGCCGGTCGGATTGCGGGTAAGGCAATTCGCCGTTCCAGGAAACGATCTCTTTAGGCACTGAAATTTCACGCTCGACCATGTCTCGATGGATCTCGAGATAGCCCGGCTGCTGGTTCAGCCAGATCGAGCGGATCACCTCGTCGATTTCGCTGGCCGCGCGCAGCGGATCGTTGATCAGCTTGGCGGCGCAGGTCACCTCCTGGTAGATGTGGAGCTGGGATTCGATCTCCCTGGCTTGGTGGTGGATCAGCACGCCGAGCTTGCGCTCCTCCTCTCCCGGTCCACCGCTGATGACGAGAATCGGCACGCGCTCCGCAAACGAGCCGGCGACCGGATTGACCATATTGTGCCCGCCGGCGCCATAGGTCACGCAAACGGCGCCGATGCGTCCGGTCGCCCGCGCGTAACCATCGGCGGCGAAGCCCACACCCGGCTCGTGGGACAGCGTGATGACCTTAATGCCCCTCAGCCGGCCCAGTTTGAGAAACAAATTGATGACCAGATCTCCCGGAATGCCGAAGAGGTGGGAAACGCCAATTTTTTCCAGATAGGCGACCAGGTAATCGCCTAACTTCATTTTTTGTCGCATGGCCCGCCAGTCCTCCAACGCCTGACATGGTACGAACTCAACCCCGCCACGGTTTCACGAGACGCCACAGGCTCCCGTGCGGTCCGGTTCACTCTGCCGCTTCCCGGCGGTACCAGGGAAGCAGGACTTTCTCGGCCAAGATCACCATGCCGTATAATCCCAGCGACATTAGAACCAAGTAGAGCAGCGCAGCAAAGGCCATGGGAGTGTTGAAATAGTTGTTCGCCGAGAGCACCAGGTAACCTAGTCCGGATCTTCCCGAGATGAACTCTCCAACGATCGCTCCAATTACGGCTAAAGAGATCGCGATCTTGCATCCGGCAAAAACATACGGGAGAGAATACGGGAAGCGAATTTTCCAGAACAAGACCCAGCGGCTTCTGGACATGGCGCGGACCAATTCGAGCAATTCCGGGTCCATATTGGTGAGCCCCAGGATTGTGTTCAGCACGATCGGAAATATCGCCGTGAGAAAAGCATTGGCGATCTTCGATTCGATACCGACGCCGATCCAGACGACGAACAGGGGCGCAATAGCGACTTTGGGAAAAGAGTTAAACATGATGAGGCTGGGATAGAGTGTGTCACGCACAAGCGGGAAGTGCACGATCGCGATTGCGCAAGCAACGCCGAGCGCGAGAGCTAAAATAAAGCCCAGCAAAGTTTCCTTGAGCGTCACCAGCGTGTGAGAGAGCATTATGGAATTTTTGTCGGTGATGACAGCGAGAATCTGGGAAGGAGCGGGGATCAGCCAATCCGGCACGTGCAATAGCCTGACGAGGCTTTCCCAGAGCAGCAGCGCGGCGACATAAAAGAGCGTGAAGCGCAGGACTCTGCTGGTTTGAAGCGCCTCAGCCATTGGCAGCCTCCTCCCACAGACACCGCCGGATACGGCTGCTAAAATGGATGAACTCGGCGGTGTCTTTAGCGAAGATCTGGCGCGGTCGCGGAAGATCGATCGCAAACGAGGCCAGGACTGTTCCAGGACGCGAAGACATCACCAGCACCTTGTCGGAAAGCATCACCGCTTCGTCGACGTCGTGAGTCACAAACACGACGGTGCTTTTCCACTCCTCCCAGAGTCGGAGCAGCTCAAAGCCCATTTTTTGGCGCGTAAGCGTGTCGAGGGCGCCAAACGGTTCGTCCATTAACAGGAGTGACGGCTCCGCGACCAGCGCCCGGCAGAGCGCGACGCGTTGCTGCATGCCGCCGGAAAGCTCAAACGGGTACTTCCCGATGAAATCCGCCAGGCCCGCGGTGCCGAGCAGTCTGCGGGCTTTTTGTTCGTACTCTTTGCGATCGAGACGGTAAATCTCAACCGGCAGCAAAACGTTCTCGAGCACGCGGCGCCACTCCAAAAGCAGCGGCTTTTGAAACATGATGCCGATATCGTTGCGCGGCCCGTCCAGTTCTCTGCCTTCGATAAAGATTGTCCCGGCTGTCTTGGAAAGCAGTCCGGCGAGAATTTTGAGCAAGCTCGATTTGCCGCAGCCGCTCTGACCGACGATGGAAACAAATTCTCCCCGCCCTACCGTGAAGGAGACCTCGCGAAGCGCCTCGACTTCCGTTCCATCTCTCGACCGGTATACCTTCGAAAGCCGGTTTACGCGGATCGACTCCGGCATGCTAGGGTAATTTGGACAGTTCCGCGGCCAGCGCGGCAGGCACGTTAACTGATTTGCTGTGTATGAACCGGTTCGTGTACGCTTCCTTTGGCGGACTGAACTTCATCAAATCGGCCATGAGCTTGATCTGAAAGGCCATGCGATCTTGGTCCATGTAGCCCAAGCCTTTTTCCTTGGCGGGCTTGGTCATGATGGCGTCAATCGCAAACAACAACGACAGACGGGCGGATTCCCGGTCCAGTTCAGGATTCGCCTTGAGCGTAATATCGAGCGCCTCATCGAGATGCGCGATGGCATAAGCATAGCCGTCCATCGTGGCGCTGACAAAATCAGCGACCGTTTTCGGCTCCCGCTTAAGCAGATCGTTGTGGGTAACGAGACCGTTGCCGTAGACTTTCCAGCCAAAGTCTTCCCAAGGAATGAAGTGAAGTTTCTTCTTTTCCTTTCTTGCTCGGATAATGATCGGTTCATCGAAGCCGGGCCGAAAGCCTGGAACCCAGTCAACCTGGCCGCTGAAAAACACCGCCGGCTTGGCGGCAGCTTCCACGGGAATGTGAGTGGCTTTGTTGGTATCGATTCCAGCGAGCTTGGCGAATGCGGGCCAGGTAACCATAATGGCCGCGCCGGAGGCCTCTGCGAAAGTTTTGCCCTCGACATCTTTGGGTTTGCGGATTCCTTTCTCTGCAAATGACAGGATGCTCTCGGGCGCTTTGCCGATGATCACGCCGACGATCGTTAATGGAATGTCCTTGCCGCGCGAGATAATTGCAGTCGGCACATTCACTTCACCGAACTGGGCCGCTCCCGTGGCAACCACTTTGGCGGTGTCGCCGCTGCCGAATCCGCGGTTGATCGTCACGTCCAAGCCTTTAGTGCTGTAGAACCCCTTTTCTTTGGCCACGAAAAAGCCTGCGTGGAGCCCGCCGACCACCCAGGCGAGCTGAACTGAGATTTTTTTGCTTTGAGCTTCCGCGTTGAATGGGAAGCTTGCGAATACGGCGATTGCACCAATCGCTAACAGTCTGTGCAAAATTTTTTTCACGATGACCTCCGTACTCTAGTCGGCTTGATTGGGTCGAGCTGAAAAGTTCTGTGAGCGCAAGCTATCACTCCGGCTACAATCAAGTCAAAGAAAGCTAACCTTCGAGACCGGCGACACGTTACGTTTCTTTTTATTCGAGAAACTTGCCGGATTTTTACTGTTGACATAGCTTGGCTGCGACGGGAGATTTGGTTTTAAAAGCGGAGGGAGCACAAGATGAGTGACGAAGCATCACCATCGTACTACCAGTATGTCGCATTGCCCGATCGGCGGCCGCTGCGCTTTCCCGACGGCGCACGGCTAGCGCTTATCATTACGATCAACCTGGAATACTGGGAAAAATCGCGGACCGGGCAGAAGGAACCGTTGTTTACCGGCGGTCCGATGACGATTCCGCATGCGTTGCCGGGAGACGTGTGGGATACCGCGAACTGGACGTGGCGCGAGTATGGCCAGCGAGTGGGAGTCTGGCGGCTTATCGACATGTTCGACAAAGCCGTCGTTAAGCCTTCCTGCACCGTCAACGGGATCATGATGGTCGAGCGGCGCCGCGTTATCGATGGAGTCAACGAGCGGGGTTGGGAGCTGGTACCGCACAACTGGGCGCAAAATGACTTGCTTACCTACTACGCCGGCAACCCGGAAGCTGAACGCGCCGTCATCAAACGCACTCTGGACAAATTCCAGGAAGTAGTTGGGCGCCCGGCAAAAGTCTGGCTCTCATCGGCCATTCGCGGGACACCGCACACACCCGCCATCCTTAAAGAGTTTGGGTTAGTCGCTTATTGCGACTATCTGAATGACGATCAGCCGTATCTGATCAAAACCGTTCACGGGCCGATCGTCTGCGTCCCTTATTCAAACGACATCAACGATTTCAATCTATTCGCCCGCGGCGGTATGTCGGCATCGAGCGGCGTCGAGACGCTGAAAGCGTGTTTCGACCAGCTTTACCTCGAGGGCGCGGAAACCGGCCGCATCATGAATCTAGGATTGCATCCTCACGTCATGGGGCAGCCACATCGCATCGGCGCGCTCCGTGAATTCGTCGAGTACGCGCGATCACGCCGGGATGTCTGGTTTCCGAGCCGCGAAGAGTTGGCGACGTGGTATCTGGCTAACCACGCCTCGCATATTCCAGATTAGCGCTCTGCTATTTAAAAATCTCCTTGAGCTGGGCGGCCAGGGCGGCGTCCAGGTCGAAGATTTTTCTGACGTTCTCGTCGAGCTCAGCGCCGGTTGTGGGATCGATATCGAGATTCCCTTTCTTCGCCTCGGCCAGGAACTGGGGATCCTTCATGGTTGCGGTAAACGCGCTCCGCAAGGTCTGTACTCGGTCCTTGGGCGTGCCCGGAGGCAGAACGAATGGACGGGCCGTGGGCCCCAGGCTGTGGGCTCCGACTTCCAAAAGCTTGCGCGCCCGCGCGTCCTTGGCGAACTCCACATCGAGCGGAACATTGGGCAGCTCCGGATGGCGCTTGCTGACGTGTTGCACGACGACGATTACATCCTTCGCCTCGACCTCCTTACGCCAGGTCGACTTGAACGATTGCCATGCGTTAGCGAGGCCAGCTACCTCGCCGCTGTTAAACGCGAGCCGCACGTCGGCGGTGCCCTTGTAACCATCGACCACTTGTGCCGGAACTCCGAGCGTGGCGATCAGCAGCCGCGGTATGTCGGATGTGGCTGTTCCCGGCGCGATGCCGCCGATCTTCAACGGCGTCTTGGCGGCGAGCCACTGCTGCATGCTGGCCACGCCGCTGCTCTTGGATAGTCCAGTAACGTAATTATCCTGGGTCGGCACACCGATGTATTCGAACTTGCGCGAGTCGTACTCGATGCCCGGCTTTTCCAGAAGCTGCGATAAGAACAACCCGCCGATGAAATGACCGATGGTGAGCCCGTCGGGCTTGGCCGCTTTATAGAGATGGTTGGCGGTGATCAACCCGCCGGCGCCGGGCATGTTTTCGACGACGATGGTTGGATTGCCCGGTATGTGTCTCGTCATGTGGCGAGCGATCAGCCTCGCGTAGGTGTCATAGCCGCCGCCGGCCGAGAATCCGACGATGATCCTCATCGTTTTGCCGTTAAAAAAGGAATCCTGCGCCAAGGCTTGCCCGGCCCAAAAAACCATAGAAGCAATTACCAACTTCGCCGCAAGTCTTTCCATGACACCTCCGGTGAGCGTTTCTTTGCTTAGTGACCTATCGGAAAGACGACTTAGGTGTCAACAGTATTTGGAGGACCGGCAGTAGAGAGAATGTTAGAGAGATATGGCGGATCGCCTCCTCAATTGCGTGCCGGACCGACGAAGCCATATCGCTGCGCTCGATCGCTTCGAGCGTGGTTCGCGCTCGTCCGCCCTAATCCTATAATTCGTCAGCTTTTCAGACGTTTCGGCATGCGCGACATATTCACATGCTTCGCGAACTGCGATGGCGACAGCGTCGGGAACAGGCATTTCCCACCCCGTGAATGTGAACAAGCAAAATAGAAGGCAACTCGCATATCAGTGGTCTGACCGGCGCGCCTTGATCCGTTTTCCGCTGATTACTCGGGGGAAACTCCCGGTTTTGCGACAACGGACATCGCGCCCGTGTTCAAATAGAAGGCTAATCGCGTGTCGTTTCGCGCTATCGGCGCGGAGAATCTCCCCTTACTCCCCGAATAGCAGAAGAACTTTTATCGTGGATCTCGCCCATCGCAGCGCGCTAGTAAACTATTTGCTCGAAGGAGGTGACTATGGAAAATGATCAGCAAACAATGGGACATCAGCCGAGCACAACTGAAGACACTTCACAAAATCGGTTGAGGAATATAGAGCCGCAATACCTTCATCCGCGTATCTGGGGGTAGCGATAGCGGCGATGGGAGCTTCACTGTTGTTCCAAGTCGCGGGGCAAGGCAAATGGGACAATTTTATCGCCCAATGGGTGCCGACGTGGCTGATGATCGGCCTTTACAACAAGTGGTGAAGCTGGAAGGACACGACAAGTTCGACCGCAGCAGCTATTCTCACTAAGACTGTGGTCATGTGAGCTGAAACGAAGGGTACGTTTCTGCCTGCGGCGGCGTACCCTTCGTCTTCCGTCTCAGACTTGACGCAACACAATCTTCCTCTGTGGATTTAGCTCACCTTAGTTGGGCGATAGAACTCCACCGCATTTTTGTAGAACACGTTACTCGCCTTTTCTGCTCCTAACGTCTCCAGAACCAGCGTGTAATCCGCATCTTGATAGGGCCGTGGCGCGCGGGTGGACGGCAGATCGGTGCCAAACATCAGCGCCCGCGGGTTTGCCGCATAGAGATCGGTGAGTGCGGGGCGCACATCGAAATCTATCCGTCCAAAGCCGGTGGCTTTTACGCGCACGCCCTTTTCCGCCAGTTTGAGCAGCGTTGGGAAACCTGCCTTGGAGAGACCGAGATGGTCGATGCTGACCGCCGGCAACGAGACCAGTGTCTCATAAAGATCGGGAAGCTCCGTCGAATCGACGTACAACTCGGTGTGCCAGCCGACCAGTTGGTGAATCCGCCGCGCAAAGTTTTCCAGATGACGAATATCTTCCGAGCCGCCGCGTTTGACGTTGAACCGGACCGCGCGCACGCCCGCGCGATTGAGCTCCTGCAACTCCTGATCGGAAACAGTCTGCGGCACCTGGGTAACTCCGACAAACGTAGGGCCGAGCACCTTCAAAGCATGGAACAGATAAGACTGATCGAAAGCCTGGAATGAACCGGACACCACCGCGCCACCGCAGAGTTCGATCTTTTTCACGCGCGCTAGATAATCCTCGCTGGTAAACGCGTCGGGCATATATCCCTGGTTGGGCACGACGGGAAAGTTCTTGTCGATAATATGAAAGTGGCAATCAAAATATTTCTGCTTCAACGAAGTTCTCCTCTCACTTTCAGCCAAGTGCTTCTGTCATGCGAATTGTTACGTTGTTAGGGTGGGCATAGCCGAACTTAGATTCCAGTCTGGATATGCTGCACCGAAGCAGTTCAAGAAAATTTATCGCGCCAAGGGCGCTAAGCTCGCGAACGCGTCGCTCCTGGCCCCGTTCTTGTCATATTTCATCTTGGCGCCTTTGGCGAACTTTGCCCGCGATGCGATCTTTATGCCGGCGCAGCCTCACGGCCACAGCTCTTTGCTCGCTAATGCCGCCCCCTCGACCAACGCTTTGAGCTTCGCCCACTGGATTGACGGATGCACCTTGGCGCTGAAGGGCCCTTGGGAAAAGCCGCAGTCGGTGCCGGCAAGCACATTTTCCCGTCCGACGAGTTTGGCAAGCCGCACGAGGCGCTGCGCCACCAGCTCGGGATGCTCGATCAAGTTGGTCGCATGGGTGACGACGCCGGGAATGAGCAGCGTTCCCTCCGGCGGCTTGACGTCCTGCCACACTGTCCATTCATGCTCATGCCGCACGTTCGCCGCTTCGAACAGATAGGCGGCGGCCTTGACCTTCAGGAAGAGTGGCTGGATGTGCTTGATCGGGATGTCCGTGCTGTGCGGCCCATGCCAGCTGCCCCAGCAGATGTGATAGCGGATGCGATCTCGTGGAATGTCCGCCAGCGCGTAATTGGTCGCCTCGATCCGCGTTTCACAAAATTTCTGAAATTCTTTTAAGTCGATATTGGGCAGCAATTGGTCCCAACGCGCGGTTATCCATGGATCGTCCAGCTGGACCACAAAGCCGGCGGCGACAATCGCTTTGTACTCTTGCTTGAGCGCCTCCGCGATCGCGTAAAGGTAGGCTTCCTGATTCGGGTAGTACTCGTTCTGGCGGTCGGTCTCCACCGTAATCGGCGCGGCCACCGGCAGGAATGCTTCTTCCACGCTCACGTTCGCGAGCGCTGCTTTTAAGTTGGCGATATCGATCTGCAGCAGAGTCGAGTCATAGGTGATCGGCCCCGTGCAAACCCATTTCACGCTCGCCGGACGGTGCGATTGCGTCAGACGGTCATAATCGCGGTAGAAATCGGCGAAGTCCCGGCGATCCTTCCCTCGCGACACGCCCGACTCGCCCGGATTGCCGGGCCGCCGCTCAAATCCACCAAGCCGTTCATTGATGTAAGCCGCGAAGCCCGACTTGCCGAACTCTCCGTCGCTGACGATGTCGATGCCAACTTCGGCCTGCCTGCGCACGACCTCCGCTACACCTTTGCGCAAACTGGCGGCAAAGCTTTCCCGATCGTAGGGCTCTTGGTTTACCCTGGCGCGCATGGCGTCGATAATTTCCGCCGGGCGCGTCAGGCTGCCGACGTGGGTCGTGAGAATTCTTTCCGTGCTGCACTTCATATTTTTGTGTTCGCGCGGCCGCTGGCTCGAAGCGCCCCCGCTTCCCTTCGGTGCTCGCGGAAGGTTCGGCAACTTTCTCCTCGTAAAATCCGGGAGCGCAGCCGATCGCAAGGTTCACCCGCTCGATTCTAAGGCTTCCAGCCAGCTTGCGTCAGCTCGAGGTCCGCTTTCTTTGCGAAGCTGAAATCGTAGGCGCGCTCGATGGGAACTTTCGTTGAGACGTTGAGCACCTCGCGAACGATCTCGAGATCGTTTTTCTGCGTTTCCTCATCGACCACGCCGTTGGTGGTGAAGGTTTGAATCATACCGTCGTAGGTGCGCTCCGCCAGATCCCTGTTCAACTCGGAAAACTTCATCATCGTACCGATCGCCACTTCGCGGTTCTGCTTGATCAGGCGCAGGGCCTTGAGAGCAGCGCGCATGAATCCGTGCATCACTTTGGGCTTCTCTTTGATGAACTTGTCGTTGGTTGCCACCGTGCCCCATGAATTTTTGACTTCCTTGCCCAGATACAAGAGCTCCTTCATCCCTTGATCGAGGGCGGCGAAGCGTTCTTCCGAAGTGAGCAGACCGGCATCCACAGTCCCCGTTTGCAGCGCTGCCAAGCGCTGCCCGGGCGGCAGCGCGAGAAAGGTCAAGTCCTTGTTGCCGTCGAGACCATACTTTGACGCAACCTTTTTCAACATGAACGTCGCCACTGCAGCAACGCCGGTCACAGCGACTTTTTTATTCTTCAATTCTTTGAAAGCGTTGTACTGGGGTCTTACCATCAGCCATTGTAGCACCTGATCGTTGACCGCCAGCACGGTTTTGAGCGGAGCATTTCCTTGAGTCACGGCGACTAGGGCGCTGCTCCCCGAACCGGTGAAATCCATTCCTCCGGCGATTACGGCTTGGAGCCCGGGAGTCGAGGCCATGACGACGACGTTGAGATCGATCCCCTCTTCCTTCATGTAACCGCGTTCTTTGGCGAGCGGAAAGAGAATGAACTGAAACGATTTAGAGGGCAGCGTGACGTTGACTGTTTCGAGGGCGAATGCCAATGGGTCGGGTAGCAACAAGATGCCGATCAGCAACGACGAAAGGATTGACAGGATGATTTTTTTCATCATTCAAGTCTCCTGAAATAAAGTAGCGAGCAGGCACCGACACGGTAACGGCTTACATTATAAGAGCCGGTTTTCTATGTCGAGGGAAAACCACGGCCTTAGCGCAGCATTTCTTCTTAACGAGCAAGGCGTATGGGGTGCAAGGACAGAATGAGCATTCGTCTCGGCGAGCTTATTTTCGAGCTGATCTACCTTCAAAATGTTCACAGCTCCGATTCTATTTCAGCGCGCGATTCAGCAACCAGGCCAATCTGATTCCGGCTTGAGCAAGCCTGGTTCGAACGATCGGGCGGGCTTTTTCCACATAATCATCGGACAGTTCGGCCGATGGTCCGGTATCGTAGGCATGCGATCGTACCAGCAG
>DATBMR010000038.1:0-3288 GCA_036554745.1 Binatia bacterium
GAACCCGATGGCGGCGGAGAGCGAAGAGTTCGCGCGCTTCCATCGGTTTCTCGGCGACAGCTTTCCGCATATCGCGGGCAGCCTCGAAAAAGAAGTTATCGGCGGTCAGAGCCTGCTCTATACGTGGTCCGGTCAGGAGCCTACGCTCAAACCCATTCTGTTGATGGCACATCTTGACGTCGTCACGGCGGCGGACAAAGGCTGGCGCCATCCCCCGTTTGCCGGCGCAGTCGCCGATGGCTACGTCTGGGGCCGCGGCACCATGGACGACAAGTCAAGTTTGATGGCGATACTTGAAGCGGTGGAACATCTGTTGCGCGACCGCTTCATCCCAAAGCGAACGCTTTATTTGGCCTTCGGGCACGACGAGGAGGTGGGTGGCGATCGCGGCGCCGCCCAGATCGCGGAACTGTTGCGCTCACGCGGCGTGACTTTCGAGTTCGTGCTTGACGAAGGTCTCAACATTCTTGACGGCATTATCCCCGGGGTGGCCTCGCCGGTAGCGCTGATCGGCATCGCCGAAAAGGGCTACCTAAGTCTGCGCCTTGCGGTGGAGACTTCCGGCGGTCACAGTTCGATTCCGCCCACCGAGACGGCCATCGGGATCATCAGTCGGGTGTTACACAGACTTGAGACCACGCCATTGCCAGCGCGCCTCAGCAGCCCGACGCGTCAAATGCTCGAATTCTTGGGACCGGAAATGAATTGGCACAACCGGTTGGTGCTCGCCAATCTTTGGCTTTTCGGGCCGCTCGTCGAAAAACAGATGGCTCAGTCGCCGCCAACCAATGCGGCGATCCGGACAACGCTGGCTCCAACCCTTTTTCACGCCGGAGTCATGGAAAACGTTTTGCCGACCAGCGCTGCCGCCATCATCAACCTGCGCCTCTTGCCCGGCGACACGATCGCCTCTGCCGTCGCGAACGTGCGCCGGGTGGTCAATGACCCGAATATTAAAATCACTCTGCTGCCGCTCCAAATGGAAGCGTCGCTGGTTTCCGATGCCGCGAGTCCGAGCTTCACGCTGATCCAACGCACGATTCATGAAACGGTCCCCGACGTAGTGGTTGCGCCGTCGCTGCTGGTGGCCGCAACCGATTCCCGCCATTACGCTGCCTTGACCAAAAATATTTTGCGCTTTTTGCCGATTCGCGTTGGGCCGGAAGACACCAAGAGGTATCACGGCATTGACGAACGCATTTCCATACACGACTACGAGCGGCTGGTGCGCTTCTATACGCAGTTGATCCGCAATAGCCAATCAGAGAATTTCTGAGCGCACCCAGAGTCATTTTAAGAGCCGCCCCGCACATTAAACTTCTCAGGCGCTGACTTAGAACTCGCTTTGCCGCATCGCTCAGGGGACCATTTTTTTATCTTTTAAAAACTCACGAGCCACGTCCGCCGGCGCGCGCTTTTCGCCATCCACTGCGTAATTGAGCTGGCGCATTGCCTCGACGTTCAGAACGCCGTTGAGCTGCGCTAAGGTTGCGCGCAGCTCCGGGTGCTCTTCCAGCGTTGCCCGGCGCACCACCGGAACAGCGTCGTAGGGGGGGAAATAATGACGATCGTCCTCGAGCTGCACGAGCTTATAACGCGAGATCAATCCATCCGTGGAATTGCCGGCGATCAGATCGACTTGCCTTTCCGCCAACGCCCGATAAGTCAATGACAGATCCATTTCGCGGATTTCCTGAAAGCGCAATCCGTAGACGCGGGCAAAACCCGGATAACCATCGGCGCGCGACATGAAATCCTGGCCAAAACCGGCGCGCCATTGCGCCGCCACTCGCGCGGCATCGCTTACCGTGCTTAAGCCGAGCCTTGCGGCGTCCTCGCTTCTGACCAGGATCGCGAAGGTGTTGTTGAAGCCAAGCGGGTCGGTCCAAACGAGATTGAATCGGTCTGCATACGCCGCTTTCACCCGGCGGTACACATCCAGCGGATCTTTCAGCGGCTCGGCTCTTAGGATCGCCAGCCATGCGGTTCCGGTGTATTCGACGTACACGTCGATTTCGCCAGCGAGCAATGCTTCGTGCGCGAGATTGCCGCCGAGATCGAAACGCCGCTCGACTGCCAAACCGCTTTTTGCTTCGATCATTTGAGCGACAATCTCGCCGAGAATCAGTTGTTCGGTAAAATCCTTCGAGCCCACCGCAATCCGCCCTGCACCGCGGCTCATGAACAGATAAGCCGTGCCGGCGACGAGCAACAGCACAACCGCGCTCGACCAAAGAAGTTTTTTGGATTTGACCTTGAATCGGCCGCCGAACTGAAATGCGCGCTCGACATAACCGAGCGCGAGATCGGCGCTCAAGGCGATCAGCGCCGCCGGCAGAGCGCCGGCTAGAATCAGCGCATTATCGTTGGCTCTGAGACCGCGAAAGATATAACGGCCGAGCCCGCCGGCGTCGATCGCTGCGGCGATGGTCGCCGTACCGACAGAAATAACGGTGGCGACGCGGACGCCAGCGATGATCACGCCGAGCGCCAGCGGCAGCTCCACTTGGAAGAGCAATTGACGATCGGTCATCCCCATGCCGCGGCCCGCATCGCGAATCGCCGGATCGACGGAGCTGATGCCGGTGAACGTGTTGCGAATAATCGGCAATAGCGCATAGAGGACGAGCGCCACGACCGCCGTCCGTGCGCCGATGCCGCCAAAGATTCTAACGTCAAACAAATAAATGTTGAGCGGAATCAAAAACCCGAACAGTGCCAGGCTCGGCACCGTTTGCATGACATTCGCAAAGCCGAGCACCGCTTTGCTCAGGCCGGGCTTGCGCGTCAGCACAACGCCGAGCGGAACGCCGATCAGAATGGCGAGTCCAGTGGCGACAATGACCAGAATCAGATGCTCGAATGTCAATTCAAGGATCTCGCCGCCGTGGCGCGCCACAAACTCGCCGAAATTCATGATCGCGGCCGGTTCTCCCCAATCTGGCGGTTGGCAACGCCCTCGGTAAACGCGCGGGCTTCGGGATGTTGGGACTGCAGTAGATCTTCCGGCGCACCGAGCACAACCATTTCGCCGTCCTTGAGCAAGCCGATCCGGCTGCCGAGAAAAAAGGCTTCGGCGATATCATGAGTAACGAAGACCGAAGTCTTTTTTAGCTCCCGCTGGAGCGTCTTGAACTCGCGTTGAATCTCGCGCCGGGTGATTGGATCCAGCGCGCCGAAAGGCTCGTCGAGCAGGATCATCGGGGGGTCCGCCGCCAGCGCCCGCGCCACGCCGACACGCTGTCGCTGCCCGCCCGATAATTCACGCGGCAGCCGTCCGGCGAATTG
>DATBMR010000274.1:0-30052 GCA_036554745.1 Binatia bacterium
AGCTGCCGCCGACGAAAGCAGGCAGGGCGCCGAGTTGCGAGAGCAGCTCGTGAATATCGTCCGCCCAGATTTCGTATTCCGACTGCGTGCCGTCGATGACGACATCAGAGGCGCCACAGTTGCGCCGATCGAAAATGACCACCCGATGCTTGAGATCGGCGAGAGCCTTGGCCTGAAGTTCGATCCCGCTCATGTCCCTTCGGCCGCCCGGTGAGAGTGCGACCCAGGGGCCGGCGTCGCCGATAATTTTGTAGTTGAGATTCACGCCGTGTATTTTTGCGATGGGCATAGATGATCTCCATTTGCTAGTGGTGACACACCTCTAAATCTTCTTAAAAACCTGCGGGTTTTCCACTTGCAAACTATTAGATCCTTCAACAAACAGTCAACTGAGCCATAACCGCCGTGGTGCCGCCGGTGAAGAAAACGAGTTGGACGTCGAGTCCATTTTTTTCAAAGATCCCAGCATCTTTGGCAACCCACGCCCGCATCGATCACCGCTGATGGCGCTGTAGCCGACGTTGATTCGAGTCATTTGCGCAATGGCGGGATTGCTCGAAAGAATCGCGATTCTAAAAAGCTGAATAAAAGAAGTCTCCTCAGGGTCGTCATAGATGTTTTTCCTTTCGATTTGTCTTGGCCGCTAGGCGACTAGTACACAACTTGGGTGAGCGGGGCCCTTTTTTGCAGGCGGTTTCGATTGTGTTGTTGTGGCGTGAGTTTGTCAAGTTGTGCACTGGCTGAGCGTTTGCTTTATCTCGCTACCCTAGCTAAAAAATAGGGCAACTTCCCCTAGCAGCTTTTACCAACCGTAAGGAGTGCCTAATGGTGCAGAAATATCTGGATAGTTTCGGCGCGCGCAAAGCGCTCAAGGTCGGAGGCGAAGCTTACGACATCTTTCGACTCGATCAGCTGGAGAAGGCCGGCTTCAAGAACGTCCCGCGGCTGCCGATCTCATTGAAAGTTCTCTTGGAGAACTTGCTGCGCCAGGAGGACAATCATCACGTGAACAAGGCCGATATCGAGGCGTTGGCCAATTGGGATCCAAAAGCGAAGCAGAACAAAGAAATCGCGTTCATGCCGGCGCGGGTGTTGATGCAGGACTTAACCGGCGTACCTGCGGTTGTCGATCTGGCAGCGATGCGCGAAGCGATGAAGCGGCTGGGCGGCGATCCGAAGAAGATCAATCCGCTCGCGCCGGTGGATTTGGTTATCGATCACTCCGTCCAGGTCGACTATTTCGGCTCGCCCGATGCATTTCGAAAAAATTCTGAAATCGAGTTCGAGCGCAACGTCGAGCGCTATGCATTCCTCCGCTGGGGACAGACGGCGTTCGACAACTTCCGGCTCATTCCGCCGGATACCGGGATCTGCCACCAGGTCAATTTGGAGTACCTGGCGCCGGTGGTGTTCCGTGCCAAAAAACAGGGCGGTCAAGTCGCTTATCCCGATACTGTTGTCGGCATGGATTCGCACACAACCATGATCAATGGGTTGGGCGTCGTCGGGTGGGGCGTCGGCGGGATCGAGGCGGAGGCGGCGCTGCTCGGCCAGCCGATCATCATGGTGACTCCCGAGGTCATCGGCTTCAAGTTGTACGGCAGGTTGCCGGAAGGCGCCACCGCCACAGATCTGGTTCTGACGGTGGTGCAGATGCTGCGCAAAAAAGGCGTCGTGGAAAAATTCGTCGAGTTCTACGGGCCCGGTCTTTCAACTTTGAGTCTGGCGGACCGCGCGACGATCGGCAACATGGGGCCCGAATACGGCGCCACGATCGGTTATTTCCCGGTAGACGAAGAAACGCTGCGCTACCTGAACTTGACCGGGCGCGACCCGCACCAGATCGAGTTGGTCGAGGCGTACGCCAAAGAGCAGGGAATGTTCCGCACGGACGCGTCGCCCGATCCGATGTTTACGGATACCCTCGAACTAGATCTGGCGACGGTAGTGCCGAGTCTGGCGGGACCGCGGCGGCCCCAGGATCGCGTGCCTCTCACCCAGAGCAAAAAAGCATTCAACGAAGCGTTGCCGTCTCTGATGAAGAGCGGCGACGCCAGTAAGACTGTCACGGTGCAGATGAACGGCGATCAGTTTCAACTCGGTCACGGCTCGGTGGTCATTTCCGCGATCACAAGCTGCACCAATACCTCCAATCCTTCTGTGCTGATCGGCGCGGGTTTGTTGGCCAAGAAAGCGGTCGAAAAGGGCTTGAAGAGCAAACCCTGGGTCAAGACCAGCCTGGCGCCGGGCTCGAAAGTCGTTACCGAGTATTTAAAGGATAGCGGCTTGCTGCCTTACTTGGAAAAGATCGGCTTTCACCTCGTCGGTTACGGATGCACGACCTGCATCGGCAACAGCGGCCCGCTCCCGGACCCGGTCGCCAGCGCAATTCAGGAAGGCGATCTGGTTGCGGTTGCGGTGCTGTCGGGAAATCGCAATTTCGAAGGGCGCATTCACGCTCAGGTGCGCGCCAATTATTTGGCTTCGCCGCCGCTGGTCGTCGCTTACGCCTTGGCGGGTAGCATGAATATGGACCTTTATAGCGATCCGCTCGGAAGCGATGCGCAAGGCAAACCGGTCTACCTGAAAGACCTCTGGCCGTCGCCCCAGGAAGTCAACGAAACCATGCGCCGGTCGGTGCGTCAGGAGATGTTCAAAAAGGAATACAGCCAAGCCACGGAAGGGGATGAGCATTGGCAGAAAATGCCCGTACCGCGCGGTGAGTTGTTTCAGTGGGATCCGCAGTCGACCTACGTGCGCCATGCGCCCTATTTTGAGGATATGACCAAGACTCCGGTGGAGCCCAAACCGATCACGGGTGCGCGCGTTCTCGCGCTGCTCGGTGACTCGGTGACGACCGACCATATCTCGCCGGCGGGCGCTATCGAGAGAAATGGGCCGGCGGCGCGGTACTTGACCAACAACGACGTGCTGCCGAAGGATTACAATCAGTACGGTGCGCGGCGCGGCAATCATGAAGTGATGATGCGCGGCACCTTCGCCAACATCCGGCTCAGGAACTTGCTGGCGCCGGGCACCGAGGGTGGCGTCACGGTGCATCTACCGGACAAGAAGCAGCTGTCGATTTATGATGCCGCGATGCAATACCAGAAGGAAGGAACGCCGCTGATCGTCATTGCCGGCAAGGAATACGGCACGGGTTCGTCGCGCGACTGGGCCGCTAAAGGACCGCGCCTGTTGGGAATTAAAGCCGCTATTGCGGAGAGCTTCGAGCGCATCCATCGGAGCAATCTGATCGGCATGGGAATCGTACCGTTGGTTTTCAAGCCCGGAGAGAATCTCAAAACGCATAATCTGACAGGCTTTGAAAAGTTCGATATTCTCGGCATCGGCCCGGGGCTCAAACTGCGGCAGGAGCTAACCGTGAAAGCCACGGCCGACAACGGCAAGACCACCGAGTTCAAAGTGATCTGCCGCATCGATACGCCGGCGGAGCTGGATTACTATCGTCACGGCGGAATTCTGGAATACGTCTTGCGGCAGTTGCTGCAAAATTAGCGGCGGAACGGCCGGGCGCGAGTGCCAGCCAGAGAAGAAAGATTGCACCACGAACGCATTAAGGACACGAAGGTTTTGAAATAATTTAGAGTCCGAAATGTCGCGCTCTTCGTGGCCTTCGCGGTGGGGCTCGCCCTCCTGTAAGATAGGCATCCATGTTAACACGAAGAGCTGCGTTCGCGGTGCTCGGGAAATTCTCCATGGCGCTTTTAACCGGGCAGCAATTTATCCGTCGAAGCATCCAAGCCGCCGAAAGGCCCGTGAGTATGACGACCCCCGCCTTTATCGGAAAATTCACCGCTGACAATCCCGGGATCATGACGCTGCAGGGAACCAATCAGTATATTGTCGGCAAGGACAGCGCAGTGGTTATCGATGTGGCACTGAGCGCGGACCCAAATCTGGACGGCATCATCGAGCAGGTTGAGGCGATAGGTGCGAAGAAGATCGAGAAGATCCTGCTCACGCATATCCATAGCGACCATTGCGCCGGGGCGTTGGCCTTGCGCAAGCGCTGCGGCGCCAAGCTGGGGATTCACCGCTCAAGACGGGGTTATCTCGGCGGCGAGGATTTTCAGTACGACGATAACGATCGTATCGCCTTCGGCGGCGGCGAACTGCACGTGCTGCACACGCCCGGGCATGAATCCGGCCACTGCTGCTTCTACGAAGGCGGCGACAAGGTCTTGTTTAGTGGCGATAACATTCTCGGTTACGGCACGGCGGTGATCCACCCGCCGGACGGCAACATGACCGATTACATGAGGACCCTCGAACGCTTGCTCGGCTTCGACATCAGCTTGATCTTGCCCGGCCACGGCCCGCTAATCGGCAAGCCTGAAGCGAAGATTCGTGAATATATAAACCATCGCTTGGAGCGCGAGCAGCAGGTGATTGCCGCGCTGCAAAGCGGGCGGAACAGCATCGGCGACATTACCCAGATGATCTACGTCGACGTTTCGGCGGCGCTGCAGCGCGTGGCCGAGTTTTCCGTACAGGCCCACTTGGAAAAGCTCATTCGGGAAGGACGGGTGAAAAAGGAAGGAGCGCGTTACCTGCTGACCGGCGAGAACTGAGCGCGTCCCGAAAGACCGTCCAGGACAGTTGCTTTCGACTTGCGCTACCTGCGAGCGTTCGCCGCAGCGACTCTCACTTTTCTATGATGATGACCGAGTAGCCGGATTGGCTAACCTGACGCGCTCGCTGTTCCGCGTCGGTGCGGTTTGCAAATGTTCCCAGATGCACTCGGTAGTAGGTGGCATCGCCGGAGTGCAGGGGAGCGATGATCACGCCGGGAAAAGACGGTTCGAGGCGGTCGCGCAATTGTCGGGCATTTTCCAGTTGGGTGAACGAGCCGAGCTGTAACGTGTAATCGAGTGCCGTGCGGATAGTCTGCAGCTTGACCGGACTGTGCAACACGTCGACGCGGACCAAGGCGGTGCCGGGGCCGATCATATCGATCGCCTGAGCCGCCGCGTAGGAAAGATCGATAATCCGTCCCTTGGCGAACGGCCCGCGGTCGTTGATCGTGACCTCGGTAGCGCTGCCATTTTCCAGACTGGTTACCATAACGTGGGTTCCGAGCGGCAGGGTTTGATGGGCCGCAGTGAGCTGGTTTTGATCGTAAATCGCTCCGCTCGCCGTGGCCTTGCCGTGAAAGCCCGGGCCATACCACGAAGCGATGCCGATCTGGCTTAGCCGATCGTGCGGCGGCGGCACGCGGACTTTGGCCGGCGGCACCGAACATCCGAGCACCAGCGCGAGCGCCAACGAAAAAAAGAAAACCGCGTGCCGATAACGAGCCGCGATGTTAGAGCCGATGTGCAACAAGCTTTTTTTCATGACACCGTGCATGGCCGCCGGAGTATAACGAAAAACGCGTCGAGAAAAAAGTAAATTACCGGCTAAATGTTAACTTCGGGCGAGCTCGGGAAAAAGGCAGTCCCGGGAGCACGATATGATTACGCGCGTTTGCCAGGTGACCACTTGAAGGGCATCACCAACTTTCGTCCGTTCGTTGTGGTTTACCCAGCAGAGTGATTGTGTTAGGTTACCAGCGAATCGACGGGAAGGTTATTTATGTCGGGTCATTCGAAATGGAGCACGATCAAGCACAAGAAGGCGGCGAAGGACGCCAAGCGGGGTAAGATTTTCACCAAGCTTATCAAAGAAATCACCGTGGCGGCGCGGATGGGCGGCGGTGATATCAATGCCAACCCGCGCTTGCGCACGGCCGTGCTCGCGGCTCGTAACAACAGCATGCCGAGCGACAATATCGACCGCGCTATCAAGAAAGGCACCGGAGAGTTGGAAGGCGTGAGCTACGAAGAGGTGCAATACGAAGGTTACGGGCCTGGCGGGGCGGCGATCATCGCGCAGGTGCTAACTGATAACAAGAATCGCACCGTCTCGGAAATTCGTCGACTGTTCACCAAACACGGCGGCAATTTGGCCGAGACCGGTAGTGTCTCCTGGATCTTCGACAATAAGGGTTTAATCACGATTGAGAAATCGAAAGTGGACGAAGAGCGATTGATGGGAATCGTTCTCGACGCCGGCGCCGACGATGTCCGGGAAGACGACGAAGTTTTTGAAGTAGTGAGCTCACCAGACGCCTTCAGCGCTGTCAAGGACCGTCTCGATCAGGAAAAAATCCCAGTGGCGAGCGCGCAGGTGACGCTCGTCCCGAAAAGTACCGTCGATGTCGACGCCAAGCATGTCGAACAGATCTTGAAACTTACCGAAGAGCTGGAAGACCATGATGACGTGCAAAGCGTATCGGCGAATTTCACTATTCCGACCGAACTGATGGAGAAGGCGAGTTAAGCAAGTGGCGCCGACGCCGAGGAGCAGCGCCAGGCTTCAGCGCGAAACTATTCTCGGCATCGATCCCGGCTCTCTCGCAACCGGGTGGGGCCTGGTCGAGGTCGAAGACCGTCGGCTGCACTACCAATCTCACGGCGTGATCGGAACTTCGCCATCGGCTGGCTTAGCCGAGCGCCTGAGCCAAATTTATCGCGGCCTCCACGAGATCATCGAGCATTATCATCCCACCGCGGTGAGCCTAGAGAAAGTATTTTTGTCACGCAACGTGCAGAGTGCCTTGAAGCTCGGACAGGCGCGCGGTGTCGCTCTACTGGCAGCAGCGGAACATCAACTGGGCGTCGCTGAATACTCGGCCGCGGAAATCAAAGTCGCGGTGGTTGGATATGGGCGTGCGACCAAAGAGCAGGTGCAAAAGATGGTAGGTGCATTGCTGTGCCTGCGCGGCGCCATGCGTGCCGATGCCGCCGATGCATTGGCGGCAGCGATCTGCCACATTCACCGGTGCGCGTTTGGAGCGCGCCTGGTTCAGCCCGTGAACGGACACTTGCAGAGGAAAAGCTGGCGCGATTGCCTTGAGCTCGCCGCGAAACGTTAATTCGATTCGGCACCATACCATCATAGCTCCAATCTAATTCCGGACGTGATCGCTCATATTAGCGGAACCCTGGCGCATAAAGTTCCCGGCGAAGTCGTAATCGACGTCGCCGGCATCGGCTATCAAGTTTTCATACCGCTCAACGTTTTCTATCGCCTGCCTGAGGTCGGCTCCGTCGTGAGCCTCGAGATCTACACTCATGTGCGCGAGGACGCACTGCAGCTTTTCGGTTTTGAGGATCGGGCCGAGAAGCAGCTCTTTTTGCTGCTTCTCGGGGTCTCGGGTATCGGCCCTAGACTGGCGGTAAATATCTTGTCGGGCATTCCGGCGCGTGAACTTTCGCGGGCACTCAAGGACGGCGATCAAGCGCGTCTGGTGGCAATCCCCGGGGTTGGCCGAAAGCTTGCTGAGCGCATGCTCGTCGAACTCAAAGACAAGTTGGTTACGATCGCGGCGCCAGCCGGCGCGGAGAGTGCCAGAGGCGACGGGGACTCCGAACTGCTGCCCGATGCGGTTTCAGCGCTGGTCAATCTAGGCTATAAAAGACCTGAGGCGGAAAAGGTGGTTCGCGAGGTGCTCAAAAGAGGCGAGCATTCCCTGGAAAACGTCTTGAAAGAAACCCTCCGCCGCATGAGTCCATAAAGATCAGGACGCTGCCTGAGTTCAATCTCGATGCTGAGCGGTAAGAAAACCGATGAAGATCTAAGCTATGAGGTCAATCTTCGCCCGCGCGGCTTCGACGAGTACGTCGGCCAGGAGCAGGTGAAGGCAAATCTTCAAGTGGCGATCGCCGCCGCGCGTGCGCGAGGCGATGTTCTCGATCATATTCTATTTCACGGACCTCCGGGTCTGGGGAAGACCTCGCTGGCCTATATCATTGCGCGCGAAATGGGCGTCAATATCAAGGCGACCTCCGGGCCGGTGGTGGAGCGCCCCGGCGACCTGGCGGCGCTGCTGACGAATCTCGAACAAGGAGACATCCTTTTTATCGACGAGATTCATCGGTTGAACCATGTGGTCGAAGAAGTGCTGTATCCGGCCATGGAGGACTACCAGATCGACATCATGATCGGTCAAGGGCCGTCGGCCCGCTCGATCAAATTGGATTTGAAACGGTTTACGTTAATCGGTGCCACCACGCGCTCAGGTCTGTTGACGTCGCCTTTGCGCGATCGCTTCGGCCACATCCACCGGCTGGACTTTTACAACAATACGGCCCTTACGCGGATTCTCAAACGGTCAGCGGCGATCCTCAGCGTGCCCCAAGAAAGCGAGGGCATTGCGGAGATTGCAGCCCGTGCGCGTGGCACGCCGCGCATCGCGAATCGGCTGCTGCGCCGGGTGCGCGATTTCGCCCAAGTCAAGAGCAATGGCACGATCACCAAAGCGGTGACCGACGAGGCGCTGCAGATGCTCGAAGTCGATCGGCTCGGCTTGGACAAGATGGATACCATGCTGCTCCTGACGTTGATTGATAAATTCGCCGGCGGTCCGGTCGGTGTAGAAACCTTGGCCGCAGCCATTGGCGAAGAAAAGGATACCATTGAAGACGTCTACGAGCCTTACTTGATTCAAGCCGGGTTTATTCAGCGCACGCCGCGGGGCCGGGTCGCAACTCCTCTGGCATTCGGCCACTTTGGACGCGACCAAAACGCATGCGGCGGAGCCAAGAAACAGCCATCGCTCTTCTGAGCGTGAAACGCCAGAAAACGTGCGACCTTCGCCCGGTCTTTAGGGAATTGCGTTATGTCGGACCTGGGTAAAGCGTTAATCTTTCTCGGCCTAATTCTGCTAGTGATCGGGCTGGTTCTTTCGTTCGCCGGTAAGCTGCCCTGGATTGGCAATTTACCCGGCGATATCATTATTCGGCGAGGACGGTTTACCTTCTATTTTCCGATTACCACCAGTATCCTCGTCAGCGTGATTCTTTCACTTGTCGTTTACTTCTTTAAAAGGTAAACTTCATCTTAGATTTCAGACAGTTGGCTTCGTTTTAGTGACCGAACGAAGGAACAAGTAAAGAACCTCGCCACGCTTCGATAAAGGTCAGCATGCATTGCATGATTCTCGAGTTGCTGTCGGTGCTATGTTTCCGCTTAGGCTGGCATAGCTAATGGAGCTTACCAATCCCGCCAGGTCTGTAGAGGAGGTCCTCAAGCGCGAGGAAATCAAACGCCGCAAGCGCGAGGGAATTGTTATCCTTGTTACCGCGCTGATGGTTGCGGCGTTGCTCTATTTCGAAGTCCAGCTACCCGATCTTTCGCCCGAACCATCGACGGGCAGCAACGTTCTGTTTTTTCTGCTGATCAACGTCAATATTATTTTGCTCGGACTGCTGGTTTTCCTAGTGGTCCGGAACTTGGTCAAGCTCGTCGTCGAACGCAAACGGCGTATCCTCGGATCACGCCTGCAGGTGCGCTTGGTTTTGGCGTTCGTCTCGCTGTCCTTGGTGCCCAGTGTCTTGTTATTCACCATTGCCGGCGGATTGCTAACGCGTTCGTTCGATCGCTGGTTCGACTCCCAAGTCGAAAGTGCGCTCCAGGGTTCGCTCGAAATCGGCCAAACCTATTATCAGAATTCCGCCAACAACGCGATTTTCTACGCTCGTCAGCTAAGCCAACGGATTACCGCGGAGGCGCTGCTTGATCCGCAAAAAGGCGGCGCGCTCAAGGAGTTCGTCCAAAACAAGCAGCGCGAATACAACCTGGGGACGGTAGAGATCTTCTCTCCGGACGGCCGGCCACATATGGTTGCAGTCAGCCAACGAGTGCCGACCGGGGGCGTGATCCAACCCGACGAGGAGTTCCTCAATCGCGCTTTGCGCGGGCTCGAGGTCACACGTACGGAGGGTCTCGGCGATGGCGACGTTATCCGTGGCGGCGTGCCGCTCTACGATGCTGCCAAGCGGATTCGCGGTGTGGTCGTGGTTGATTACTACGTCCCGAAAAGTATTTCCAAGCGCGCCGTGCAGATCTCGCAGTCCTACGAACAATACAAGTACCTGACGTTTCTCAAGACCCCGGTCAAGAACAGTTACCTGCTTACGATGCTGTTGATCACGCTGGTGATCATCTTCGCCGCGACCTGGTGCGGCATCTATCTGTCCCGAGGCATTACCGTGCCGATCCAGAAACTCGCCGAAGGCACCCACGAGGTGGCACAGGGCAACTGGGATTATCAAATCGAAGGTGGTCGCGATGACGAAATTGGAGTGTTGATGCAATCGTTCAATCAGATGACCGGTGATCTGAAGCAGATCAAGCTCGAACTCGAGCGCCGCGGCACAGTGGTCGAGACCTTGCTTGCGAACATCGGTGCGGGCGTGGTGTCGGTGGACCCGGCGGGCAAGATCACGACTTGGAACAAGGCGGCGGAGCAATTCCTCGGAGTGCCATCGGAACGAGCGGTGGGAAGACGCTATCAGGAAGTTTTTCACGACGAGACCTTGAGAGAGATTCGCGGCATCGTTGACAGCGTCATGGATCGCGAAACCGTCGAGCGGGAGCTTCGACTGGCGCTACCGAACGGGCTGCGCACTTTGATGGTGAACGCCGCCACTTTGCGTGACGACGACGGCTCGATCCTAGGCGTCATGCTTTTCCTCGAAGACATCACGCAGATTCAAAAAGTACAGCGGATGGAAGCATGGCGCGAGGTCGCTCGGCGCATCGCCCACGAAATCAAGAATCCACTCACGCCGATTCAGCTCTCGGCCGAGCGGCTGCGCAAGCGCTACGCCAAAATGCTTCAAGGCGACGGCGCAATCCTGGACAAATGCACGACGACGATTATCCAGCAGGTCGATGAGCTGAAAAAACTCGTCAATGAGTTCTCCCAATTTGCGCGCTTGCCAACGGCACAGCTGGTGTCGAGTGATCTCAACGAAATCGTCCGGGAGGCCTTGTTCCTGTTCAAGGAGGGCCATGACGGTGTACAATTCCAGTTTAACGGCGCGATCATTCCGCCACTCGAGCTCGACCGGGAACAGATCAAGCGCGTGCTGTTAAACCTTTTGGATAACGCGGTGGCGGCGGTGGGCGGTAATGGCGAAGTTAGGCTGTCGACGCGTCATGACCCAGTCAGAGCCGTGGTGACCCTGGAAATTACGGATGACGGCTGCGGTTTGGCGCCGGAAATCCGGACTAGGATCTTTGAGCCTTATTTTTCGACCAAAGAGAACGGGACCGGGCTTGGCCTCACGATTGTGCGTCAGATTATCGAAGATCATCGAGGCTACATCCGGGTATGGCCGAACGATCCGAAGGGGACACGCTTTACTATCGAGTTTCCGGTCTCAGTAGCCGGAGGGGTTGCGCCGATAGTACAGAAAGCTGCGCATTCTTAGACATCACTAGGAGGGTCAGTGGAAGAGTTGAGCATGCAGAAGACGATTTTGGTCGTCGACGACGAAGACGGCGTCCGCGAGTCGGTTCGCGAAGTCTTGGCCGACGAGGGGTATCGAGTCGTGGATACGTCCGACGGCACCCGTGTGCTGGAACTGATCAAAGAAGAGAAGCCGGAATTGGTGTTGCTTGATATTTGGATGCCCCAGGTCGATGGCATCGGTTTGCTTAAAGAAATCAAGAGTCAGGAGCCGGATATCAACGTTGTTATGGTTTCCGGCCATGGCAATATTCACACGGCGGTCACCGCGACCAAGTTCGGCGCGTTTGACTTCATCGAAAAACCGGTTTCATTGGATGGGCTTTTGCTGACGGTGCAGCGTGCGCTCGGTGAAATGCCCGGGGCAGATGCTCCCAAGAAGCCGGAAAACGGATCGAAGAGATCTCGGCCATCGAACGCTACGGTTCTAGCGGCGCCGAAACGCACCGTCGCGTCGCCGACGATCAAACAAAAAACCCTAAAAAAGAGCGTGGTGCTTTCCGGACAGGGGCTGCACTCGGGCGTGAAAACCGGTCTGATTCTTCATCCAATGCCGGCCAATCGCGGTATCGCGTTCACCGGCATTTCCGGTGATGTAACCTTGCCGGCGCATCTCGACTATGTCGGCTCCACGGGTTACGCCACGTCATTGCGATCGGATGGCTTTGCGATCGGAACCGTGGAACATTTTTTAGCTGTGTTGCATAGCTATGGCATTACCAATCTCCTCGTCAAAGTCCAGGGTGAAGTGCCGATCATGGATGGCTCGGCACTCGAATTCTGTCAGGCGATTGAAGAAGCTGGTATTGAAGAACAAGCGGAAGAGTGCGCTGAGATCGTTGTCGATCGCCGTTACGAAGTGCGCGCCAAGAACGGGCAGTCGATCAGCATCACCCCGGCCGACTTATTTTCGGTTCACTATTTTTTGCGTTACCCCGAGCCTGTGGGCGAGCAAGCGCATACCTACCAATACGCCGGTCCCGAGTTTTTCAAGGCGGAGATTGCTCCAGCCCGCACTTTCGGCTTTCTGCGCGACATTGAGAAACTCCAAACGATGGGCTTGGTCGGCGGGGGCAAGCTCAACAACTGCATTATCGTCGGCGAAGATAAGATCATCAACACCGATTTGCGCTACCCTGACGAATTTGCGCGTCATAAGATCTTGGACATCCTTGGTGATTTTTACCTGCTTGGCCGGCCGATCCGTGGCGCCATTTCGGCGTGTATGACCGGCCATTCAGATAACATCGCGTTACTGCGACAGCTCCGCAACGGCATGAAGCTATGATGCCGGCTGAGTCTTGCTAGGCGCAAACGCTAGATTTAATGATGGCGCCAACCGCTCATTTCGCTCGCCTTTTTACAATCGATGAGGCCAACGCTCTGTTACCCAAGCTGCGCCCGATGGTCGAACAAATTTTGGAAAACATCCGGCGCTTAAAAGGGGCCAGCGAGAGCGTGATCCGCAGAGAGCATCTCGATGCCGACACGCCCGATCTCATGGATCGGTTGCGCCAAGACGCGGAGGTCGCCAAACTCATCGGGCAGGTTCAGGGTTGGGTCGAAGAGATCAACGCCCACGGTTGCATATGCAAGGGAGTCGAGCAAGGGCTGATCGACTTTCCGTGCATGCTGGGCACCGAAGTGGTTTTTCTTTGCTGGCAGCTCGGCGAACCGAATGTCAATTTCTGGCACCGGATCGAGGAAGGGTTTGCCGGACGCAAACCGCTGCTGGATAGGAAAGACGATCCGGACGACAAACTTTCCTATCATTAATCAAAAAAAACGGCGATGCCCCTTGCGCTGCCTCGCGGATGGCACCGTTTGTTCGCCATCTGAATGACCGCTGGTCATGCAACCATCTTCTAACAATCCGGCTGATACCATCTTGAGCGTGGCGGAGCTGTCGCTTCGGATCAAAGCGGAAGCCCAACGTCTTGGATTCTCGCTGGCTGGGATTTCGCCTGTCAAATCGCCGCCGCACGAAGAATCTTTCGCTCGCTGGCTTCGCAACGGCTTCTCCGGCGAATTGGATTACATGAAGCGGACCGAGTCATTGCGCCGCGATCCGCACGAGCTCGTGCCCTGGGCCGTCTCTGTGGTTTCGGTGGGCATGAACTATTACACTTCGTTTCCGAGGCGTGAAACCGAGCAAGGGGTTAGAGGCTGGATCTCGCGCTACGCCTGGGGTGACGATTATCACGACTTGCTGAAGGGGAAGCTTGATGCGCTGCTCGAGCGTATCAACGACCTATATGGACGGCCAGTTCGAGGGAGAGCTTTTGTGGACTCTGGCCCCGTGTTGGAACGAGACTTGGCTGGTGTCGCCGGGCTCGGCTGGATCGGCAAGAATACCCATCTGATTTCGCCCAGGAAGGGCTCGTGGTTTTTTTTGGGCGAATTGTTTCTCGACGTGCCGCTGGCCTACGATCGGCCGACCCGCGATCGCTGCGGGCGCTGTGAGCTTTGCCTCAAAGCCTGTCCCACCGGCGCCTTTGCCGGTCCCTACGTGCTCGATGCGCGCCGTTGCATTTCCTATCTAACCATCGAGCTCAAAGGTTGGATTCCGCGGCATTTGCGGCCGCTCATCGGCAATCACATCTTTGGTTGTGACATTTGCCAGGAGATCTGTCCCTACAATGTAAAGGCCCAGGCTAGCGCTGAGAGTGCTTTTCAACCGAGGACGGGCCTGCATGCACCGCAATTGATCCCGCTATTGTCGCTCGACCGGAGTGAATTTCGCCGGCGCTTTCGCGGCAGTCCGATTCTTCGCGCGAAGCGCCGCGGTTTTCTGCGCAACGTTGTGGTGGCCCTCGGCAACTCAAAAAGCGTGGAAGCGATTCCGGCGCTGATCAAAGCCTTGGAGGACGAGGAATCTCTGGTGCGCGGGCATGCTGCGTGGGCGCTCGGTCAAATCCGCAGCGGCACGGCGCTTGAACCCTTAGAACAGCGTGCGGCGTGCGAAACGGATCTTCAAGTCCTCTCTGAAATTAGGGACGCAATCTCGCTGATCAGAGAGCGCGATGCCGCGTCCGGTTAACCGGCGGCGGCCTTGATCGCATCGAGCAGGTTTTTCGGGATGCGCACGATCTGTCCCGAGGCGTTGATCGAGGCGTGCTTGGTTGTACCCGTGGCCAGGATCGTGCTGGTGGCCTCAAGCTGGATGCGATACTCGAACGACAAAGAAGCGCGTCCCACCTCGGCGAGCGCGGTTTCTATTCGGATGAGTTCATCGTAGCGCGCCGATTGCGCGTACCGGCAGGTCACCTCGACCACGGGAAAATGAATGCCTTCCCTCTCGATGGTGGAATAGGGCAGGCCGATTTGGCGGAGAAATTCCGACCGGCCTCTTTCAAACCATCTTAGATAATTGGCGTAATACACCACACCCATCTGATCGGTGTCGCCGTATATGACCCGGTAAGAAGTGCGGTTGGTGAGTTTCAATTGCTGCATCGTCGTTCGTCAGGCGATGCTCGGGGAAGCTGCATCGGGCGGGATTAGGTGCGGTAACGATCAGCGCGGTTTCCTCCGATAACTTCCACATCAAACGACTGATCGTCCCGCAGTATCCTTAAGGCAATCCGGTCACCCGGGCGCTTTCGCCAGATCTCCCGGTAAAGTTCCTGGCGCGTGCGGATCGTTTTCTTATCGACCGTTAAAATAATGTCGCCCTGTTGGATGCCAAACTTCGCTGCTGGGCCGTTCGGTACGACGCCGGTGATGATCACGTGTCCGGCCATCGCTTGAGGATAGAATCCGAGCCAGGGTCGCTGAGGACGGCTTCGTACCTGTCCATGCTGCTTCAATTCCTGTTCGTACATCCGATAGTATTCAACCGGAATCGCTAACGAGAATTTCCCTACTTCGTTCAAGTTTAGCGAAACAACACCGACCAATTCGCCGCGAAAATTCGCCAAGGTACCGCCGCCAAAGCCCGGATTAAAGCTCGTCACGCGAATACTCTTGTCAATCATGTATTCCCACTGGCCGTCGTAGCCTTCGAGGGAGGAGACGTAGCCGCCCATTACTCTGCGGCCGGTCTGGCCACTGCTCGCGATCATGACAACCGGCTGGCCGACGGCGACTGAATCGGGCTCTGCCAATTTGAGACACGGCAAATCGCGCTCGGGAATTTTCACCAAAGACAAACCGCTTTCTTGATCCTGGGCCGCTATTTGGGCGGGGTATTGTTCGCCATCCGGTAACGTGGCGGTGATTGACGAGGCTCCGATGGTCACGTAGTGCACAGTCAAGATATAGCCATCAGGATCGACGATCGTCCCGGAGCCGACACGCTCCGAACCGAGATTGCGAGCCGAAGGGTGGCTCTCAGGGACATTGACGTGCAGGTCCACCGTGGCGGGTAAGATCGAGTGAATCAAGCCGATATGACCGTTCAATTTAGCGCTCCTTCAGGCCGGATGCAGTATACCCGCTCCGGAGCTCGCGCGTTCACTTGCCGATGGAGGCGCCCCTGCCAGGTGTCGCGGTCTTGGAATGCTTTAGAGAGGGCATTGTGCACGCCGATCTTATCGATCGACCATTCCGGCGCTACCGTGATCGCACGATAGGTTTCGCCTGAAAGCCGGTGGATGATCACCCCAGGGTCCAGCAATTCGAGAAAGTCGATCACCAAGTTGACGTATTGATCGCGCGGAAAAAGCGGGATCTGCCCCAAACGGTAGAGCTTCTCTAAGGGAGTGTGCTGGATAACGTGCAAGTTATGCAATTTGATGCCATCGATGCCGAGTCGATTCAGAAGAGCTGGCGTTGCCAGCATGTCCTCGCGAGTTTCCCCGGGAAAGCCAAGAATGAGATGAGTGCAGATGCGCAGCTCCCGCGCTTTCGCCCGTCTTACCGCAACGATGTAGTCCTGCAGATTGTGACCACGGTTGGCCCAGGCAAGCGTGCGGTCGTACATCGACTCCAGTCCAAGCTCGAGCCATAGATAGGTTTGTTTCGATAGATCGCGAATCAAATCGAGCGTAGCGTCGGGTAGACAGTCCGGCCGGGTGGCGATCGCGAGGCCGACGACCCCGGGAAAATCCAAAGCCTCGCGGTAAAGCTTTTCAAGTTTTGCCGTGGTGTCATACGTGTTGCTGTAACTCTGAAAATACGCGATGAAATTTTTCGCTTTGTGGCGTCTTGCAACGGCCAGCGCGCCCTTTTCGAGTTGCGCCGTAACCGAGACACGTGGCTGGTAATCTACGGGTGTGTGACCCGCGTTGTTGCAGTAGATGCATCCGCCGACCGCCACCGTACCGTCCCGGTTTGGACAGGTGAAGTTAAGTCGCAAACCGATTTTGTAGACGCGTGTGTTAAAAACTGCGCGCAGCTCGCGGTTGAGAGAATTGAAGCGTTTGCCGTGCCACAGGTTTCTTAATGACAGAGGAAAATTCATGAGTTAACGAGAAACGGTTAACAAAAAGGCTAGAAATACTCAAGGCGCGATGGCAAAGAATGCGACGTTCGGTTAGAACCCACGAGGGCGCCGCAAACGATGGCGGTCCGCGCCGGAAGTTACGAATAAATCATGCGCTTTTTTGCGGCCGGCCGAATAGTGCAAGCTTGACAATAGAGGCGAATTGTCTATATTTCAAAAGAACGCGACCAGCCCGCGAGCCGATGAAAATCTCCGTAGACGAGATTCCTCAATCCCCCACTGAGATCAAATTCTCCGAAAGCATTGAGGAACTCAACGAAATCTATTGTCGGGGTAAAAGCCAGGATTTCCGGTTTCCCCCCTCTTTGCAAGTGGAGTTAGCGTATTATCGTTCCGGCGCGGATATCTTTTTCAGCGGCAGTTTTCGGGGTCGCTTTAGCGGAACTTGCGGTCGTTGCCTGGAAGATTACGAGTTTCCGCTGGAGAAGCGGTTCGATTTCGTTCTTACTCCGGATCCGCTTCAGTCGGAAACCGGTGCCGAAGAGTTGAGCCGCGACGATTTGGGCTTGAGTTACTACTCCGGTGACGAAATCAACTTGGCGCCGCTGATTGCCGAGCAAGTGATGCTGGCCTTGCCCACCATTCCGCTCTGTTCGGAGAATTGCCGGGGGTTGTGTGGAACTTGCGGGGTGAATCTCAACCGAGAGTCGTGCCATTGTACCGCTACGACCGGCGATCCCCGGATGGCGATTTTCCGCAATCTCAAAGTCGGGCGTTAGCTCGTACATTTCAGCTCCAAAAGTTTCGCCGCAAGACGCGGAGAAAGATGATAGGATCAGTCGATGCCTGTACCCAAACGACGAACCTCGAGACGAGTTAAAAATCAGCGTCGCTCCCATGACGGTTTGACCAAACCCCAATGGAGCACGTGCGCCAATTGCGGTGAAACGGTGTTGCCGCATCGTGCCTGCGCTCATTGCGGTTTTTACCGCGGCCGCGCTGTCATCCAAGTCGAAGAAAGTTAACCCTCCCTACGCCGCATATGCCGAAGATCGCCATCGATGCGATGGGCGGAGACCACGCGCCCGAAGCCGTGATCGAAGGCGCTTTGTTGGCGGTCAAGGATCTTGGCGTCGAGCTTGTTCTCGTCGGCCGGCCCGATGCTATCGAGCGTGAACTCGCCAAAGCTCACACCGCTCCGAATTTGAAAATTGTCGGCTCTTCCCAAGAGGTGACGATGCACGAGTCGCCAAGCGCCGCCTTGCGCAAGAAAGATTCGTCTATGGCGGTCGCGTTTGAGCTGATGCGACGCGGCGAAGTCGACGCCGTCGTGAGCGCGGGAAATTCCGGCGCGATGATGGCGATCGGCATGTTCGTACTGGGCACCTTGGCGAGAGTCGCCCGCCCCGCCATTCTTGTCGTTGTTCCGAGCATGGGGAAAGGCACCGTAATCGTTGATGCCGGAGCGAATGTGGATTGCAAACCGCGGCACTTGGTCCAGTTCGCCCTTATGGGCTCGATTTATTCCGATCGGGTCCTTGGTGTCTCCCAGCCGCGGGTCGGCGTCTTGAGCAATGGTGAAGAGGTTGGCAAGGGCAACGAATTGACCCGCGCCACCAGTGAACAGCTCGCAGCGACTGCGGTCAACTACACGGGATACGTCGAAGGCGGAGATATCTTCAATGGCAAAGTCGACGTTGTTGTCTGCGATGGATTTACCGGGAACATTGCCCTCAAAACGATGGAGGGCGTCGCAAGCTTCGCTGGCGGAGTGCTGAAAGGCGCATTTCAAAAGAGTGTCTCAAGCCGGCTGGGATATGTGCTCAGCCGTAAATCCTTGGCGGAAGCGTACCGTCGGCTAGACTATGCCGAATACGGCGGCGCACCGCTGATCGGCTTGGATGGTGTGGCGATTGTTGCCCATGGCGGTTCGAATGCGGTAGCGATCAAAAACGCCATACGCGCGGCACGCGACGCCGTTAATCAAGAAATTAATCGGCACATTGCCGAAGCATTGAGCGAGGCGGACGGCCTCGCTGAGGGCAAGAAAGAAGGCTTGCCGCGCAAACTGTGGGAGCGGTTCAAATCCAAAATCGAGTCACTCGGCGAGAAGACGGAATCCGGGAGCGAAACCGGGGAGCGGCGCAAGGGTGACGACTAGTCGGATCGCGTTCGTCTTTCCCGGTCAAGGCTCCCAGTACATCGGCATGGGCAAGACTCTGTGCGAGCGGTTCAGGGTCGCAAAAGAAGTTTTTGCCGAGGCGGACGATGCACTGGGTCTCTCGCTGAGTGAAGTTTGTTTTAACGGTCCAGAAGCGGCGCTCAAGCTCACCGAGAATACTCAGCCGGCGATTCTGACAGCTTCACTCGCTGCGCTCAGGGTACTGCAATCTGAAACGCCGGTTCGACCGGAGTTCGTCGCCGGCCACAGTCTCGGCGAATATAGCGCACTGGTGGCGGTTGGAGCGCTTTCCTTCCGTGACGCCGTCAGAGTCGTGCGCGAACGCGGCCGCTTGATGCAACAGGCCGTTCCGGTGGATCAGGGCGCGATGGCGGTGATCTTGGGTTTAGCCGTGGACTCGGTACGCGCGCTCTGTGCGGAGGCGAGTCATGGCGAAGTGGTAGCGCCAGCCAATTACAATGGCGGTGGTCAGGTCGTCATCGCCGGTACCAAAAGTGCTGTAGCGCGAGCTACCGCCCTGGCCAAACAAGCCGGTGCCAAGCGGGTGTTGGACCTAGCGGTTAGCGCGCCGTTTCATTGCGAGCTGATGCGATCTGCCGCCGATGAACTACAACAGATCTTGAACGGTATTGCCGTTCATCCTTTTGGTATCGGTGTCGTCACCAACGTCGACGCCGAAGTCAATCTCGACGCTGGACGGGTCAAGTCCTTGTTGGTCGAACAGGTTGTCCGTCCGGTGCGCTGGGAAGAGTCAGTCCAAAGACTCGCCGCTCTCGGTTGCCATCGCGTCATTGAAATCGGGCCGGGCAAGGTTCTTAAAGGGTTGATCAAACGGATCGAGCCTAGCGTGGAGGTTGTTAACTTCGAGGCGCCTGAGGATCTGCCGAACGTGACACCGCACCCATGAGCCTGACAGGGCAAGTCGCACTGGTCACCGGTGGCAGCCGAGGAATCGGCAGCGCCGTCGGCTTAGCGCTCGGACGTGCCGGCGCCTACGTGGTGATTAATTATCGCAGCAACGAGGCGGCGGCTGAGGCATCCTTGTCGGCCGTTGTTGCTCAAGGGGGACATGGCGAGCTTCGTCAGTTTGATATCGCGGTTGAAGAGCAGGTTGACCAAGCTATAAAAAAAATCATTGACGACCACAAAAAAGTTGATATTCTCGTCAACAATGCCGGTGTAACCTCTGATCACCTGCTGATGCGAATGAAGCCGGCCGATTGGGATCAAGTCATCGGTACCAATCTCAAGGGCACCGTCCTCTGCACTAAAGTTGTTTCTCGCTACATGATTCGCCAGCATTATGGCCGAATCATTAATCTCTCGTCAGTGGTGGCGCAGATGGGTAACCCGGGACAATCGTTGTACGCTGCGTCAAAGGCAGGCATTATCGGGTTTACTAAGGCGATGGCGAGGGAGCTAGGAGCGCGCGGCGTGACGGTGAACGCGGTTGCGCCCGGCTTTATCGAGACCGAAATGACCGGCAAGCTCCCCGAAAAGTTGCGCCAGGACTTTCTTAACGCGATTCCTCTCGGTCGCTTTGGTACTTGCGCCGAAGTGGCCGAAATGATTCTATTTCTCGCTGGATCGCAAGCGGGTTATATCACCGGCCAAGTGTTCAATGTTAATGGTGGATTGTACATGTGAAGAATCTGTAGCAGGAGGTATGTGAAGATGGCGGCATCGGTTCAGGCCAGGGTGAAAGAGATCGTATGTGAGCAGCTGGGAGTCAGCGCGGAAGAAGTGACGCCGGAGGCCTCCTTTATCGAGGATTTGGGGGCTGACTCGCTCGATATCGTCGAACTGGTCATGGCATTGGAAGAGGAATACGAGATGGAGATCTCGGACGAGGATGCGGAAAAGATCAAGACTGTCCAGGATGTCATCTCCTATATTGAGGCTCATCGCTAGGCCTTGCCGGCGATTCCGCCTAGGTGCGACGGCGGGTCATCCTGTTTGACCCGGAGCTTTGGTAAATCGCAGGGGAGTGGAACTCACAAACCACGGCTCTGCGATTTTCTTTATCAGGACCATAACGACAAAACGAAGTTGTTTCAGGTGAGGATTTCATGATCGCTTTCGGATGCGACCACGGCGGCGTCGAGCTGAAGCGATCCCTATTGCACCATCTCCGCTCTCAAGGGTTGGATGTGTGCGACTTCGGCACTCATAGCCTGGAATCGGTGGACTATCCGGATTTTGGCAAGGAAGTTTCTCTCTGCGTCTCTTCGGGCCAGGCCGAACGCGGCGTGCTGATTTGCACCAGCGGCATCGGCATGTCAATCACCGCCAACAAATTTCCTGGGGTGCGCGCTGCCTTGGTACAGGATATCGATGGCGCGCGGTCGAGCCGTGAACATAACAATGCTAACATCTTGGTGTTGAGCGGGGCTAAAACGGAGGTTTCATCGGCGCAGCGGATCGTTGATATCTGGCTGGCAACGCCGTTCGCGGGCGGGCGGCACCAAAGGCGGATTGACAAAATTCACCAGATCGAGGCGGACCTCGGAATCCAGCTGAACACCGCTCGGCTTGACAAGTAGAAGTAGAAGCGAAGGAAACGGCATGTCATTCCTCAAGCAAACCGATCCTGAGGTTTTTTCTGCGATCGAAAATGAAACTCGTCGGTTGGAAGACAATCTTGAGCTGATTGCATCGGAAAACGTTGTCAGCGAAGCGGTGCTAGAGGCCCAGGGCTCCGTCATGACCAACAAGTACGCCGAGGGTTATCCCGGTAAGCGTTACTACGGCGGTTGCGAATTTGTCGACGAAGTCGAATCTCTGGCGATCGCGCGCGCTAAAGAGCTGTTCGGCGCCGATCATGCGAACGTGCAACCGCATTCGGGCTCGCAAGCCAACATGACCATTTACTTATGCGTGCTCAAGCCAGGCGATACGTATCTCGGCATGAATCTCGCCCACGGCGGCCATCTGTCCATGGGAAGCCCAGTCAACTTCTCCGGCTTCATCTACCAAGTCGTCCCCTACGGCGTGTCGGAAGAGACCGAGACCATCGACTACGATGAAGTCGAACGACTGGCCAAGAAGCATCGGCCCAAACTAATTGTCGCCGGTGCAAGCGCCTATCCCCGCATCATCGATTACGCAAAATTTCGCAGGATTGCCGACGAGGTCAATGCGCTCTTAATGGTCGATATGGCTCACATCGCCGGTTTGGTCGCGGCGGGGCTCCATCCGAGCCCGGTCCCGTACGCTGACTTCGTTACAACGACAACCCACAAAACCCTGCGCGGCCCGCGCGGCGGAATGGTGCTGTGCAAGGCCGAGCACGCCAAAATCGTCGATAGTAAGGTGTTTCCGGGCATGCAGGGCGGCCCCCTAATGCATGTCATCGCCGCCAAGGCCGTAGCGCTCAAGGAGGCGTTGCGCCCGGAATTCAAAGTCTATCAACGGCAAATTGTGAAGAATGCTCAGGCGCTTGCCCGGACGTTGATGGAGAAAGGATTTCGCCTGACGTCGAACGGCACGGACAATCATTTGATGTTAATCGATTTGCGCGAGTCGGAGCTTACCGGCAAAGTCGCGCAGGAAACTCTCGAGAAAGCGCGCATCACGGTCAATCGGAATGCGGTGCCGTTCGATACCCGCTCGCCGTTTGTGACCAGTGGCATCCGCATTGGCACCCCGGCGGTGACAACGCGCGGTATGAAAGAAAACGAAATGGCCGTCATCGGTGATTTGATCGCGCGCGGACTCCGTTACGTCGGCGATGAAGGAGCGCTTCAAAGCATCGCCGGCGACGTAAGCGCGCTCTGCAAAAAATTTCCGGTTTATCCGCACCGGCTCGGAAAGGCTTAGCCAACAGAATGGTCGGTAGCGAACCGGGAGGGTTCGTGATGATCCTCGATCCTCGATTTGCGTTTCTTGCTTGACCGCCATGAAGTGTCCTTTTTGCCATCAAACTCAAAATCGGGTCATTGATTCGCGGTTGAGCAAAGACAGTAACATGATCCGGCGCCGGCGCGAGTGCGAGCGCTGCAGCCGTCGCTTCACGACCTATGAACGCGTGGAGGAGATGATGCCGCTGGTGATCAAGAAGGACGGACGTCGCGAAACCTACGACCGGCTCAAGATCATCAATGGCCTCAAGCGTGCCTGCGAAAAGCGCCCGGTGAGCATCAACACCATCGAGGCAATCACCGATCGTATCGAACGATCTCTGCAAGAGCGCGGCGAGAAGGAGATTGCGAGTTCGGTCATCGGCGAGACCCTAATGCGTGAGTTACATGACACAGATCCGGTTGCCTACGTGCGGTTTGCGTCAGTTTACCGATCTTTCAAAGACATCAGTGAATTCATGGTTGAGTTGGAAGAGCTGCTAAAAGAGCGCAAAGGCACGCCTGCGTCGAAGGTCACCGAACTCCGGCAGAAGAGGGAATAGCGTCTTTGGCCGAATCTCGCCGGCGTGCGCAAGACGAGTATTATCTACGCATGGCGATTCGGCTGGCGCAAAAGGGAATCGGCCGAACCAGTCCTAACCCACCGGTGGGTGCCGTTCTGGTGCGCCAAGGCAAAGTTGTCGGAAGCGGTTATCACCGCTTCGCCGGCGCCGATCACGCTGAAATCGTTGCCTTCAAACGTGCCGGCATCAAAGCCCGGGGCGCGACTCTCTACATCACCTTAGAGCCGTGCAGTCATCACGGACGCACCCCGCCATGTACCGGAGCTTTAATTCGCGCCGGTATCAAGGAAGTTGTCGGTGGCGTAAAAGATCCCAATCCGCTCGTGGCAGGCCGCGGGTTCCGCCAGTTGAGGCGGGCCGGTGTTCGAGTTCGCGTAGGAGTGCTCGAAAGGGAATGCCGCAGGTTGATCGCGCCTTTCGCGAAATACATCACTCGGCGCCTGCCTTTCGTAACACTGAAATTGGCCGCGACGCTCGACGGCAGAATCGCCACCGCGAACGGCGATTCGCGCTGGGTCAGCGGCGAAGACTCGCGTCGGCGGGTCCATCGGCTACGAAACGAGACCGATGCGGTCTTGGTTGGGCTTGGCACGGTCAAGGCGGATGATCCGCTTTTGAGTTGCCGCATCCCCGGTGGGCGCAATCCATGGCGCGTTGTCTTGGATAGCCATTTGCGGATTCCGCTCTCGGCGAAAATTCTGCGCCATCCGGATCGGGAAAGAACCATCGTTGTCACCGGATCCGGAGTTACGCGGGCGAAAGTTCTCGCGCTGCAAGCTCTGGGTGCGCAGGTATGGCGGTCGCCGGTCAGGCAGAACAAGATCCTGTGGCGGCCGCTTCTGATAAAACTCGCGCGGGAGGGGATCGTCAGTGTGATGATTGAGGGAGGGGGCGCCACCGCCGCGTCCGCGCTGGACGAAAGAATCGTCGATAGAATCATCTTTTTCTATGCGCCCAAAATTCTTGGCGGCGATGGCCGGCCGATGATTGAAAGCCTGGGTTTACGTCGGATGAAAGATGCCATCTTCGTTACGGATCTTCGGGTCAAAAAATCGGGCGCCGATTGGATGCTAACCGCAGATCTGCGCGGTCGCGGACAGCAGCGAACCGGCAAATTGCGGATTTGACAACAACGGATCATGTTTACCGGGTTAGTTGAAGATGTCGGTACCGTTAACGCGTTGCGCTTGAACCAACGCGCAGCGGTCTTGACGGTGAAAACCAAATTAGCGGTTAATTCAATGCCGCTTGGCGCTAGCATTGCCGTTAATGGTACCTGCTTGACTGTTGTGAAAAAAACTCGCGGCGCCTTCACCGTCGATGTCTCGCCCGAAACACTCAAGATGACGAACTTGGGTACGCTGCGCGCCGGCAGTCCGGTCAATCTCGAGCGACCGATGCGCTTGCAGGAGCGCCTCGGAGGCCACCTGGTCACCGGTCATGTCGATGGCGTTGCCGTCCTGTCGGCGATCGCCAAACACAGCGAGTTTACGATCTTAACCTTTCGCCTGCCGCGGCGCCTCGGCGCGCTGCTGGTGTCGAAAGGATCTGTCGCCGTGGACGGTATCAGTTTAACCGTCAATCAGTGCCGCGCCAACCACTTCTCGGTGGCGATTATCCCATTCACATTGCGTCATACGAATTTGCGCGCCCGTAAGGTTGGTGATACAGTCAATATCGAAACCGATTTAATCGGCAAATACGTTCAAAGCTTCATGAAACAGCGCACCTAGTCGAGTCCGTTCGTTTACTGCTCCTCCCTTGGCGATGCCGATTTCAAGCATTGAAGAAGGTCTGGAAGAAATCCGGAATGGCCGAATGGTCATTCTGGTCGACGAGGATGCTCCTGAGAGCAACGGGTTTTTCTGCCAGGCGGCCGAGAAAGTTACTCCTCAAAGCCTCAATTATATGATGCAACACGCCCGTGGCATCATTTACGTGACGCTCACAGACGAACGCATACGGGAGTTGGGCATCCCGATGATTCCAGAAGAGAATAGTCCGCTGGCGGGGCTCATTTGCGGTGCGGCATTTTCGGTTAGTCTTCCGGGTGTGCACGGAGTTTCCGCGCAGGGCAGAGCTCACACCATTCAGTCTGTAATTGCTGACCAGACCAAGCACGAGGACTTGGTCATCCCCGGTCACGTTCAGCCGTTGCAAGCTCGTAGCGGCGGCGTGCTGGCGAGGTCGGGGCGTACGGATGCTTCAGTGGATCTCGCACGTCTAGCCGGATTCAAACCCGCGGGTGTCATATGCCAGATTTTGGACAACGACGGCGCGGTCGCTTTGCTTCCTTCACTGGAGCAATTGGCCGAGCGGGAGAGACTCAAGATCGTCTCGGTCGCGAGTTTGATTGCTTACCGCTTGCGCAAAGAGAGTTTGGTCAAGCGCGTGGCGGAGCAGGAATTTCCGACCATTCACGGCGGCATGTACCGGGCGATCATCTATCGCAATGAAGTTGATCAGGTCGAGCACATGGCGCTGGTCAAAGGCGAGCTTGGCGGCTCGGATAGCGTCTTGGTGCGCGTTCATTCCGAGTGTTTAACCGGTGATGTGTTCGGCTCCGAGCGTTGCGACTGCGGCGATCAAATTCGGCAATCTTTGCGGCTGATCGATGAACGCGGCAAAGGGATCCTCATTTACATGCCCCAGGAGGGTCGCGGCATCGGTCTGACGAACAAGATCAGGGCCTATGCGTTGCAGGACCAGGGGCGCGACACAGTCGAAGCGAATCTGGAGTTGGGTTTCAAAGAAGATCTGCGGGACTATGGAATCGGCGCGCAGATCCTGCGTGACTTGAATGTCGAGAAGATCGCATTGCTGACCAATAATCCGCGCAAAATCACCGGACTGGAAAGCTACGGTATAGAGATTGTTGAGCGTGTTCCGCTCGAGGTTGCGCCCAGGGACAGTAATATTCATTATCTCCGGACCAAGCAAAGAAAGTTGGGCCATCTATTTTCCAATCTCGAAGGCAAGTCGGCCAAGCACTGAGCGCGGACGAGCGCACGGCGACGCATGGCACAGGTTCTTGAGGGAACAAAGGACGCCCAAGGTCTCAAGATCGGCATTATCGTCAGCCGCTTCAATCATTTTGTCACGGAGAAGCTACTCGATGGCGCGCTCGACGGCTTTAAGAGCCACGGCGGCGCGGAAGACGACCTGACCGTTGTCCGCGTACCGGGCGCCTTTGAGATTCCGCTGGCGGTGGAGCGGATGGCGGCCACCGGCCGATACGACGCGCTGGTTTGCCTCGGCGCGGTAATTCGCGGCGATACGCCGCATTTCGACTATGTTTGCGAGGCCGTCACACGCGGGATCGGCGACGCGGTGCGTACGTACAAGATTCCGATCGGATTTGGCGTGTTAACCACCGACAATGTCCAGCAGGCGATGGATCGGGCGGGCAGCAAGGACGCTAACAAAGGCTACGAAGCCTTGCTTACCGCTCTCGAGATGATCCACGTGATCCGGCACATAGCGTAAACATCTGTGTCGATCACACAAAGTTCCGAGCACATCGTGTCAGAACACCAACAAGCATCGTCTCCCGGTCATAGCGGCAAGGGGACTCGCCGTAAGGGGCGCGAATTGGCGCTTCAGGCGCTGTACCAGATTGAGATCACGGGTGACACTTCTGTCAACGCCGTGGAATTATTTCTGCGGCATTTCGAAGGCAACCCAAAGGCGAAGGAATTCGCGCGGCGTCTGGTCTCGGGAGTCGTGAGCCAAAGTCCTGCGATCGATCAGATGATTCAACAGTGCACGGATAATTGGAAACTGGCGCGGCTCGCCAAAGTCGACCTGGTGATCTTGCGGATGGCGACTTACGAGCTGATTTTTTGTCCGGATATCCCGACGACCGTCAGCCTCGATGAAGCGATTGAAATCGGCAAGCGTTTCGGCAGCGCCGACTCGGCCAACTTCATCAACGGGGTATTGGATCAAATCGCTCGTGCACGCGATGTAAAAGAATCGTGACTTAGCCATGGAAGAACGCTATCAACCCGAGGTCATCGAGCAAAGGTGGCAGCGCCTGTGGACCGAGCGAGGCACCTTTGCTGTCGCCGACGATCCGAAAAAGTCGAAGTATTACGTACTCGAAATGTTTCCTTATCCTTCCGGTCGCATTCACATGGGCCATGTGCGCAACTACTCGATCGGCGACGTGGTGGCGCGCTACAAACGCATGCGCGGCTTTAACGTGCTTCATCCCATGGGTTGGGATGCTTTCGGATTGCCGGCGGAGAACGCCGCCATTGAGCGCGGGGTGCATCCGGAAATCTGGACCCAGGAAAACATCGTGTACATGAAGACGCAGCTCAAGCGCATGGGGCTGTCGTACGATTGGGAGCGCGAGATCTCAACTTGCGATCCCGCGTATTATCGCTGGAATCAGTGGATCTTTTTGCAGTTTTACAAAAAGGGTCTCGCTTACAAAAAAAACTCGTTTGTTAATTGGTGCCCGTCTTGCGAAACCGTGTTGGCCAACGAACAGGTGGTCGACGGCGCGTGCTGGCGCTGCGATTCTGCGGTGGTACAGAAAGAACTGGAACAGTGGTTCTTCCGCATTACGGATTACGCCGAGGAGTTGCTTGCCGATCTCGACAAGCTCGCGGGCTGGCCAGAGAAGGTCTTGACCATGCAGCGTAACTGGATTGGCAAATCGGTCGGCGCTGAGATCGATTTTCCCTTGGTCGGGTCGGCCGGCGCGCTGCGCATTTTCACCACGAGGCCCGATACGATCTTTGGCGCCACCTTTGTCTCGCTTGCGGTCGAGCATCCGCTGGCGCTCAAGCTTGCGGCTGGCACGGCGCAACGACGTGCGGTTGAGGAATTCATCGGTCGCGTAAGAAAAATCAGCCAAGCACGCCGCGGCGAAGATCAAGGGGAAAAGGAAGGCGTATTCACCGGTTCCTACTGTCGCAACCCTTTTACCGGAGAAGAGATTCCGATCTATCTCGCCAATTTCGTTCTCATGCAATACGGCACCGGCGCGGTCATGGCGGTACCGGCGCATGATCAACGAGATTTCGAGTTCGCCCAAAAACATAAACTGCCGATTCGAGTGGTGATTCAGCCGCTCCACCGCAGGCTCACAGAAGCGGAACTGACCGAGGCCTACGTGGCTGACGGAATGATGGTCGACAGCGGCGAGTTTTCCGGCCTAGCGAGCACCGAGGGCAAGGAGAAAATCGCCGCGCATGCGCAGTCAAAAGGTTGGGGCAAGAAGGCGATTCGCTATCGTCTGCGCGACTGGGGCGTTTCGCGGCAGCGTTACTGGGGCACACCGATCCCGATCGTCTACTGCGACAAGTGCGGGACCGTGCCGGTGCCGGAGAGCGAGCTACCGGTGGAGCTACCCAAGAACGTACCGTTTACCGGGAGGGGCGGTTCGCCGCTGCGCGAAAGCCAGGCGTTTTTCCAGGTCGCGTGTCCCCAATGCGGCGGCACGGCGCGGCGTGAAACCGACACCATGGACACCTTCGTCGACTCGTCGTGGTACTTTCTCCGCTATACCTCGCCAAATGTTACGGCCGCGCCTTTCGACGTCCGTCAGGGGCGGTATTGGATGGCCGTGGATCAGTACATTGGCGGTGTCGAGCATGCAGTGCTTCACCTTCTCTACGCGCGTTTTTTCACCAAGGCGTTGCGTGACCTCGGGTTAGCTAAGGTCGATGAGCCGTTCACCAACCTGCTCACGCAGGGGATGGTTTCCAAGGAAACTTATCGCTGCGCGGAGCACGGCTGGCTTTTTCCCGGCAACTTGACGGGTTCGGAAAAAGCGGGTTGGGCATGCGGCGAGTGTGGTCGTCCGGTTACGATTGGACGAGTGGAAAAGATGTCCAAATCGAAAAGGAACATCATCGATCCGGAAGATCTCATTAGCCGTTATGGCGCCGACACCGCGCGCTTGTTTACTCTTTTCGCGGCGCCGCCGGAAAAGGATCTGGAGTGGAGCGATCAGGGAGTCGAAGGCGCCTATCGGTTTTTGTCCAGGTTATGGCGCCTTATCTTTCAACATCGCGAGCTTTGGGCAGAGCCTGCGGCAACCAACGGCGCCGCTGAACTTTCCGTAGAGCTGAGAGACTTGCGCCGCACGATGCACCGGACTATCAAAAAAGTCACCGACGATATCGAAGAGCGCTTCCATTTCAATACTGCGATCGCCGCAATCATGGAGTTGTTAAACGCTCTGAGCATATCCGCCCAGCGGCGCGACTCTTCGGGCGGGGCTCTGGCGATCCGAAAACAGGGGCTGGAAACCGTTGTATTGCTACTCGCGCCGTTCGTCCCGCACGTCGCCAGTGAGCTTTGGCAACAACTCGGGAATGATAAACCGCTAGATGAGATGAGTTGGCCTGGTTATTCCACCGAGTTGATTGAGGATGAAAAGCTGCTGATCGTTGTCCAAGTCAACGGCAAGGTGCGCGGTAAAATTACGGTCCCGGCCGATGTCACTCAGCAACGGATTGAGACAGACGCGCTGTCCGATCCCAAAGTGGCGGGTTTACTCGACGGCAAAAAAATCTCACGCGTGGTTTATGTGCCGCGCCGCTTGGTTAACATTGTTGTGGAGGGCTAAGGCCATGCGCCAGGGTCATTTGCAAGGGCGATGCTTTCTCAGTTCTCTGCTGGTCGGCGTCATGTTGCTCGGTTTCGGGAGCTGTGGCTACCAGTTTGCCGATGAAAGTTCGCTGCTGCCCAAAGATGCGCGGACTATCTATGTGGAACCGT
>DATBMR010000291.1:0-6892 GCA_036554745.1 Binatia bacterium
GCGGTGAATGTCGCTGTCCGACATGGATTCGGTTGCTGCCCATTGCCTGCGCACGGCGGCATCCAGATCTTCCGGTTCGGGTTTTATCGGACTGGCCAGCTTTAAAGCCGCTAGCGCGTGGAAGATAAGCCGTAGATCGTCTTCTGGGTTCATTTTCTCTGTCCTCCATTTCGCGCTTTTGAACGACTGCCTGCCTGCTAAACACAAGCTCAAAATCCACATGACGTTCATAAGAGACGAGCTGGCGGGGAGTTTGCTCGAATAGACTTATTCGCGGCAGCGTACCGCACTACTTTTCTTAGTTTGAGTGTAGATCATTCGGTGCAATGCTCGTACCATTCAAGAGCTGAAACTCTCTTGTGTTTTTTCTCGCAAATCCAAACTTCGGCGAACACGCGGCGTCAAACAGAGTGTTCAAATGAACACTGGGGAGTGAACAAACGGATACAGATGGCACCGCGAGCTACTCGATGAAGCTCGCCGCTTCGGTTGTCGCTCCAATGGAACGAAGCCGACACCACCTCAAGGCTACCGCGAGTTGCTCGCCGAATTTGGTAGGGATTTATCTCGAAAAAGCCGGAGAGCGGGGTGGTGGTCGCAGTAGGAATCGAACCTACGACCTCGCGCATGTGAGGCGCGCGCTCTAACCATCTGAGCTATGCGACCACTGGGAGTTCTTTTCTAACACCTCGATAAAAAAGCTTCAAGAATCACGCTGCAGGTCATCAGCTCTTATTTCTCTGCTTGATACGTTGATTGAGCGACTGCAGCACCCCCGCATCAACCGCGGCAATCACGTCGACAGCGGCATCTAACTCTTCTTCAGTCATGCCAGCTTTCCTTGCGTCCGCAAGGCGTCGCTCCACTCACGGATCGCAAAGCCGCATCATGGCAACACTAAGGCCGATCAGGATCTTTTCGCGTTCAGTCAGCCAATCGACGGCGTGCGCATCACGGTAGAATGTTCGAAAGTCCGCTTTCTTGCTGGTCATTAGCGTCTCCCCGCCTGATCACTCCACTAGAAACTAATCACTATCACTTATGTCGGCTTCACGCCGGTAATCAGGGCATAAGAAAAGCTTCCTTTCACGTGCACATGGTCGTCATGGGCATGCCAAGTGAAATAGGTTTTCTTCATGCGCTCGGCCAATTCCGGCGATTCCTTTTCCAGCTCCAATGCCGCTTCGAGCCAGTGGCGGCCGGTGGGAAGGCCGTCCATCCCTTCCTGATTGAAGGTGTAAGACAACACATTGCTGCGTGGCACGCGATAACCGGCTTTGGTCAGCAGGCGCTGGATGCTGCTCGCTGTGTGAAAACGGAAGTCGCCGCCGTGGGTACGGCGAAACACTTGGTTGATCTTGGTTTCGAGAGCGATATCAACGGAATCTTTCGCCTCTTCGATGATCGGATCGAGCACGACGAAGCGCCCGCCGTTTTTGAGGACGCGCAGCACTTCCCCAACCACACCCGCGGGATTGGCAAAGTGGTGTAAGCTGAACGAAACGAAAGCACGATCGAAGGTATTGGTCTTGAACGGCAGTTTATCCGCTTCTCCCGCGCTCTGAAGATAAGATGAAATGCTTTCCTCGCGTTGATGTCCCACATCAAGCATCGCCAGCGCCTGATCCACGCCAACAATCTTTCCACCTTTTATGTGTTTAGCCAGCGGCCGTGCCACCCGTCCCGTGCCGGTAGCCACGTCGAGCACGACTTCGTCGCCCTTTAAGTTGAGCATCTCGATCAGCTTCTCGGTAAGCGAGCTGCGGATATCGGACATGGCGCGCCGGTCAAACTCGGCGGCATGCGCAGGATCGTGAAAACGCGTTTTGTGATCGTGCCGGTGACCGTGTTCGTGATCGTGTGAATGGCCGTGACTGTGATCGTGTTTGTGTTCTTCTGCCATCTCGACTACCTCTGTTTCTCAAACTCAGTGATCTCGGCGCCGCCGCGGCGAGGGAATCGATATTCACCGCAGAGCTCGCAGAGTCGGATTCCGGTTGTCTATTTACTTTTTCGCGATGCCTTCCATGATCTCCCACTGCTCGTCGGAGACCTTCATAATCGACAGCCGCGAATTTCGCACCAGGTCGAAATTCTTCAACTTCGGGTGGGCCTTTACCTCCGCGAGCGTGACCGGCTTGGCCAGCGGTTTCACCGCTTCGATATCGACAACCAACAGCTTGGGATCCTTCTTGCTCGGGTCCGGATAAGCGCCTCCCAACGCTTTCGCCACCCCCACCGCGGCTTTCTCATCGCCCGTGTGATAAATAAAAATCAGCTCGCCTTTTTGAATGTCTTTGAGGTTCTTGAGCGCGAGATTGTTCGCCACGCCGTCCCACATCGTCTGCTTGTCTTTGTGCAGCTGTTGAAACGAGTAGACGGATGGCTCGGTCTTAAACAACCAACGAGTTGCCATCGAATATTCCTCCTTCTCTTATAAGATACCAGCCTACCGCAATACAAACAGCGGCAGGTCGGCGACATGGTTGTGAACAACTCGTTTACGGTAAACCTGAAGTGAGAACCGGAGGCGTTGGAGGCTGGCCGGCCGCTCAACGGAGTAAACCATCGCTATCTCAAGCCGAAGATCTGCTTCCAAATCTTTTCGTATTTGGCGAATTCCCGATACTCTCTTTCGCCCAGGCCGTAAACCGTTGTCAGGCCGATGGGCTCGACGGGCTCGACTTTTGGATTTGCCGGTATCCGGCCTTCGATGCCGAACGCTCTTTGCCCTTCGTCCGAGGCTGCCCAGCGGTGAAACAGCCATGCCGCGTTTGGATGGGGAGCGTTTTTGAACACCGCGGTCGCGCTAATCAAACCGACGCCGACGGAGCGGAGATAATTCAGCGGCCCCCCCTTCTGCATTCGCGGCAACACATGATGCGTGTAACAGGTGATGCAGGCCGCGCCCTGCCCCGCCATCATTAGCTCGACCAGTTGCGGATGGCCGCTGTGAAATTCCACGCCGTTGGCGGCGATCTGTTTGAAAAATGCGACCGCCTTGTCGGCGTTCTTGTACCGTTGTTCGGCGAAAGCGATGAGGAACTCGGCATCCCGTGGCTCGGCGAGGAGCTTGCCTTTCCATTTCGGGTCGGCGAACTCTTCGTAACTTTTCGGCTCGTCGGCCTTGCTGACCAGTTTGGTATTCCACGCCGCCACCAGAGTGTTGAAACGGGTCGCCACCCAGTAGCTGCCTTTGAGATGGCCGGCGAACACTTCGGCCTCGGGGGGGACTTGTTCGAGCACCAGCCCCTGCTCGTGCACCTGCATGATGTTCTCTAAGTTCATGTGAAAAACGTCGCCAATGGTTCTGCCGCCGCGGGCTTCGGAGATCGCTCGCGCCACGATCTTGTCCGAGCTGGCGCCCGTGTTCACCGTCTTGATGCCGGGAAATCTTTTCTCGAATACGGGTAAGATTTTTGCCGCCGTGACCGGCGTCAAAGTCCCATAGACATTCAGCGTACCGCCTTCCTTGAGCGCTAGCTTGTAAGTCTCATCGACACTCTGGGCACGAGCTGAAGCCGGACAGAAAAACACTAGCGACCAAAGAACGATCAAGCAAGGAAGTAGCTCGGATGCCTCGCCGCGGAACCGCATGGAACCTCCCTAACCTACCGAAGGTGTCCTTGTTAGAACGTCTTTCGCGTCATCAACAACAGCGATGCCAGGCTGGCCCGGCTATCTAGTGACCGCAGATATATAACAATCCCGAGGCTCGTTCGAGATGGCGGGATGAATGATGTACCGGCGCAGTGTTCCTTCTCTGCTCATGCCGATTTTTTCCAGTATTCGTGCGGAAGCTATATTCTCCACGTCACAAAAAGCTTGTACGCGAAAATTTGCCGGTTGCTGCAATACGTGACTGACAACGCTGCGCGCTGCTTCGGTCACAATTCCTTGCCCCCAATGTTCCTCACAGCGCAAACAAGTCTTTCGGATTGTCGTAAATGATCTTCTGGTATTGACGCGCCGTGATGCCGCCCTGATTCTTCAAATTGCGTAGGGCTTCGATTTCGGTCGATTGGTCGTTGTGGCCGTAGTCGGTGCCAATGACCAGGTTGTCCTCGCCGGAGTACTTGAGCACGTAATCGACGTCATCGTCGGTCTGGCAGGAGACAAACTGGCGGTATTCCTTGAGCGGGTTTTCTGGCAGCCTGCGGTTGATCGCACCCCAGCGGCGCTGAAAGTCTTTGACGACATAGGGAATCCACTGCGCGGCGGCCTCGGCCCAGTGAAAGCGCAGCCTCGGGAAAAGCGTAGGCACTTCGCTCATGACCACCGAATGAAACGCGCCGATCACGGGAATGCGAAACTTCCAGAAGCTGCCACCGCCGTTATACTGCGAGACCAGATCGATGACGTAGGGGTTGGCGTTGCCGACGTGCACGCCGACGGCGAGATTCACCCGGCTCATCTCTTCGTAGAGCGAATAAAAATACGGGTCGGTAATCATGCGGTGCCCTTCGATCCCGCGCATGAAAACACCGCAGGCGCCGTGCTGGGCGCAGAACTTGAGCTCTTCGAGCGCCGCGCTCATGTCGAGCAACGGCAGGACGCAGATCCAGCGCAGCCGTCCCTCGCCGTGCGCATGAATATCCGCGAGCCATCGGTTGTAGCCCTTGCAGATCGGAATTTCCCACTCGGTCTTGTCGGCGATCTGCTCGATGAACATGGTCGGGTAAAGCACTTGAATATCGATGCCGAGCTCATCCATGTGCCTGAGCCGCGCCGGCACGTTTTCCATTTCGCGGGTTTCGCGTGTCGTGTTCATATCGCGCCCGGTGCGCCTGGCCACATCCGTAACCTCATTCGCGGTTAACACCACGCGCACCAGCCCGCGTATCTTCCCGTCAATGTACCAGTATTCTCCACCGCCCTCGCCGCGTGGCTTGACGATCAGCGGACGGTATTTCTGATCCGCCTGATCGATATAGTCCCAGGTATGTTCTGACTCGACGACGTGAGCATCCGAATCGATGGTCGGCATGGCGAAATCCTCCTCAGTTCGGCTTACGGATCATGGTGTCTTACGCTGTCAGTTCCCTAAACCCCGCATAGCAAACGGCGTTCGCGCGTTCAACAGGAATCATCCGCCGGCGCGCAAGCTTCGTCGGCTCATCGCCAATGAGCCGCATCGCCTCCATGGAACACCGGCTACTCATGTTTCCGCGTTTCGGCGACGCCGCCGCGCTGCGCGAGACCGCCGCGCCAACACGGTTGACTCATCGGCGATTCAAGCGGGTTTGTGGCGCCGTCGCTGACCGACCATAGTCGCAATCTAAGACTTTGGTTTGATATTTAGTGTGCTTTTCACGCGATTTCCCACGATTTTCAACCATTTGGCCCATAGCGCACAAAATGCGCGATCTGTTAGTTTTAAACACTGATGAAGTTCCTGAGCGCTGACAAATGGCATCGCTTGGTACATCTCATTAGACAATAATAAAATCCGGACGGAAGGAGGTGAATGTATATGAAGACCGGAATCAAGACGTTGGCAGTGCTTCTTCTGGTTGGCCTATTCGGATCAAGTTGCGCCACTGTGAGAGGGCTCAATGCCGAATACGAAGAAGAAACAACTCGGATCCAGCAAATGAGCGCGGACGAGAAAGCAGAGTTGGAAAAGGAGAGACGTCTAGAGAGTAAAATCGACTGGCGCGGATACGACAGCGACAGTGACGACGACTAGTTGCAGCAGTTGACCGCCACGGCAGATGGCTATGGTCACTTGAAAATCCGCGCCATGCGGCCGAGCACGTTGGCGACCGGAACACCCGAGCTCAAAGTCTCGACAACAGGCGACATCATCGATTTCCACGGGCCCTGTAACCACGATCCGCGCGCCAAAGAGCAAGTCGCCGTGCAGAAGAAATTCCGTAGCCTCAAATACGGAAAGTATTAACCGAGCGAAAGCTTGCCTTACGGTGGAGAGCGCGCCGCACGCTCTCCACGGTAGGCCGGCTGCAGGAATCGTTTCGGTTGCCGCGAGTAGGTTCCAAACCAAAGCAGCCCTCTATGCTGCCACCTGCGCCGACATTCTGGAGAAGACCTTTTTCGCGTTACCTTCGGTGATTTTGTAACGTTCTTGATCCGTCAGCCAGTCGATCGATTGGAAGATTGGCACAAGATCCTCGAAGTTGCGCCCGGTCTTGGGGTCGATGGCGTTGACTGCGCCAAACATTTCGGTGGCGAAAAGCACGTTATCGGCGCCAACGCGCTTGATCAGGAGTTCCATGGATTCTTTATCGTAGATCGCCATGTCCCAGTAAACGCGCCGAGCGGCTTCTTCGAAAGGTTCGAGTCCTTCCCTCACGTGCATGCCGCGCTGGCGATTCCATTGAAAGGGGATCGCGCCGCCGCCGTGGGGGATGATAATTTTGAGCTTCGGAAAATCTTTAAACACGCGCGATTTGAGTAGCTCCACGGCGGCAGAGTTGTGGTGCGCGATGTAGTAAGCGTTGGTGAGGTGCATCGCCGGGTTGAGCGATGCGCTGGCGTGGACGGTGCAGGGCACGTCGAGCTCGACCATTTTCTCCCAAAGCGGATACCACCATTCGCTGCCCATGGACGGAGTCAACGGCTCGCGTCCTCCGGCAACATCGGGATTGACGTTGCAGCTGACAAAGCCGAGATCTTTGATGCAGCGCTCGAGTTCGTCGACCCACTCCTTGGGTCCCGCTCCTGGAGATTGCGGCAGCTGGCATACCGGTGAGATTTTGTCCGGGAAGAGCTTGGCGACGCGCGCGATCAAATCATTACACGCCTCGGTCCAATAGCGGCTAACCAGCGGCGACCCAAAGTGATGTCCCATGGCCGAAGCCTGCGGCGAAAATAGCAGGCGGTCGATCCCCGATTCCTGCATGCGTTTAAGCTGTCCTTGCATCGACCGCGC
>DATBMR010000304.1:0-10990 GCA_036554745.1 Binatia bacterium
GTTCACGCTCAACGCTCGCCTTACAACTCTTTCTCCGCTGCTCTCGGCGATGCGCTTTTTTGATTCGATCGATGCTCGCCCGCGAAAGCCGAAAACCGGAAGTTTGTACAGCGAGCGGTCGGCTCCGCGCCCGAGCCGTCCGAACTTGAAGACGTCGCAGCACAGGCCTTTTACAGCGGCTTGAGTTGAATCGCCTGGAGACAGCTGCATATTAGCCAACCGCACGCCCATTCAAAAACGGCGATTGTCTAATATTAAACCAGGTGAAAAATCTCGATCGACGAAACGCCCATCCGTACTAGGCGATCTGCGAGAGATAATCGGTGAGTTTTCTTTCTTTGATGACGAAGAAGCGCTCCTCGTTGGTCTCGATCAAACCGAGATTGTGAAAGCGCTGCATGAACAAGCTGATTCGCGGGCGCGTCGTGCCGACCATTGCAGCGAGTTCTTCGTGGGTGATCCTGAGCTCGATGCGAATGCTCCGCGGGTCTTTCTTGCCCATCGTGCGGGCCAGTTGTAGCAATGTCTGCCCGAGCCTCTGCTCGCTATCGACCGTCACCAGATTGGCGATGACCTGCTGCTGATCGGCGATGCGCACCGTGAGATAGCGCACGAAGCCCTCAAACAACGAATCGCGTCTGAGTCGATCAAAAAACTGATCGCACGGTATGCGTTTTAGAACTGTAGCTTTCATCGCAGTCGCTGTCTCGGCGCGCGCTCCCAAGCCGGTCAGACATAGTTCCCCGAAAATATCGCCGCTGCCATGGATCGCAAGAATACATTCTTTGCCCTCGGATGATAACATCAACAGTTTGATCTGTCCGCTCTCGATGAAATAGACCATCTCGTCTTGATCGCCGCTGTTGTAAACACTGGCATGTCTGGCGATCTTAATCGCGCGGCTGTTAGCAGTCTCGCGTTGCAATGAATTACGTAACTGCCGCTTGAACTCGTCCGCTTGAGGAGTCTCTTGAATCATGACCGTGGCTCCTTTCGTGACGATATGGCGTGGTTCTGGATGTCCTTTTTTCAACGATCCGCTATTCATGCTTCTAACATAACGTCGATCGCGTCCACTACCCAGGATGATCCCCCTCAAGCAGCGCGCGGTCGTCGCCTCATAAACATCTCTCCTTATTTGGACCGCTCTTTGCTCGTTATTCCCAAGCGTGAAAACGCAAAGAGGCGGTGCCCACAGGAACCGCCTCTTGAAAAACCCGGGCTGATTGGACCCGGCATGCGCTAATTGGACTTTGGGATGCCAACCGTTACACCGATACGAAGTATATCAGAGTTGGAGCATAAAGATACCCGGTCGCTGGAATGCCACGTCCTACCGCCGGCCCTCTCTAAGAAGATTGACAATATTGCAGGCCAATCTGGCGGCTTAGGAACTGCTCAACGAACAAACCGAGCGAGAAAATATCCCCGCGCGGAACAACGGCTAGAATAATCTTTGTCTTGCAACGCATTTTTAGTGGCGTTTAATGCCACTCGTGCTTTTAACAATTCTCATCATTGGCAATACCGCAAAGAAACGGTCGCAAAGTTGAAAGACTTGAGGAAGTAGCTGTTCTCCAACTAGCGCCGCAACGAGTCTCAGGGGTCGACCTTTGTTTCCTCGTCAGCCCGGGTTCCGTTTCCGCTCGTCGCTTCTGAGCACCACGCTTGATTTAGCATTGCTTTACCTTTTCCGACGATCTCTTCGGTCGTCTTGCGAAGCTTATTCCGCTGTTGATCTAGATACTCAAGGCTCTTTGCGCTGCGCTCGCGAAGCAGATCCCGGGTTTCTTTGCGCGCGAGAAGGGCAGACATTAACCCACCGACTGCCCCGAGGCCAAAGCCGATTAGCAAGTAAACAAATTTGGTGTCAACTTTCGTTTCCATCGCTTTGTCTCCTTTCGTCGATTGATAGAGGCAAAACTCATGCCTTCGACACGCCTGGGCACTTTGCGACAACGCGTCTAGCACACCGATGGGGAAGTGTTAAACTCCACAGGTATGAGGCGATGGTTGCCACTATGAAAGAGGATGCATCATGAAGCTTGCACTATTTGCTGCAACACTATTATTGATCGCGGGCTGTGCTCCCGCTCAATCTTACCGCTCAGCACCGGGTAATTACAGCGGGGGCGCGGAGAGTGAAAGCGGTGTCGGCAGCACGACCACAGCGAGTCAACCCGCGCCGGCGAATAGCTACAGCCAGGACGCAGTCGAGTGTGAGCGCAAGGCCGCTTTTGCCGGAATCGGCAGCAAAGGCCAAGCGTTCGCTAACTGCATGAGGGCTCGTGGACACACGCCGGGTCGATGACCGACACGGGCGTTGGCTATGAAGCCCGGTTCGCTGGTTTGGGCGGCGTAGCGTGCGTGCAACGAAACCGGAGCCGCCCTGGCGCGCAGCCGCAGGTTGAGCATTTCCACGAAAACCGAAAATCCCATCGCGAAATAGATATAGCCTTTTGGAATGTGGACATCGAAGCCTTCGACGATCAATGTCAGGCCGATCAGCAAAAGGAAACTTAAAGCGAGCATCTTGACCGTTGGATGGCGCTCGACAAAGTGCGCTACCGGACCGGCGAAAACCATCATAAAGACGATCGCAACTGTGACCGCCGCGATCATGATCCCGATCTGTTCGACCATGCCAATGGCGGTGATCACCGAATCCAACGAGAAAACCGCGTCCAGTAGAAAAATCTGCACGATGACGCTGGTGAACGTCGCTGCCACTTTTGCCGAAGCGTGGCCGCGCTCGCCCTCGAGATTCTCGTGAATTTCGAAAGTCGCCTTGGCGAGCAGAAACAATCCGCCGAGGAGCAAAATCACATCGCGCCCGGAAATTTCCTCCCTCAAAACCGTGAAGAGAGGCGCGGTCAACGCGATCACCCAAGACAGTGAAAAGAGCAAAATTACTCGCATCACGAGCGCCAGAGCCAAACCAACGTAGCGGGCGCGATTTTGCTGCCCGACGGGTAACTTCCCTGCCAAGATCGAGATGAATATAATGTTGTCGACACCTAGGACAATCTCCAAGGCCACCAACGTTACGAAAGCGATCCACGCCTGCGGGTCGGCAATCCAGTCCATAATTACCCCTTCCATGCAATCGGTGCGCGCCGCGTATCGGACGCGGTTTCGCGGATAAATGGATCCTCAGAAATTCAAAATTCAAAAGGCCGGACCGATCGGCTGCCGGCCGCGGGTCTAAAAAACGTAACAAGGTGGAGCGCCTTCGTGTCGGCATCTCAGAGATTTCGCGAGCCAGGCCCTGCCGGCGCGCCGATGCTGCACCTTCGGTGAATATCGTTCACTCGGCACAGGATGACATCGCGACTGCATCCGCGATAAGCTGATATGAAATTTCCACATTCCTTCCCAAGACTGCGTCTTTTCGCAGCGGTTGACGTAACCGCATTAGGTTTAATAGGCTAAACGGCAACATCGATGTAAAACGCCGCCGTCGTCCGGGCTTTATTGACGGGCATTAGGGGTCGCTTGATGAAGAGAGTTTTGGCCATAATTCTCGGGGGTGGGGCCGGAACCCGGCTTTATCCGTTGACCAAGCTGCGCGCCAAACCGGCGGTTCCGCTGGGGGCGAAATACCGCCTGATCGATATTCCCATCAGTAATTGCATCAATTCCGAGATTCAGAGAATTTACGTCCTGACGCAGTTCAATTCCGCGTCGCTCAACCGCCATATTGGGCGTACCTACCACTTGGCGGGCGCAGGCTTCTCACAGGGTTTCGTCGAAGTGCTGGCGGCGCAGCAGACACAGGAGAGCCCAAGCTGGTTTGAAGGAACCGCCGACGCGGTCCGCAAATACCTTTGGCTTTTGGCCGAATGGGATGTCGACCAGTATTTGATCTTATCGGGCGACCACTTGTACCGGATGGATTACGCCGATTTTGTCCATCGCCATCGCGAGACCAAGGCCGACATCACCATATCCGTCGTGCCGATGGATGAAGGTCGAGCCTGGGACTTCGGTTTGATGAAGATCGACAAACACGGGCGAGTGACCGATTTCAGCGAAAAGCCCAAAGGCGATGCACTGAAGTCGATGCGAGTAGATACAACCGTTCTTGGGCTGTCGCGGGAGGAAGCGGGAAGCTCGCCGTACATCGCGTCGATGGGCATCTACGTTTTCGAAAAGCAGGTCCTGCACGACTTATTGAATCACTCGCCTGCTAAAACCGATTTCGGCAGAGAAATCCTTCCCGACGCTTTACGCACGCATAATGTGCAAGCGTATCTGTTCAATGATTATTGGGAAGACATCGGAACCATCGAAGCTTTTTACAATGCCAATCTCGCACTCACCGAACAGCCGGATCCGCCTTTCAGCTTCTACGATGAAAAGGCGCCGATCTATACGCGACCGCGCTACCTGCCGCCAACCAAGCTGTTGGACAGCAAGGTCATCGAATCGATGGTCGGCGAGGGATGCATCCTCAAGGAATGCACGGTCAAACGATCGGTCATAGGAATTCGCTCGCGGATCGAGACCGGCTGTATCATCGACGGCGCGTTATTGATGGGAGCGGACTATTACGAGTCGCCGGCAGAACGGCTACAGGCTTTGGAAAGCGGGAAAGTTCCTTTGGGAGTGGGCGCAAACACAACGATCCGAAAAGCGATCATCGACAAAAACGCGCGCATCGGCCGCAAAGTTGAGATCGTGAATAAAGACGCAGTTGTCGAAGGCAATCGCGAGGATCTCGGTTTTGTGATCCAAAGCGGTATCGTCGTGATCATCAAGAACGCGACCATCCCCGACGGTATGGTCATATAGGCGACCGTCGAATTCAGCAGCTCTCAGAACTGCGGAGTTGTCGTAGAACGCTCGCGGATTTTCCCATTAAAGATTCGCCGCCGGCTGCGAAACTCCCGGCTCGATAGTCCGGGAATCGTCTGCAGCCGATTTGTTTTTCGAGTTAGCTTTTTCATTGCGCCGCTGCATTCTGCGCGCCGCCTTCTGTTGCTGCTTCTCCTTCCGTGCCCAAGCTTTTTGTCGTTTCTTGTATGTCTCCATAATTTCCCTCCTGAGTATCCGTGAATAAACGAAGCGGTTTACCGGAGTGAACCGCGAAACGAGCACCCGATCAAAGGTCGATCAGGAATTCGTTAATCAGAGTGTCGAGATGAGGACGGCTAAGTTGCCGCACAGTGTACCAGAATTGGTGCATTATGATAGCCATGGACGTCGCCTTTCAGGCATGGGGTTTCGCCGACGCCGTGCCACGGTGCTGCCTTCCTCTACGGCCTTACGTCGCTTTCGACCTCGCCGCGGCGCTGCAGCCCGAGCGCAAGCCGCCAGCAAAAAGTTGCCCAGACGGCGCCGGCACACCAGCCCGCGAGCACATCCGTAGGCCAATGCACGCCAAGGTAAACCCGGCTGAGTCCGATCACCAACGTGAGAAAGATCGCAATCGTCAAAATGTAAATCTTGACACGCGCGGGCCCTTCGACACGAGATAAGAGAGCGCCAAGGGTCAGGTAGACCACAGCGGAAAGCATGGCGTGGCCGCTCGGGAAACTAGCGGTGTGCACCTCGGCCAAATGAGGAACAAGATCCGGTCGCGCCCTGTCGACCATGAGCTTCAGGAGAATGCTCAGCACGGCTCCGCCAACGACGGATGTGAACACGAGCATGGCAGCGGCGCGCTTCTCGTCTACTAGCAAAAAACCGATAACCGCGGCCGTCATCAAGGTCAGAACCGTCGCCCCGCCGAGACTCGTGATATCGAGGAAGACGAGCTCCAGCCAGCTCGGCCCGATTGGATCTGAAACATCCATGGGATTGCGGAAAGCGAGCAGCACCGCACGATCAAAGGCATGGGGCTCGTCGCCGACCATCTCCATCAGCTCGGCGAACAACAGCACCCCACCGGCGACAATGAGAACCGAAACAAGCGTCCCTGCTTCGAGCATCGGCGCAAACTTCGCGCGGCGAATGTCAAACCAGCTAGAAGCCACAGTTATAGATCTGCCCGTTGTTGTTCAACTTTTTTCTTTCGCATACCGCCTTCAACGATTTTATACTCGAACAGACGGCATTCGAGCGCGCCGTTGTAGAGCGGCGTGCGTTTGGACGCAGCCAGCCGAATGAGCTTGGGCAGGCGCATGTCGGCGCTAAGGAGATAAGCGCGCCAGCCGGTGAATTCCTTTTTCAAATGATCGCCTAGTTTCGGATAGAATTCGGCAAGTTTTTGCCTTTCACCGAGGCGTACGCCGTAGGGTGGATTGGTCACGATAATCCCTTGTTTAGCCGGTGCGGTGATTTCGAGCACGTCTGCCTTTTTGAGACTGACGATTTTATCCAACCCAGCCGCCAAAAGATTGATGCGGGCGGCCTTCAGCGCATCACCGGAAAGGTCGCTGCCGTAAATCGCTGGCGGAGTTTTCGCCTGTTGCGGTGCCGCGCTGCGCCGGCGTAGCTCGCGCCAGCAATCTGCATCGAAATTCTTCAATTTCTCGAACGCAAAATGCCGTCCAAGACCTGGCGCCAAACCGAGCGCCATATGAGCCGCTTCGACGAGAATCGTCCCGCCCCCGCACATTGGGTCGAGCAGCGGAACGCCCGGCGTCCATCCGGCAAGATACAGCATGCCGGCAGCGAGATTTTCCCTAAGCGGCGCTTCGCGCGCCACCGTGCGCCAGCCGCGCTTGAACAACGGCTCCCCTGTGGTGTCGAGATAAAGAAAGAGTTCCCGATCCGTTAGATGGGCCTGAATCGGAACATCCGGCGCTCCGGTTTCGATGTTAGGACGCCGGCCGGACAGCCGACGCATCTTGTCGCAGACCGCATCTTTGATTTTGAGTGTGACGAAGTTGAGGCTGGTCAAGGGGCTTTTGATCGCCGACACATCGACTCGCAGCGTGCGCCCGGCGTCAAAGTAATCGGTCCAAGCAATCGCATGGGCGATGCGGTAAATATCCTCTTCGCCACGATAACTACCGCTCCCGACCTCCCACAGCACCCGGCTGGCGATTCGCGACAGGAGATTGACTCCATAACAAAGGAAGAAATCACCGGCGAACCGAACTCCACCGCCGACCGCGTGGACCTTTTCGGCTTCGAGCGCTCGCAGCTCACCGGCGAGAATTAACTCCAGCCCGCGCGGGCACGTGGCAAAAAACCACTCCATGGGGGATTGGCAAAGAGAGTATCGCTTCCGACCAAAAAAAAAGGCAACCGATCGGGTTGCCTTTTTTCGAGTTAATTCGCGAAACGAAAAAACTACCAGCGGTTGCCTCTGCCGCCGCCATCGCGATTGCCGCGACCACCGCGGTTTCCACCGCCGCCGCCGAAGTTATCGCGCTTCGCCATCGGCTTCGCTTCGTTGACGGTCAAAGTCCGTCCGTCGAGCTGCGTGCCGTTGAGGCTGTCGATCGCCTTTTGCGCCTCGCCGCTGGAGCTCATTTCGACAAAGCCAAAGCCGCGAGACTGTCCGGTGAATTTGTCCGAAATCACGTTGGCCGATTCCACGGTCCCGTGCTCCGAAAAAATTTCCTGCAAGCGGTCGTTGGTAACCGAATACGGCAAGCCGCCGACGTATAATTTACTACCCATGTTCTCCTCCTATAGAGAATGTTGTTGTCTTCGACCCTGAGAAACTAACTGCTAACAGGAACCGAACATGGGAGGTCTAACTTGCTCAACCGCACGCTGGTCGGATTGTCCTTTAGAAATGTTCGCAAGGAGATAGACTGACAGGGGCCTTCACGGTTGGTAATATCCTCGATCAGAAGGCCGTTTACTGACGAAGATACAATGATAGTACGCGCTGCCATCACCCAAGTCAACCTACGAGCAATTAATTCCAGGCAAAAAGCCAGACCCTTGCTCCACCGGGTGGACCATAATAGAGTCCGCTAGGTTGCAGCAACTATCGATTATTCGACAAGTTTCCGGCGTACACAACGATTGGGGAGGGTTTATGCGTTACGTGAGCCTGACGCTGTTCTTTCTTTTTCTCGTCGTCGGACTTGGGCAGCCGCCTCCGGCCTGCGGCCAAGACCGGGTTCGCATCGGCGTGCCGCTTTTCCCGACGGTGTCCTATCCCGTCTTCATCGCCAACGAGCGCGGCTTCTTCGAGAAAAACGGCCTCAAAGCCGAAATCATCAGGATCAACAGCGAGCCGACCACCTATCAGGCGCTGATCTCTGGCGACATTGACGCCACTTCCGGAGCGCCGACCGGCCTCGTACAGTCCAACATTCAGGGAGTGCCGGTGGTATCGCTCGGCAGTTGGGACAACCTGGTTTCGTACACCATGACGACCAAGGAAAAAATCAACGACCTGGCCCAACTAAAGGGCAAAAAAATCGGCATCAATCGCCTCGGCGGCAAATCGTCGCTCATTCTTCGAGTCATGCTCGAGGACGCGGGGCTCAACACGTCAAAGGACGTTACCTTGCTGCAGCTCGGCGGTTCGCAGGAGCGACTGGCCGCGCTGGTCCGCGGCGGCATCGACGCAGCCCCGGTGGATTTCGCCTTCGAGCCGAAAATGAAACAAATGGGGTTCCATTTGGTTCCCTCGAAAAAAACGCCCTTCATGAATGGCCCGATCGTCGTGACGGCAGCTTCGTTGAAATCGCATCGCGACAAATGGGTACGCTTCGCCAAAGCCTATCTGGAAGCGACGCGTTACATGACGTCCGACAAGGAAGGATCGGTGGCGGTCCTGAAACGGATCATGCAAACCGACGATAAGGAGATGCTCGACCACGCCTATGAGGAGATGCGCACCCGGGCCACCGTCGATCTGATCCCGCCGGACGCTGCGGTGGAAAATCTGATAAAGATGATGTCTTACATCGACAAGCGCGCCGCCACGGTGGACCGCAGCAAGCTCGCAGATTATTCAATCGTCAAGGAAGCGGCAGCAAAGAAGTAAAAGAATGGAGTGTTGGCGTACTGAGTGATCGAGTGCTCGCCAACCCAACACTCCATCGCTCCATCAGTCCAATACTCCAATCCGTCCCCTCCCCATGCCTGAGATCCGTTTCATCGATACCACCCTGCGCGACGGCCAGCAGAGCCTTTGGGCGCTCGGCATGAAAACCGGGGCCATGCTGCCGATCGCACCACAGATGGACCGCATCGGCTTCGAGTCGATGGAATTCTTCGTCTCCATCATGATCAAAAAGTATGTTCGCGAGCACAAGGAAAATCCCTGGGTCTGGCTGCGCGAGGGCGTCAAACGCTTCGAACATACGCGGCTGCGCAATCACGGCGGCCTACACGGCTCTGGCGCCATGGAAAAGCTGCCTGAGGCCGTGATGAAACTGCTCGCCGAACGGGTGGTCTCCTACGGCATCACGCTCACGCGTACCTCAAACTGCTGGAACGATTTCCAGGAGATGCGCCACGAGCTGCACGACCTCCGTGCATTGGGCATGGATACTATCGTCAATCTCATTTACACCGTGTCGCCGCGCCACACCGACGAGTACTATGCGCGCAAGGCGCGCGAAGCCGCCGCGATCCAGCCTTATCGTATTTGTTTCAAGGATGTCGGCGGCCTGCTCACGCCGGAGCGATCGCGGACACTGCTACCCGCGATCTTAAGCAACGCAAGCGATACTCCGGTCGAATATCACGCCCACTGCAACAACGGTCTGGCGACGCTCTGTTATCTCGAGGCGGTGAAGCTCGGCCTCACGGCCCTCCATACCGCCGTGCCGCCGCTGGCCAACGGTTCATCCCAACCGTCTATTTTAAACGTGGCAAGAAATCTTCGCGCGCTCGGCTACACGCCGGCGGTGAACGATGACGCGGTGAAACCGGTGGAAGAGCACTTTACCGCGATTGCTAAGGCGCAAAACCTCGCCATCGGTCGGCCGTTTGCGTACGACCAAGCCCAGTACTTGCACCAAGTTCCCGGCGGCGTGATATCCAATCTGCGCCACCAACTCCGCTTGATCGGCAAAGAAGACAAGCTGCCCGAAACGCTCGCGGAAGCTGCGCGGGTACGCGCCGATTTCGGCTACCCGATCATGGTAACGCCGCTCTCACAATTCGTTGTCAGCCAGGCCGCCATCAACGTCATCGTCGGCGAGCGCTACAAGGAAGTGACCGACCAGGTGATCCAATATGCGCTCGGTATCTGGGGCAAAGAAGCGCCGGAGATCATGGCGCCCGGAGTGAAAGACAAGATTCTCAGCCGGCGTCGGGCGAAAGACTGGGAAAACTGGTCAACCCCAAACTTGAGCTTGCACGAAGTCCGGCAAAAATACGGCGCGAGGATTTCCGACGAAGAGCTGCTGCTCCGCGTTTACGCCGGCCCTGACGCCGTCGATGCATTATTCGCCGGCAGCGCACCTAAACCGCAGCTCGACAGCAAACAATCGTTCCTCCAACTGATCGAGCAACTCAGCAAGAAGAAGGACTGCAATCACGTCTACATCCGCCGCAACGACTTTTCGCTCACGTTGGGCAAAACGAATCAAGCGGCTCTAACAAAAATCCAGCCATGACTACATCAGCTGTGCCAACTGCCTACTTTTAGTAACTCAGATTCCATCTATCCCCAGCTGGGAGGCATGATCTTAGACTTAAAGTTCTCAAAAGCCACCTCAGACCAGAGAAGATTCTTCCGATTATACAAGAGGCCAAATTTTGCCGTTTTTTGCTGCCAAAGATCCCCAGCGTGAACTGGTTCTGCTAATTGGGTGACCGGCCAAGCAGACTATGTTAGATTTTCGAAGAAAAAGCTTCGATCTCCGAGTTTAGTGGTGACTGAATCAATTTCCTATCGACATGCTTCTGTTCATCCTACGATCATTGCGATCCAGTCCGGATCGGCGGCGGTTCGAGTGCGCGAGGCACGGCAGTTTCTGGAGCGGTTCGAGCCGGGGGCGGAGGTGCTCCTTCTCGGCGCGTCGCGCGGGGCGGTGGACGATCTCGCGCGCGCGATCGCGCTGGAGAAGGGCGCGACCTTCGGGCTCCATCGGCTTTCCTTCACCCAGCTCGCCGCGCGGTT
>DATBMR010000306.1:0-24662 GCA_036554745.1 Binatia bacterium
GCGACTATGTGGATGGGTGACGACCCCGGACCGAGCCCTTCCGATCGCGGTCAATGGGTCTGTGCCTTGTAGGCCACCGCCCCTTCCTCTCCATGGGTGAAAATACCCAGCGCCTGGGCCTGAAAGTAACCTTCCCGCTCCCATGCCCGCAATCTCCAGGACTCGGCCCTCGGTCGCTTCTTGTTTACTTAATTGTGGACTCCCTAGTAAATGACCTACCTCTCGGGACGGAGAAAATGTCATGGCACCGTCGCTTCTTGTCAGCGATGGCAGCCTTTCGGCACCGCTTCAGTAAGACTCCGACCGAAAGTGCCCCCAAGGTGCTAGGCGCACAGTGCCGGCACTGGTACACGAGTTGCTCCAGCACGAGCGCATCCGGCGTCAATGAAAGACGCCCCCGGTGTCGTTTATCGAGAAATTACCTATGGAAGCGACAAATCTGCGCGAGCGACCTAGACCTCCAACAAAGCCAAGGCGGACGACTGGTTCGCTCGTCGAGATCGCCGAACCGACTCCTCCGCAAAAAGCGATCGGTGAGCAAGTTCGCCATTTAGGGGCATTACGGGGGCAATTGGAGAAACGCAGATTCTATGTTCCGGTTAAAGGGAAGTTTATCATTGCGACGACACTTTCCTGTTTCTGGCTCTACTCCTCGTGGTTTTTCGCTCAACATTGGCTTGCCGATCTCGCTCAGGTGACCGGCCATACCCCTGCCGTAGTGATTATTTTTTTCATTGCGCTGCTGCCTGGCTTTCTAAATATGCACATCGTAGCCAGTGTGGTCATGGATCATCCACCGGCTCTCAATCTCAAACTCGAGTTTCCCAAGATCAGCCTTCTGATCGCAGCTTACAACGAGGAAAATAACATCCGCGAGACGATTCGCGGCATTAAAAATCAGGATTACCCGGCGGAGATCGAGATCGTCATCGTCGATGACGGCTCCACCGACAATACGGTGCGAGCGTTGCGTGCGATGCACCTCCCAAATCTCAAAGTCATTCAGGCCGATCACGGCGGTAAAGCCCATGCGCTTAATGAAGGGCTAAAGCAGATCACTCACGAGATCGTCGTATGTATCGATGCCGACACTTTTTTGCATCCCCAAGCATTGCGCCGCATCGTTGCGCGTTTCCTAACCGACCCTGCAAACACCGCAGCGATTGCCGGTTGTGTTCTCGTGAAAAATTCCCGCTCCAGCTTCATGACCCGGCTTCAGGAATGGGATTACTTCACCGGTATCGCGTCGGCGAAAAGACAGCAATCGCTTTACCAAGGAACGCTCGTCGCACAAGGCGCATTCAGCGCCTTCCGCGCGGCGGTGGTCAAAGCCCATCAAGGATGGCCCGCCGTTATCGGTGAGGACATCGTGCTTACCTGGTCGCTCATCAAAAGCGGCTACCGGATCGGCTTTGAACCGACGGCGATCGGCTTTACGACCGCGCCGGAAACATTTCAGGGGTTCTACCGCCAGCGTAAACGTTGGGCTCGTGGAATGATCGAAGGATTGAAGCAACACGGTCAGCTCGTCTGGAGTAACTCGAGATTGTCCTCTTTTTTTGTCGGTATCGATTTCATCATTCCGTTCATCGATTTGTTTTATGCGTTCGTCTTTCTGCCTGGAGTGCTGTTGGCGCTGTTCGGTCATTTTTACATCGTTGGACCATTGACCTTGCTTGTCTTGCCGTTGGCCCTTCTGATCGTGCTCATTATGTATAAGAAACAGAAAACCGTGTTTAACGAACTCGGACTGACGGTCAGGCAGAACCTCGTCGGCTTCCTCGTATACATGCTCGTCTATCAAGTGCTCATGTCGCCAATTTGTGTGATCGGCTACGGGCAGGAACTTATTGGTATGACCAAGAAGTGGTAATCAGCCGGGCCCGGTTCTACAAGATCGGACCGTCCGGTGGTGCTGAATGACTCGACAGATATTCGACTAAAGCCGCTATCCTTCCCTCCATTGCGCCACCGAAAACCTCGTCATTTTTCCGCCAGGCCCAGATTTTTTCTGGGTCTTATAACTAAGTTCTGTTATCATCGGTGAATTGACATCAAATCAGCTTTTTCGAGCTGGACTGGATATGAGCTTAGGACGAATCTTCCTGGTCGTACTTCTATGTTCGGTGCCGCTTGAGACGCCGGCCCAAACCATCGAGCAACTGGAGAAAGCGGTGGCCTCAGCACCGGACCGCGCTCAACAGAGCAAGTTATACAAGCAACTCGGTGATGCGTTTGTAGCACAAGATGATTTCGACCAAGCCGCGGCTGCGTTTTCCAAAGCTCTAGCATCGGGCCGGGATCAATTCACAGCCCGCGAGCGAGTCCAAATGGCGATCTACCTGTCCTGGGCTGATCGATTGGCTGAATCCAAAGATGAACTCAATCATGTACTGGTCCAAGAGCCGAAAGACGTCGCCGCACGGACGCACTTGGCTCGGGTGCTCTCATGGTCGGGGAATCTTAGTGCGGCGATCGACCAGGCCGAGATTGTCCTTGCAGACGCGCCGAACCATAAAGAAGCGCTGCTCGTCAAAGCCGATGCGCTCCAGTGGCAGGGCCGATATGCTGAGGCAATCCCGCTATACCAGAAGCTTGTGACTGGGAACGGCGATTTTGACGCACGCGTTGGCTTATCGCGATCCATGCTTGCGGTAGGCAACCGCGCCGGTGCCGTCGCAACGCGAGATTCTTTGACTCCCGCCAATCGGCGCCAGCAAAACGAATTGACAAAGCTTACCGGTGTGATCGATGAAGAAACGCGCCCATCGATCGACGGGCGTTACAATTACAGCCGGGATTCGGACCGGAATCGCTCAAACCGTTATTCATTCAACGGCAGCTTGTGGATCGACAATCAGAAATATGGCTCCGATTATCGCCATACGGACGCGAGTGATCCAAGCAGGGATAACCAAGCCGACGACTTTCTCGTGAAAGTCTACTCGCGTCTGACCGACAGCTTCGCCGTCGGCGCGGGCATTGGCTTTACCCGCCTCGATGGTCGTCACACATCGAATTTTCCCGCCGGACATGCGCGCTTCGACGCGAGACTCCTCGCGGGCAAAGTTGGAGCGAACGTGACACGCGAAGTCCTGACGGATACTGCTGAATTGATTGAAAATCGCATTCGCATGACAAACGTCGGGCTCTATCTTACTCAACCACTGACCGAGCGATTCGCGGTCCATGCAGGCTATAACTACAAGAGCTTCTCCGACGCCAATCACGCCAACGATCTACAGCTGGTCTCACAGTACGCAATCTGGCTCGCACCGCAGATTTTGGTCGGGCATCGTTTCCGCTTGCTCGACTTTCACAAGCAGAGCGGCAGCGGTTTTTTCGATCCCAACAACTACATCGCCAACCGCGCCTTTAGCTCGCTATATTACGAGCATCGGTTTTTCTACACCTACCTCGAGGCTTACGCCGGTCATCAGACGTTTCGGCGCAATGCCGTCGCCAGCGACGACTTCATACATGGTGGAGCAGGAAGTGTCGGCGTCAAGCCAACATCAAATCTGGCGATCGAAGTGAATGTTGAAGGCGGCAACTTCGCGGCCGGCTCCACCTCGGGGTTTAATTATTTCGTTATTGGCCCGCGGATCCTGCTCCGGTTCTAAGATTTGGGGCTGGCCTAGCGCCAACTTCATCATCCAAGTCGGCGCTTTGCGAGTTCATTGGGCGAATCGGTGCGTTTATCGGCAGATCGGTCGCACGGAACGATTCCTCTCTGCAGCTGCGCGGAAGTTACTTCTAGGCCGAGGTTTGTCAACTTATAGAAATTTCTTGCCGCCCATATCGGAAAGTAAATTCACCAGCCGCAGCGGTTTTCTCTTCCTGGCGTTTTCCAGTGCCTCGTCTGCTCTGCCACCCACCGCCTGTTTGGTCATTTCCGCCTCCAGAGACTTCGCCGCCAGTGCCCATTCTTTCTCTTGCATATCGACTTGGAGGTTTTCGGATGTGTGTTCGTCGATATCCATCGCGCCATCGGCGCTTTCGTCTTTTAATACATCCGGCGGCTCGCCAGATTGTAGCGCCCGTGAACCGGCGTCCGACGACAGACCGCTGACGAGACGGTTCAAGGAATCTGCTGCCGCTTTGAGATCCTTCATTGCGATATCCCGTACCGCGAGCAAATTATTCTTTTCTGTAATCTGTCTATTGAGTTCTTCTATCTTAGCGGTAAGTTGTTCTTCCATCTCGCTGGCTCTCGCTTGTTGAGATCGGAGCGATTCTTCCATTTCCATAAGTTGCGTCTGGAGAGCGATCTTCTCGCTTTCCATAGTCTCACGATGCTCGTGCTCCAACTCGGCATCGACGACCGCCGAGGTGGCGGTTTGCTTGACAATCGTTTCCAACCTGTCAGTCTGCTCCGTCAGAATCTCCTTCTCCAGCGCCAGTTCGTCCAGCGCTGTTCTGACCCGCGCCTCGTGAGAACCGATGGTTTCCAGAGTTTTTTGGATTTGGATTACCTCGTTGGAGAGGAGGCCGAGATATCGGAATAGCTCTTTTTCATTCGATACACCTGAGATCATATTTCGCTCCTTCACTGATGACACGCGTCCTCGGTCGCGCTGGTTTGTCGATTGGGGATCGAAGCCACTCGGGCGATAAAGCAATCGTCGCACCATCATTGCGCCGAGCACAACGCGATCGCAAAAAACCTTTCAATTCGAGGTATTAGGCGGCTATTCGAAGTAAGAAGCCGGACTGGACAGGTCGGCACAAACTCCGACATCGATGTCAATACATGACAATTTGGCAAAAAGGATGACAAAGCAAGGTCAGCATGCTCATTGGGCCAAGAAAACTCACATGAACCCGTTGCGGTAGCGAAAAGAGAGTAAAAGCGATGTCGCTTTTCGTCCCCCGCGAAGAACGAGGCGAGGAAACTCAAACCGGGAACTTGTTTGGGAGCGCGGAAATTCGCTATTGCTGGCAGAGCTTCACCACGCTTTTGCCGGTGTGATATTCGTAAAGCTTGCCGCCGCTCTGCAATTTGAATCGGTACCCTGGCGTTAACACCTGAGCGTACACCATGCCGGGCTCGGGACAACCGAGCGAACTATCCGGCCAGGTCACCTCCTCGATAGAACCGGCAAGTTCGATCGACTCCTGCCGTACATTCAGCCGCCCTGCCAAGTCTTTTTTCGCCGCCTGAACGACTTGACCGGTACCTTGTTCCAGCTGGGCCCCGCTTGCGTTCATCCCTGCGCAGGCCGCCAGAATAAACCCGAATAACGCGCAAACTAAAATCGACATGTTGCCGGCCACTATCTTGTGGCAGCGTAATACTGAAGTGTTTGTTACAAGAATCGTTAACCCACGGCTTAGCATATTTCCCCGTGGGGGCACCAACAAACTGCGGCCGATGGTTTTCCTCACTAGCTCGTTGCCTTTCGCGAAAGTTTCGCTCTCTACGCTCACAAGGATATGCCACTTTGAATGTCGGAGCGACAGGGATGCCGAGGGCCCGAAATAGCTTCTTTCGATCCTTTGAATTGCCAATCGCCGCTAGTTCTTGATAAGAAAAAGTACGACCGAATTGGGAGGGCGTTTATGAAATCACGCGCGGCGGTGGCCTGGGAAGCAGGCAAGCCACTGGTCATCGAAGAGGTCGATGTCGCGGGGCCGAAAAAAGGCGAGGTGTTGCTCAAAGTCGCCGCCACGGGCGTCTGTCATACCGATGCTTACACGCTTTCGGGCAAGGATCCGGAGGGGCTTTTCCCTGCGGTCATGGGCCACGAAGGCGGCGCGGCCGTTGTCGAGATCGGCGCGGGCGTCACGTCGGTGAAGCCAGGCGATCACGTCATCCCGCTTTACATTCCCGAGTGCGGCGCGTGCAAATTTTGCAAGTCCGGCCGAACCAACCTCTGCGGCGCTATACGAGTCACTCAGGGTAAAGGCGTCATGCCGGACGGCACGTCGCGCTTCTCTCTGGGCGACAAAACAATCTTGCACTACATGGGCACATCGACGTTCTCGGAATACACCGTGCTGCCGGAGATCGCCGTCGCCAAGATCAACCCGGCCGCACCGCTCGACAAAGTTTGCTTGCTCGGCTGTGGCATCACCACCGGGATCGGTGCGGTGCTGAATACCGCCAAAGTGCGACCGGGCTCGACTGCCGCGGTGTTTGGCCTCGGCGGCATCGGCCTCAGCGTCATCCAGGGGCTCGTCATGGCCAAGGCGGCGCGCATCATCGCCGTCGATATCAATCACCACAAGTTCGAGATGGCGAAGAACCTCGGCGCCACCGATTTTGTCGCTCCTCAAGAAGGTGGCAGGCCGGTGCAGGAAGTGATCGTCGAGATGACCGACGGCGGCGTTGACTATTCCTTTGAATGCATCGGCAACATCAATACCATGCGCGCGGCGCTCGAGTGCTGCCACAAGGGATGGGGGGAGTCGACCATCATCGGCGTTGCGGCCGCGGGTCAGGAGATCAGCACCCGGCCGTTCCAATTGGTCACGGGACGCGTCTGGCGTGGCACGGCGTTCGGCGGCGTCAAGGGCCGCTCCGAGCTTCCGGGCTACGTCGAAAAATATTTAAGCGGCGAAATCAAAGTCGATCCGATGATCACGCACACTTTGCCCCTGGAGCAGATCAACGAGGCGTTTGACCTGATGCACGCAGGCAAAAGCATTCGCTCGGTTATTCTTTTTTGACCTGGTTTACAGGTATCGCCGCGTTATTCTTAGCCGCTCGCACGCCGCTGTAGTGCAGCGATTATTGTCCAGCGGGTTAACCTCGTTGCCAGCGGAAAAACGGCTTGCAGTTTAGGGAATTTCTTTCTATAAGAGAGCCCTAGTAGGTTTTTCCAGCCGCATTTCAATTCCGCGCGAGAAATTGGAGGAGAGGAACAGCGATGAACAAGAAGATAAAACTGCGCGTCAACGGCAAGCGGTTCGAATCCGAAGTTCCGACCAATCGCCTGTTGATCGACTATCTGCGATACGATCTCGGCCTGACCGGAACCAAGGAAGGCTGTAGCGTAGGCGTGTGCGGCGCCTGCACGGTGTTGATGGACGGCGATATGATCAGCTCCTGCTTGACACTCGCAGTGATGGCCGACGGCCATGAGATCACAACGGTCGAAGGGCTGGCGAAAAACGGCGAGCTCAATCCGGTACAGAAGAGTTTTATCCAATACGGTGGCTTCCAATGCGGTATTTGCACGCCCGGCCAAGTCGTCGCGGCTACGGCGCTGCTTGCGGAAAACCCCAGACCGAACGAGGAAGAAATCAAAGACTGGATGATGGGAAACCTGTGTCGCTGCACAGGCTATTATAAGATTATCGAGTCGATCCAAAAAGCGCACCAATTCGCGAAATAATAAGGACGCCGCCATGATACCTTTCGAATACCGCACTCCGAAAAGCCTCAAAGAAGTTCATGCCACCCTGAGAGAATTCGGCGGCGACGCCAAACTGATCGCAGGCGGCACCGCGTTGGTGATTATGATGAAGCAACGCCTGGTTCGCCCGAGTTGCTTGGTTAGCTTGGGTTCCGTGCGCGGCTTAAATGGCATTGAGGTCAAAAACGGCGGTATCGCAATCGGCGGCTTGGCGACGCATCGGGCAGTTGAAACGTCGCCGTTGCTGCGCCGACGCCTGCCGATGCTCGCCGACACTTATCATCATGTCGCCACCCTACGCGTGCGCAACATGGCGACCGTGGGCGGCGGCTTGGCCCATGCGGACCCGAATCAGGACCCACCGCCTAGCCTGATCGCGCTCGGCGCCAGCGTGAAAGCGATCTCGGCGAGCGGCACCCGCGTGATACCGCTCGATGAATTTTTTAAGGACTATTACGAGACCGTGCTCAATCCGGACGAGATCATCACCGAAGTGATGGTTCCTAAGCTTCCACCTAACACCGGCGCCGCTTATATCAAATTTCTGCCGCGCACCGCCGACGATTATGCCACGGTGTCCGCTGCGGCGGTGCTCACCTTGGATAAGGCGAGGAAGAACATTGCCGATGTGCGCATCGCGCTGGGTAGCGTCGGAGTGACGCCGATTCGCGCCAGGGCGGCGGAAGATTTATTGCGCGGCCAACCGTTGAAAACTGAAGCTTTCACCGAAGCCGGCGAAAAGGCCAAGGAAGCGGTCGATCCGGTGAGCGATTTTCGCGGCTCGGCGGCCTATAAGAAGGACATGGCCGCGGTCTTCGTACGGCGCGCGTTGGAGAAAGCGCTTGCGGATATCCGCCAGCAAGCGCGAGCCAAAGCGGCACCGAGCCCGAAGCCGGCCAAGAAGAAAGCTGTTAAGAAGAAAGGCAAGAGACGGTGAAATTTACTCAGACGGCGCAGATACCGGTAGCGCGCGAGCCGCTTTGGGATTTCTTGATGGACGTTCCCAAGGTTGCCAAATCGCTGCCGGGAGTCGAATCGGTGAACAAGATCGACGACACCCATTATGAGGGTGCGTTGGTGGTCCGGGTTGGCCCGATCAAGTTAAACTTGCAAGGAAAGATCATTCTCGAGGAGCGCAATAGAGACGCCTGGCGTGCGGCGCTCCGCGCGGAAGCGAAGGACCGCATGGCGGCCGGTGCGGTCAGCGGCAAGACCAGCATGACCCTCAAAGAGCTCGCCGCCAATCAGACCGAGCTCGTGGTTGAAACCGACGTCAATATTTTGGGCAAGATCGGCGAATTTGGCCAGCCGATTATCCGCAAGAAGGCGGATTCCATGCTGAAAGAGTTCGTCGATAACATTAAGAAGCAACTAACTGGAAAGTGATCCCGTCGGCCGCTCACTGCTAGGCTCGCCGTCTTCTTCCGAACCCAATTCACTGTCGGTGAAGCGACCGAGGACGCGTTCATAACAGTCCTCGGCTAACTTCTTGCGCCCCGCCGAGTTGTCCGGGTAGCGGAAACATTCGACCTTGGGCTGGATCGTCACCATCACCTCGATGCCGCGCAAGCCAAGCAGGTTCCAAAAATGCGAGATGAATTCCATATCACCATACCAATAGACGGCGTCCCGATTGGCCGCGCTGACTGGTTGCTCATCGATGATTTTATAAGTTACGGTTACCGGAACGATGATCGACCGGGTGCGCAGCGGCGCCGCCAAAGGCACCGATTGGAACGGCAGCATTCTTTCGCCGTTCGTCGATGTGCCTTCAGGGAACAAGAGTATATTGGCCTCTTGCTTCAGTTTTCGCGTCATTTCCCGGACCAGCGAGCCTACCCGGCGCTTGCGTTGCCGGTCAATGAATATGGTGCCGCAGAGGACGTTCCACTGCCCGACGATCGGCCAGTGTTTAACTTCACGTTTGGACACAAACACGATGGGGAAAATGCTCCCCAGAACGATCCCATCGACATAGCTCACGTGATTCGCCAGGATGACGTAGCCGCCGCGTTCCAGTTGACCCTCATCGCCCGCGACGCTCACTTTGATGTTGAGGATGAGACGACTCAACAGAGTGAAGTTTCGGTTTAACCGGCTGATGACCTTCCAGCGATTGGGCAACCCCAGAACGGAAATCCACAAATGAACCGTCGCCACCAGCGCGAAGAAGACTGCCCAGAGAGAAAGAAAGGCAGCGAGCTTAAGCAGGCGCATCGCTCACTCTCACATCCGTAAGACGTAAACGTTTGAGATACTCATCTTTTAAAGTTGCGAAATCCAGCAGTAGGAAAAAATCGGTTGTGCCGAAATCTTCGTCCAGCGCTGGAGGCCCGCACACCAGCGCGCCGGTTCGTAAATACCCTTTGATCAAACTCGGCAGTTTTTGGAAAAGCGCCTGCTCGTCGGTCACCCTGACATTGTCAGCCAACCCGCGGAAGACGCACCTGCTCAGCGGCCAAACCCGAAACTCATCCGGCGCGTAGTACTTGTTCTTGAGCAACGAATACACTGCACTGACCTCGGCCGTGTCCGTGGAATACAAACTACCGCAGCCAAAAAGGTAGCGCACATTATACTTTCGTACCTGTTCGCTGATCGCCTCCCACATGAGCGGGATGAGCGCGCGGTCGCGAAAATCCTTGCGCGCGCAGGAACGGCCAAGCTCGAGCAATTCACCGTCGAGTTTTTTGATGCCCGACAAATCGAATTCTTTCTCGGAGTAAAAGCCGATGTTTTGACGCGCCCGTGAGCCGCGCAACAGCCGATACGTGCCAACCACGTCGCCGCTCTTCAGGTCGCGGACGATCAAGTGATCGCAGTAGGGATCGAACTCATCCGCGTCCAAACCGCGGTCGTAGGCGGCTTTTAACCCTCTGTTCAGCTCGAGATTGAAGACTTTAAACCTGAGTCGTTGAGCCTGTTCGATTTCGCTCGGCTCGGTCGTGATTTTGACTTCGAAATCCCCCATTCGCCCCATTCGCCCAGGAAAGTAACACAAGCAGAATCGTTTGAAAACCGGTGGAGCGTCGCTCGGAAGTTGAGACGCTAGCGATGGCGCCATTGCGGCGCTCGCTTCTCGAGAAAGGCAGCAACGCCTTCAGCGACATCTGCCGTTTGCAGCAGCTCGCGACAATAAATCTCCTCGGAGCGCCGCAGCGCTTGAACGAAATTTTGCAGCGACAACTCGCGCAATCCTCGCACGGTCAAGCGCAGCACCGCGCCGCTTTTTCCGAGCAATTCATCCACTAACGCCTGCACATTACGGTCGAACTCCGCCCCCGCAAACACCCGATTGATCAAGCCCATCTGTTGCATCTCGCGCGCCGAGAAACGCCGTCCCGTGAGAATCATCTCCGCGGCCCGGGCATAGCCGATTACACCGGCGAATCGTGCTAGCGCCACCGGAGGATAACAGCCGACGAGAATTTCCGGAGTAGCGAAGCTACTCTCTTCGGACGCGACCACCAAGTCACACGAGCTCGCGATCTCCAAGCCCCCACCGAGGCAGACGCCGCGCACGGCCGCGACCGTCACCTGCGGCAGCGCCAAAAGCTTACGTATCACGCCATGAACCGCCTCAAGCATCTCGGGAACCTTCTCGGGCGTATGATCGCGAATATCGACGCCGGCAGAAAACGCGCGCTCCCCGGCCCCGCGCAATACAATGACATCGCTGCTAACTTCGCGAGCGCATAATGACAGGGTTTCATCCAATTCACGCAGCAGCTTAATATCGAAGACGTTTAGCGGCGGACGGTCCCAGGTCACTTCAACGAAACGCTGCTTTTTTTCGTAACTGACATTCATGGATACTCGACCTCAAGGGTTCTGCAAATCGCCTTATGAGGAAAACGACCTTATTAACACAGCGAAACCGAGGATATTCAATCGCTAGCAAAAATTTGACAAAAACAACAGTAGCACCTAAACTTACATTGTGCCGACGCCTTAGGAGGGTCCTATTTATGACGATCGCGCGTTTTTTTATCATCACTCTGATTTTTTTATCAACGGTTGGAACCCGACCGGGGTTTGCCGCCCCCGATGAATACGATGACAGCCAGTCGAATCCGTTTAGGGTCGCCGCTTATTTGCTTCATCCCGTTGGCTGGCTGACGGAGTGGATCGTGTTCCGGCCTTTTCATTTTCTGGTGAGCGCGACCGAGCCTCAGGAGGCATTTTTTGGTCATCGTCCTCATCCGCCGATTTTGGCGGAACCGCAGCCGTATCATTACTACGGCGTGCGCAGAAAAAGACCGCTTGAGCAGCCGAGTCCCGAGCCGATAGCGGCCGCGCCGACACCTGCGCCCGCCGAAACGGTTAAGATTGTCGAAGTGCCGGTAGAAAAGACGATCGTGAAGGAGGTGCCAAAAATTGTCGAGGTCGAAAAAGTCATTTTCCCCGCTGTGGCATTTCGATTCGACTCGGCCGAACTAACCGATCTCGGCAAGGGTCAAGTCTATTTGGCGGCGCAGAAGTTAAAAGAGACAAGCGATCTCACCGTTGTGATTGAAGGGCACACCGACACGGTCGGCAGCGACGAGTACAATCGAAAGCTCGGCGAGCGGCGAGCGCAAGCGGTGATCCAGGAATTGCTAGCTCATGGCATCGACGCGAGCCGGATTTCCACGGCGAGCCTGGGCGAGGAAGCGCCGTTGATCCAACAAGAGAACCAATGGGCGCGCGCGGTCAACCGCCGGGTCGAAGTGCAAGTCAAAGGAGCGCGCTGAAGCCGATCAAGTTGCCGCTCCAAAGCCCAGCCGATTCGCCGGCTGGGCTTTTTTTTCGCCGCCCGGCAGCGGATACTTGCCTCATGAGTTTTAAACCCCGCGACCACTATTACAAAAAGGCTAAACAGGAAGGTTATCGCTCGCGCGCCGCCTACAAACTGCTCGAACTGCAGCAGCGTTATCGGATATTGAAAGTCGGCGATGCTGTCATCGATCTCGGCGCCGCGCCCGGTGGATGGCTGCAAGTGGCTGCCCAGATCGTTGGCCACAAGGGCAGCGTCATTGGCATAGATTTGCAGGACATCAAGCCTTTGCCGGAGCGCAATGTTACGCTAATGCACGGCGATGTGAGTTCGGACGAAATCCAAATAAAAATAAAAGAGCGGTTGGGCAGACCGGCTGATTGCATTATCTCTGACATGGCGCCCAAGCTCAGCGGTATTCGCGATGCTGACATGGCCCGCTGCGTTGAGCTTAATCGCATCGCACTCAACCTCGCCGTCCATTTACTGCGTCCAGGCGGCTGTTTGCTCATTAAGAGTTTCATCAGCAACGATCTGCACGCATTCACCGCTGAGCTCAAACGATACTTTTCGGCCGTGCAGCGGACCAAGCCGGAAGCGACGCGCCAGGGCTCATCCGAGTTTTATTTTGTTGCTACGGGATTTCGCCCGTAAGCAAACGATGCGCTTCATGAGAGCGCGCTTGCGATCCAACCGATGCCCGAGTTTCGACAAGATCCGATCACCGGCCAGTGGGTGATCATTGCTCCCGGAAGGGCGGCGCGGCCGTGGCACATCGAATCCATCAGAGAGCGCCCAAGCACCGAGCCCTGTCCTTTCTGCTCCGGCAATGAAGCGATGACGCCGCCTGAAGTTTGGGCGATGCGAAATCCGGAAACGAAAGCCAATGCGCCGGGCTGGAGCCTGCGCATCGTTCCGAACAAATATCCCGCGCTTGCCAACGGCGGCCAGCCGACGACAAGCAGCGGCGGGTTCTATCGTTCAATGAGCGCAGTGGGCGTACACGAAGTCATCATCGAGAGTTCCGCTCATGTGACCGATATCAGCACGCTCGGCGCCGCGCAGATTGCCGACATCTTACGCGCCTATCGCACGCGCCTGGGTGTGCTCGGAAACGACCCGCGCTGGCGTTACCTGCTGATTTTTAAGAACCAAGGTGAGCGTGCCGGCGCGACGGTGGAGCATATACATTCGCAGCTGGCGGCGCTGCGAACCGTCCCCAAACAAGCGATGGAGGAAATCGACGGGGCGCGCAAGCACTTCGTCGCGACCAATCGCTGCGTCTACTGCGAGATTTGCCGCGGCGCGATTCAAAGTGGCGAGCGGCTGGTAGCCGAGAACGACCGCTTCGTCGCGCTGTGCCCGTTTGCCTCCCGCTTCGGTTACGAAACCTGGCTCTTACCGAAAAAACACGCGGCAAATTTTGCCGCAATCACAGACGAAGATGTCATAGCATTCGGCCACATCCTTCGTGAAATGCTCTTGAAGTTCGCTTGCCTGTTCGACCGGCCGCCGCTGAATTATGTAATCCATTCGTCGCCGCGAGATGAGCCTGCGAGCCCGCACTATCACTGGCATATGGAGATTTTGCCGCAGCTTACGCGCACGGCCGGTTTCGAATGGGGCTCGGGTGTGCACATGAACGCTATCGCGCCCGAGGACGCTGCGCGCCTACTGCGAGATACCCCGGTCTAAACGGTTCCGCGGACAGATTTTGCGCTATTCGACCGTGACGCTTTTGGCAAGGTTACGCGGCTGATCGACGTCGGTGCCGCGGTGCACCGCAATGTAATAAGCCAGCAACTGCAGCGGAATCGTCATGACGATCGGCGTGAGATAGTGCGACGCTCTGGGCAAGGTCAAAACGCGATGGCCGGCAATATCCTTGAGGCTTTTGGCATCATCGGTCAGCACCACGACCTTACCGCCGCGCGATTCGACCTCTTTCAAATTGCTGACGGTTTTCTCAAAATAGCGATCGCGCGGCGCCAGCACGATGACGGGCATCGTTGCATCAATGAGTGCAATCGGTCCGTGCTTCATCTCGCCCGCTGGATAACCTTCGGCGTGAATATACGAAATCTCTTTGAGCTTGAGCGCGCCTTCGAGGGCGATCGGATAGTTAACGCCGCGGCCGAGGTAGAGAAAGTCCTGGGTATGCATGAGCTCGCGCGCCAGTTCTTTGACTTCGTTCTCGCTCTCGAGAGCTTGCTCGACCCAGCTCGGCAAGTGCATCAGCTCGCGCAACAATCGTCTCGCGTCCTTGGCTAAGAGCTTGCCGTTGAGCCGGCCGAGCGCGACCGCCAGCAGGTAAAGCGCGGTCAACTGAGTGGTGAACGCCTTCGTGCTCGCAACGCTGATCTCAGGGCCGGCATGAGTGTACAAAACGCCGTGCGATTTCCGCGGAATCGACGAATCGATGACATTGCAGATCGACAGAATCTTTGCCCGTTTGGCACGCGCGATGTCGACGGCGGCCAATGTGTCGGCAGTTTCCCCCGATTGGCTCACCATTAATAACACCGACTTGGGATCCATCAGCGGCGAGCGATAGCGAAACTCGGAACCATAGTCGACATCGGCAGGAATTCCGGCAATCTCTTCGAGCATGAATTTGCCAACCAGACAGGCATGCCAGGCGGTGCCGCAAGCGACCAGATGGATGCGCTTGATCGCCCTGACTTCCTGCACCGTGAAGTGGATGTCCTCCAGTGCCACCCGGCCATCCTTAAGCGAGATTCGGCCGCGGAACGTATCCGCCAGCGCCCGCGGCTGATCATGGATCTCCTTGAGCATAAAATGCGCGTAGCCGTCCTTGCGAGCCGCCACCGCGTCCCAGGTGATTTCCTTGACCGGCCGGTGAACCGCTTTGCCATTGCCGTTAAATAAACGATAGGAGCCGAGAGTCACTTCGCCGATCTCGCCATCTTCGAGAAAAGTGACTTTGCGTGTGTAGTCCAACAATGCCGGGATATCCGAGGCGATAAAAGTCTCGCCCTCGCCCCAGCCGATCACGATGGGAGTCGAATTCTTGGCGACGATCAGACGTTTCGGGTCGCGCCGGTTTAGAAATAGCAGCGCGTAGGAGCCGCGGATCTCGCGCAGCGTGCGCCGCACAGCGCTGAGAAAATCGACGCCACGCTCGACTTTGTCAGCGACCAGATGAGCGACGATTTCGCTGTCGGTTTCCGAGCTGAAGTGAACGCCGCGCTTCGACAGTTGCTCCTTTAGCTCGAGGTAATTTTCAATGATGCCGTTATGGACGACCACCACGTCGCCGGCGCGGTGGGGATGAGCATTGGTTTCGGACGGCCGTCCATGAGTTGCCCAGCGCGTGTGGCCGATGCCGACGGCGCCGGCGAGCGGCTGGCGTACGAGCATCTCCGCCAGGTTGGCGAGCTTGCCCTCGCACCGGCGGATCGCCACCTCGCCGTCATTAAGCACTGCGATGCCGGCAGAGTCGTAACCGCGATATTCGAGCTTGCGCAGACTTTCCAAGATTAACGGCGCCGCTTGCCGATGGCCGATATACCCTACGATACCGCACATTATTGGCCGCTTCCTTTCATCTTGCGGCGCTTCTGCTCGGTCCAGCCTTCGCGCACTTGTTGCTCTCGAGGGTTGAAAACCAGGGCGCCGGCGGGGACGTCGTGGCGCACTGTGCTTGCCGTAGCGACGTAAACGTCGTCGTCGAGCTTGATCGGCGCGATCAATGTGGTGTCGCTGCCGACCTGAACGCGGTCGCCGATCGACGTTTTATATTTATGAAAACCGTCGTAGTTGCAGGTGATCGTGCCGGCGCCGATGTTGGTATCCCGGCCGATGGTAACATCACCGAGGTAAGTGAGATGGTTGGCCTTGGTGCGCTCGCCCAGTTTGGCTTCCTTGGTTTCGACGAAGTTGCCGATGTGCACTTGCGGGCCGAGTTCCGTGCCCGGACGCAAATGAGCAAACGGGCCGATGATCGCGCCACGCGCAACTCGGCACTGGCTCATGACGACCGAAAAGCGGAGATGCACTTCATCGTCAAGCACGGCATCGCTGACGAACGCGCTGCCGTCGATGCGACAGCGCTCGCCGATCACCGTTTTGCCCTTGAGATGGGTATTGGGTCCGATCACGGTATCTTTACCGATGCTCACCCCTTCATCGATGTAGGTCGTCGCGGGGTCTTCTAGTGTCACTCCCGCCAGCATCCATTTTTTGTTAATGCTGTCGCGCAAGGTTTTTTCCATAAAGGCGAGCTCCTCTCGGGTATTGACACCCATCATCTCCCGGGTGTCATCCACCCGCATGGTTTCAATGACTTTTCCCTGAGCAAGACCGACAGCGACGATGTCGGGCAGATAGTACTCGCCCTGTTGGTTGTGATTCTTGACCGCGCTCAGCGCTGCAAAAAGGTAGGATGCGGACGCGACATACACGCCGGCGTTGACTTCGTGAATTTGCCGCTGCGCGTCACTGGCATCGTTCTCCTCGACGATGCCGATCAGCCGGGCACGGTCGTCGCGCAGAATCCGGCCGTAGCCTTTTGGCCGGTCGAGCACAGCGGTGAGCAGCGTCAGCGCCGCCTTCTGCCGGCGATGATGCTCGATCATCGCGCTGACCGTGGTCGTCCGGATCAGTGGCACGTCGCCGCTCAGAATCAAAATATCGCCGCCAAAGTCATGGAATACGTCTTTGGCACATAAAACCGCATGGCCGGTGCCGAGCTGTCGTTCCTGGACCACCCAACTGACATCGTCGGCAGAGTAGGCCTGCCGGACCCGCTCGGCGCCATGACCGATGACCAGCGCAACGGGGCTCGCCCCTAGTTGCCGCGCTGTTGCCAAGACGTGCAGAAATAAAGGTTTTCCGCAGAGCGGGTGCAGCACCTTGGGCACGGCAGAGCGCATCCGCGTGCCTTGACCCGCCGCCATCACGATGATTCCGAGCTTCTCCATAAGTTGCCGTAGCCGACAAATTTTGGATTATAGAGGAACTCCGGGATCAATCAAAGAGAACCGCTTCTAGCACCCGCTGATCTGGGGAGCAACCATGAGAGCAGGCCGCAAGCAGCCGCGCTCGCCGCGACCGCCAGCGGAACCGGCACCAATGCCGCCAGGCTGCCGATGGAGAGCGCGCCGAGCGAACCGAAGCCGCGATCAAGGAAAAACAGACTCATCGCCCGTCCGAGCAGCTGAGGCGGGCATTCCTCTTGGATGATCGCCCGGGCGAGCACTCGATAGCTCATCTGCATGGAGCCGATCACCGCCAACAGCGCGATCGACAGCGCCAAGAAGGACGACAACGCGAACAAAAAAATCGCTGCCGCGTAAATCAAGCTGGCGCCGACCAACATTTTACGCATGCCGCTAAGTCGCGTGTGGGTCGAAAGAAAAAAACTGATCAACACCGCGCCAACGCCGGGCGCGGAAACCAGCAAGCCGTAACCCGAAGGACCGACGTGCAACACTTCCTGGGCGAAATACGGCAGGAACTGGGCATAGGAAATACCGAAAAAGCCGTTCGAGTAAGTGGTGAGCATGGTCGCAAAAACACGCCGGTTCTGGCGCAGATAAGAGACGCCTTCCGCGATGTCTTTGAGCCAGTCGCCCTTTGCTGCCCGCACGGCAGAAAGCGGCGGCTGCAGCTTGAACAGCGTAGCAAGCATGACACAGACGGTGAGCGCCTGAATGAGCAGACAAAATCCTGGGCCGATCAGGGTCAAAAGCAATCCACCGATCGATGGGCCGATCACTTTGGTAAGGTTGTGAGTCGCCGAATGCAACGCCAGCGCGCTCATGACGCCCTCCTGCGGGACGAGGGTAACGACAACCACTTGTTGGGCTGCAGTGCTGAAGGAACTTACGACCGCCATGAATATGACCAAGACGACGATATGCCAGAATTCCAGCAAGCCTGAAAAAACCAGAAAGGCGAAGACCAAACTTTGGATCAGGTTTGCGACTCGGCTGAGGATCAAGAGCTTGAGCCGGTCCATGCGGTCGGCGACCACACCGCCAATGGGACCGAAGATGAAGCGCGGGGCGAATTCAAAAAAACCCAACAGGCCGAGGTAAAACGCTGAATGCGTGAGTTCCCAGGCCAGCCAATTCTGCACCACGAAGTGGATATACTCGCCGGTTTCGGCGGGGAAGTAGCCAAAAGCAAACAAGCGGAAGTCGCGATAACGCAGCGCAGGAGGAAGCCTCACTCGATCGATCCCTTCGCAGGAAAATCAGCTTCGCTCCATGAGTTCGGTTTGGCTGTAGCCGGTGTTTCGTCGATTGGCCCGACGTCCCTTGGTTCAGATGATCTTTTATATTTTGCGGCGACCGCGAAGTCCAATGTGTTTCCCGGGCAAGCGAAAATGCTTGTCAGTCAAGGAGAATTCGATTACAAAAAGCCATCCTGTCGAATCAAAAGGAAGAACGGCCCACAGCCGATCGCCGCCAAGGAGAACATCCGATGAGCGAGCCTGAATCTAAGTCATGCTATGCAATTGAATCTGAGGATAATTGGTGGGACTACTGTCCGATCTGCAACGGCAAACTGATCAATCAGAAATGCAAGTACAGCTGTTCCAACCGAAATTGCGGTTTCTTCATGAGCTGCAGCGAGTTTGATCTTTAAAGAAGGGTGCACTGGCCAACGCGCGCTGGTTGCGCTAAGAGATAGACTCATGTCGAAAACCGCAGCTATCGTCATTATCGGCAACGAAGTTTTGTCGGGCAAGACCCAGGACATCAACTCGCATTTTTTTTGCACCGAGTTGCGCCGTCTCGGTGTCGAAGTGCAAAAAATCTCGACGATCCGAGACGAGATCGAACTGATCGGCGAAGAAGTCAGCGCTTTTTCGAAACGGTATGATTTTGTTTTCACCTCCGGCGGCGTCGGTCCGACCCATGATGATGTTACCATCGACGGGATCGCTCACGGCTTCGGCCTCAAGGTCGTACGCCATCCGGACATTGAACGGCGCATGCGTCAGCGCCTCGGTGACCAAGTGAACGAAGCGCGGCTGCGCATGGCCAACGTGCCGGAAGGTGCTACGCTGCTGGCCACCGACGCGCTGTTCGCTCCGATCGTGAATATTTATAACGTCTATATCTTTCCGGGCATACCCAAGATTCTTCAGGAGCGTTTTCATGCGATCAAAGAAATATTCCGCGACACGCCTTATTATTTGAAGAACGTTTACGTGAGATATGGCGAAGGCGTCATCGCCGCCATGCTCAACGATTTGCTCGTGAAATTTCCCAAGCTCATGCTCGGCTCCTATCCGGTACTTGATCTGCCTGACTACAAGGTGAAGGTGACGCTGGAATCGAAGGATTCAAGCTACCTGAATCAAGCGCTGCAAGCTTTTGTCGCCTCTCTTCCCACCGACGCGGTCCACCGCATCGACTAACATCCAAGCGATGGCGGATAGGTCATCCTGGGGAATCCTACCGCCTTTCAAAAAGGCACCGCTGCCGCCGCTGCCGGGCATGTGGCGGGCGCTCGGGCCGGGCGTCATTTTCATGGCGTTGGCGCAGGGCAGCGGGGAGCTGATCTTTTGGCCCTACACGATCGCCAAATACGGGCTGACGTTTGTTTTTCTTCTGCTGCCCGCCTGCTTGCTACAATTTCCGGTGATTTATGAAATCGGCCATTACACGCTCTTGACCGGCGAAAGTATCTTTCAAGGGTTCATTCGACTGAACCGCTATCTGGCCGCTGTCCTATGGATTTTGATGACGCTTTCGTTTCTGTGGTTCGGCGCGTTTGCCGCGGCCGGCGGTACTTCGCTCGCCGCGCTCACTGACCTGCCGGCCGGTTGGTCGCGCCAGCAGCAGACACATTTTTGGGCGTATCTTTCGATGGCGATCTTTCTGGTCGCCATCCTGCTCAGCAAAGTGATCTATCGTTTGATCGAAGTTTTTATGTGGGGAGTTGCGCTTTTCACGGTGGTCGGGTTGCTCTCGGCATCGGCTCACGCCGAAGTGCTCAAAGCCTTGCCGTCGTTTTTGCGCGGCTTGATCGTCCCCCAGTGGCCCATGCCGCGGCCCTGGGACCCGGCGGATGCAACTAAGCTTCTGACAGCCATCACCTTTGCCGGGCTGGGCGGGTTCTGGACGCTTTTTTACTCTTATTGGCTCCGCGACAAGGGCTCGGGCATGGCCTTCTACATGGGGCGAATGACCGGCCCGATCACGGGCAAGCCCGAGTCGATGCCCGATGCCGGCGCGCTGCCAAGCAACGATGAGGGTTTGGCGCATGTGCCGAGCTGGAGGCGTTTTATGTCATGGGATATCGGCATCGGCGTCGGCGGTAATATCCTGACAACGATGCTCACCTGCCTGCTCGCCTACGCTCTCCTGTATCCCAAGGGTCTCCTGCCAGAGCACTATGAAATCGCCGTCGTCCAGAGCCGCTTCTTCGAGGTGAGCTGGGGCTGGTGGGGCAAAGTCTTGTTCTTGATCGTTGCGGCGGCGTTTCTCTCCGACACCTGGCTCGCCACCGTCGACGCCGTGAGCCGGATCCATACCGATTGCGTCTACGGATTCTTTCCGCGAGCCCATCGATTTGCTTATCGCAAATGGTACCTTTTCTTCCTGTTACTGCTCACGATCATTACGTCCGTCACGATTCAGCTCAACGAACCGGGCGCGCTTATTCTCATTTCGGCCGTCATCGGTTTTATCGGAACCGTCATCTATTCCGTGGCTTTGATATTCCTTAATCATGTCTATCTGCCGCCCCAGCTCCCGGCCGCAGCACGTCCGGGGCGGGTCAGTCTCGCGTTCTTGGTTGCGGCCTGCGTCGCCTATTTCGCGCTCGCCGCGGTCTATCTCTTGACGGTCCTCGGTATCCTGTAAAGTGACGATTGAGTCGGATGGATTTAAGCGCCTTAAGCTGCTAACCTAGGACGGTACGTTTTGGAGATTTGCGGTGACTGAGATTCTCAATTGGATCATGGATTCCATTCGCGCTCATGGAGCGTGGAGCGTCTTTGCCGGGGTCATCATCGAGTCCGTGATTGTGCCGATTCCGTCGCCGCTTATTATTATGGGCGCCGGTTTCGTGCTGATCAGCCCCGACCTGCTGTTTGTTCAAGCGTTGCCGCCGATTATCTTACAGATCGTTTTGCCCGGCGCCATCGCCTCAACTCTGGGCGCCTACATTGGCTACGCCATTGGTTACTACGGCGGCAAGCCCTTGGTCGATCGCTGGGAAAAGTTTCTCGGTTTTAGCTGGAATGACGTGGAAGCTTTGGAGCGGCGTTTTCAGGCCGGGCAGGTCAATACCACAATATTTTTTCTCCGGGCGCTGCCGATTTTCCCGCTGTCGGTCATCTCGGCGGCGGCGGGATTGCTGCGTTTACCGCTCAATCAGTTCAGCTTATGGACTTTTTACGGCACCGTGCCCCGCTGTCTGTTCCTTGCTTACCTGGGGTGGGGACTTGGCGAAACCTATCAAACCATCGCGAGAGGCATTGATAAGGCCGAAGGCATTGTCTCGGGAGTTCTAATTCTGTCTATTTTTGCGGCGATTATCTGGTTGCGTGCCCGAGTTAGAGGAAAAATCCTCGAAAGAGGCTAGATCGCGGACCAATGGGTCGGGTTTTTATCTCCCTTTGATTCACTTCGTGGTAAATGCTTGGCCCGTCTGCGTGCCGATCCACACCTCGCCGCCTTCGAACACTTCCTTTTTCCAGATCGGCACGGTCTTCTTAATCTCCTCGATGGCAAACCGGCTGGCGGCAAAGGCCGCTTCGCGATGGGCCGAAGACACCGCGATGATCACGCTCGCCTCGCCGATTTGCACGGGCCCCAACCGGTGCACAATCGCGATCCGGCTAATCTGCCATTTTTTCTCCGCATCGGCGCCGATCCGCGCCAGCTCCCTTTCCGCCATTTCGGCGTAGGCTTCATAATCGAGCGCGATGACCCTCCGACCTTCGTTGTTGTTGCGCGTCGTGCCGATGAACGTGACGATCGCCCCGGCCTCCGGGTCGCTGACACAACGGACCAGCTCACTCAAGTCAATGGGGCCTTGGGTGACGCGAAACACTGTTTTCAGCCTCCACTGACCGGCGGCACGAAAACCACCTCGTCATTGTCGTTCAGCTTGTGGTCGACAGTGACATAGTTCTGATTGACGGCGTACAAAAGACGAATGCCGGTCGCGGCCAGCTTGGGATAGTCCTCCTGCAGCTGGTGCCAGAGATCGGCTACGGTGGTGCCTGCTGCAATTTCCCTCGTCACTTCGCTGGCGCCGGCGCGCTCGCGCAGGATCGCAAAAAATTTGACTCGAACCTTCATTGTCCCTGAAGCTGCGAGACCATGTGGCGGATCTCGGGCAAAATGAGCTTTTCCATGGCCAGGATGACCGCGCCTTTGGAGCCCGGCAGTGAAATTAAAATTTTTCCCCTTGCGCTTCCGGCCGCCGCGCGACTCATGATCGCGGCCGAACCGATGTCGAGATAGCTCAAGTAGCGAAATACTTCGCCAAAGCCGTCGAGCTTTTTTTCCAAAAAGCGGCTGACGACCTCGTAGGTTCCGTCGCGCGGCGCAATGCCGGTGCCGCCGTTGACAATCACCGCGTCGATGTCAGTTCGCGATAATGCCTGGTCAAGCAGGCTTTCGATCTCCTTCGGTTCATCTTTGACGATTTGGTATCCCGTTGTCTGATGTCCTTCATCGGCTAAAAACTTTTTAATCACTTGGCCGCTCGTGTCCGTGGTCTCATCACGCGTATCGCTCACGGTGATGACAAAACAGCGGATACTCCGCTTGCCTCTTGCCTTGTGCTCGTGGACCGACATCGCTGCTCTTTTAAATCTCGATCGAATCATAGCAACACCCGGCCGGAATGCAAAGATCCGTCCGGCCTTCCAGTCGCGTCACTGACCCTTCAGCGTGATCAAGAGGTCGTGCTTGACTACGACAGCGCGGATGCCGGTTGCCCTAACCCGGCTGCCCGCATATCATGAAGCGATGGGTCCGCCGTTCTCTCTCTACATCCATATCCCGTACTGCATCAGCAAGTGCCCTTACTGCGACTTCAATTCCCACGTGATCGCGGAGATTCCGGAAGGCACTTATACCGATGCGCTGGTGCGCGAGTTGGAGCATTACGGTAGCCTCGAGGATTGGCGTGGACGAACCGTCCAGAGCATCTTCTTCGGCGGGGGCACGCCGTCCACGTTCAAACCCGAGAGCATCGGCAAACTGCTCGCTTGGGTGGCGGCGACCTTTCCGATCAATCTCGACTGCGAAATCACCCTGGAGGCGAATCCCGGCACCGTTGAGAGTCATAAGTTCTTTGGCTATCGCGATGCCGGTGTGAACCGCATCAGTATCGGGGTGCAGTCCTTTCGACCCAAGCTGCTCAAGTTTCTCGGCCGGATTCACAGCGCCGACGAAGCCCGCAATGCCCTCAGCATCGTGCGCCAGGCACGCTTCGACAACTTCAGCCTCGATTTGATCTATGCCAATCCGGGTCAATCGCTGCAGGATCTGGAAGCCGATCTCGACATCGCACTGGAATTTCAACCGCCGCATCTCTCCGCCTACAATCTCACTTTCGAAGAAGGCACGCCGTTTCACCACGAATATCGTGCCGGCCGCATGAAGCCTCTGGCCGAGGAAGAGGAGATCGCCATGGTCGAGCTGGTCGAGAGAAAACTTCGCGCCGCCGGCTTATTCCGCTACGAGATTTCCAATTACGCCCGTCGTGGATGGCATTCACGGCACAACATCAATTATTGGCGCGGTGGAGATTATCTGGGGCTCGGCGCTGGGGCGCATAGTTATAAGCGCTGCACCTCGGGTGGTACTTTCGGCCGGCGTTGGAGCAACGAAAAAAACCCCGCCCGTTACATGAGCCGGGTGGCTGAATTGAATCATGCTCTAATTGAAAGCGAAGAGATTGATTTTAACAAAGCCGCCGGCGAGTTTATGTTTCTGGGCTTGAGATTGACGGAGGGCGTTTCGGTCGAGAAATTCTGCTCAAGATTCGGCAAAGCACCGGGGGAAGTTTACCCGCACATACCGGACTGGATCGAGGCAGCTTTGGTGGAAGAAAAGGAAGGTTTTCTCAAGCTGACGCCGAAGGGCTTGCTGCTTGCCAATTCGCTCTTTGTCCAGTTCATGTGAAAAGTTCCCGGGAAATGACAGCCAACCTTGACGCATGTAGCGGTTCGGAGAGATTTCTCGGCTTTGCCTCGAAATAACAACCGATTCAAACAATGTGCCCTCATCCGACACAAGCAAGTCGTCGGTTGTTGCTGGGGCCGAAAGAAAACAGTCAAAGGACCAGAGCATGGAATCCGTTAGAGACCTAAACACGATCCGCCTCGATCACGTCGGCAGCTTGGTGCGTCCAAGCCGCTTGAAGGAAGTTTTTGCCCGCCACGACCGCGCCCAGGCGTCGAGCGCAGAATTGTTCCGGGCGCAAGATGAAGCGATCCGGTCGGTGATTCAACAACAAGAAGCGCATGGGCTTCCCGTCGTCACCGACGGCGAGTTTCGTCGCCACAGTTTTCAAGAAAGCTTTTCCGAGTGCGTGACCGGCTT
>DATBMR010000316.1:0-3550 GCA_036554745.1 Binatia bacterium
GCTGTTCTCGATGGCAGCCGCCGATGCAGGCACGGCGATCTTCGACGCCAAGTACACGTACAATTTTTGGCGACCGGTAACCGCAATTCGCAATGGCGATCTGGACGGTAATAAATCGACCGAACGCGATCCCAGTTGGGAACCGTTTATCAACACGCCAATGCATCCCGAATATCCGTGTGCCCACTGTACTTTTCAGTCTACGGCAGCCGGTGTGCTCGAAGCTTTTTTCGGCGACCGCGTACCAACCTTCAGGCTAACCAGCACTACCGCGCCAGGAGTGACGCGGAGCTTCAGCAAGCTCTCGGACTACGTTGCCGAGGTCGTCAATGCGCGTGTCTATGATGGCGTGCATTACCGCACCTCGGGCGAGGGAGGCGCGGCAATGGGCCGCAAGATCGGGCAATTCATTGTGCTGAATTGTCTGAAGCCTCCAACCCAGGCGGCGGCGCGTTAGAACTGCGGCTGACGGCAAGATTCGTAAAATCGTCTAAGAAGTCAAAATTTATAATAAAAGGCTGCCGTTCCAAAAGGCTCAAATCGTTTCATACAATGGGTTCACTCCAGGCTGTTCACAGGTTTTTACAGGTTTAAAATATTAGTGTGAATGGAGCTAGGGGGTAGTTGTCATGCCGATTATCACGATCTATCAAGGGGCTTCCGGCGAAGGTCAGGAATTGGCCGAAATGGTGGCTCAGGCCCTCGGTTACCGTTGCGTTGGGCGCGAGGTCCTCGTCGAGGCGAGCCGGCGCTATGGCATACCCGAAGCGAAACTCAACGAGATCGTCGAGAAGGGCCCACACTGGTGGGAGCGTCTGTTGCAAGACCTGCGGCCCTATCGGGTCGCTCTCCAAGCTGCGATCTGCGAGTTGGCTCATGATGGAACATTGGTTTATCACGGCCATGTAGGTCACGAGCTTTTGCCCGGTATCGGCCATGTGCTGAAAGTACTGTTGACCGCGCCCATCGAATTTCGCATCAAGCAAGTCCGTTCACGACATGGTCTGACTGAGGCCGATGCGCGCCAGTATATAGAAGAGATCGACAATGCGCGCAGCCGCCGGCTCATCGCGATGTTCGGAGCGGATTGGCGCGATGCCAATCGTTTTGACCTGATTCTCAATATGAGCAGGATTAGTCGAGAGGGGGCGAAACATTTAATCGTGGAGGCCGCCAAGCTCCAAGAGTATCAGCTCACGCCTGCATCCAACCAGGCTTTCAACGACTTCGCTCTTGCGTCTCGGGTCCATGCGACGTTATTCGCAGCACCCAACGTACGTGGACTGGCACTCGAAGTTCGCGCCGAAGGCAGCCACATCGATGTGAAAGGTAGAGTCGCCCACGGGTTGGAAAACACAGTCGTAAGGTTGGTGAAGAATGTACCGGGTGTGCACCAGGTGACGTCCGATCTTTATTCTGCTCCGCTGGAAGGCTCTATTTAGAACCCTGACCGCTCACGCACGAAGAAGCTCAAAAGAATTGCTCACCCAGGAGGGTGCTAATTTGAATTGACACTTCAAATAATCATGATAATTTGAGGTTGATGTTCAAGCGTGCCTTGAGTCTCCCCGCGTCCGGAACCACCACTTTCTTTCTCTGGGGTCCGCGCCAGACGGGCAAAACCACTCTGCTCCGGGCCACCTATCCGGACGCCTTATGGGTAGATCTCCTCAAGGCAGATGAGTTCCGCCGCTATTTGCAGAACCCAGAATTGCTTCGCGAGGCGCTCGCGGCGCGCAATTCCATTCGCCAGGTCGTCGTCGATGAAGTGCAGAAAGTGCCGCAGCTCCTGGACGAGGTTCACTGGCTTCACGAGAACCGCAGAATTCGGTTTGCCCTGTGCGGATCGAGTGCGCGCAAGGTTAAACGCGGCCAGGCCAACCTCCTTGGTGGGCGTGCGATTCGCTACGAGCTGCACGGTTTGACCGCGGGGGAGGTAGGACGTGATTTTGATCTCAACCGGATGGTCAATCATGGATACCTGCCTAGCATGTACCAGTCAGCAAACCCGCGGCCGCTTTTGAACGGTTACGTCGCCGACTACTTAAAGGAAGAAGTAGCGGCGGAAGGACTGGTACGTAATCTCCCGATCTATTCTGAGTTTCTCAACATGGCTGCTCTCGCCGACGCCGAACATGTCAACTTTTCAACAATAGCTCGCGATTGCGGTGTTTCGAGTCATACGATCAAGGGCTATTTTCAGATATTAGAAGACACGCTGCTCGGCCGCTGGCTTCCGGCCTACACCAGGCGGCCCAAACGCCGGGTGATCGCGGCGCCAAAGTTCTACTTCGCTGATGTCGGAGTCGTGAATCATCTCGCTAAACGGGGCGCTCTCGAGCCAGGGTCCGAGCTCTACGGCAAAGCGTTTGAGAACTGGGTTTTCCATGAGTTGTGCGCGCGCAATGCTTATAGCAACGCTTTCGCCAAACTAGCTTATTGGCGTTTGCCTAGCGGCATCGAAGTTGACTTTATTGTGAACGACATGCAATTGGCGATTGAAGCCAAGGCAACAGCCAAAGTATCGGCGGATCATCTAAAGGGTCTCCGTGAGGTCGCGCGGGACCATAAGGGAATCAAGCAGCGCATCACCGTTTGTTTAGAGTCCATGAGCCGCAAGACCGATGATGGGATATGGGTCCTGCCCGCCAAGGAGTTTATCAAGCGTCTGAGCAGTGGCGATTTGTTTTAGGCGAGCACGATGCGTTATAAGCAGTTTTCAACGCACTGCGACTTTCATCTTTACGCTCCGATCCGGGTTAAGAGTCAGCACAGCGGATGTGCTGCAAATTGGTTGAGAGTTTTCATGCAAAATTGGACTACGAACATGGGCCTCGTAGCTCTTTCACCAGTCCGTCTTTTGAGCGTTGTCGTTCAGAGCGGAAGCGAGGAATCCTTCTCTGCTTAAGATCGTGGCGAACGCTAACTGAACTACCACAGGCTTTTGTTCATCCTTGACGTCGTGGCTTGAAGTGAACTAAAGGTAGGAGCGATCCGGAGAAAAATAGCAGACGGGTCGGTCCCGGTCGCGCTTGGAGTATGAGTCAAAAACCCGGACTGGGGTTCCCAGCTCGGGTTTTTTGCTTTTCGCTATGAATAAGAAGGCACCTAAAAAAATTGGCTCGAAGCGGCGGCCTTCGTCTTCCCGCAAATCTGTCGCGGCGCTAGAGAAAACGATTGCTGCGCAGGCACAAGAAATCCGCGAGGGCGCAGAGCAGCAGGCGGCGACCAGCGCCATTTTGCGCATGATCGCCAGCTCGCCGACTGACCTCCGGCCGGTTCTGGATACCATGGCGGAATACGCAGCTCGACTTTGTGGCGCAGAGGATGCCGTTATTCGGCGGGTCGAGGGGGATGCGTTAGTTCCTGTTGCGCATTTTGGCTCGATTCGCCTCGCGCATGAGCTTGGCGAGGCTGATGCAATTGGGCGCGGCGGCTTGGCTGCACGGGTGGTACGAGAAGGTAGAACGTTTCACGTTCACGACCTCAGGACCGCCGAAAACGAATTTCCCGGCGCTCGGGAGCGCGGAATAGCTGTTGGGGTTCGCAC
>DATBMR010000065.1:0-5999 GCA_036554745.1 Binatia bacterium
TGATGTAGGTGACTCCGCCGCCGCTCGGACCTTCGCACACACCGACCTTCCCCGAGACTCGCGCATAGCCGTCCGCCATGTACGCGGCCGAGCGTTCATCGCGAGCAAGAATATGGCGCATGCCGTGGGGCAGCCGGGCCAACGCATCATAGAACGGCAGACTGGTATCGCCGCACAGGCCGAAGAGAATCTCGACGCCATGCGCTTTGAGCATCTCCACCGCCGCTTCCGCGCCAGTGAGGTGATCGGGATCGTTCATGTATTTGCTCCTTCTTGAAAGTCGTCCACCCCACAGGGTCTAGTGAGCGGCACGAGCGTAAAGGTTCAAAAGTTCGAGCCGTTCAACCGGCGATGTCTCCAAGGGGATCAATTCACGCTTGCGTTTTGAGCTTTGATACTTTCTATGGCTTTGCTTCGTCGCGTTTTTTAACTTCCGTTACGCTCGTGGACTTCATCCGCTCGCCCGATCGTATTATGATGACCATCAAGAACACAAACTTCATCCGTGATAAATGACCGAACGACTCGACGCAACTGAACGAGCCGTCCAAGCCTTGGCGCGTTCCCTGTATGAAAGAGCGGCACAGCACAAACCGTCGCTTTTCGAAGCGAAAGATCTGCTTGGGCGGATGATCGACTGGTCGCTCAACGACGACTCGTTGCGGGTTGCGTTGTTCCGCTTCGTCGACGTTTTGCCGAGCCTGGAATCGTCGAGCGAGATCGGCAGGCACCTCGAAGAATATTTCGCCCGCGTGGATCATGCGCTGGGCGGACTGGTCGTGATTGCGCACGCCCTCCATGCCGGAACCTTGGTGGCGCCGGTGGTGCGCCGCAACGTCGTCAACCTGGCCAGACGATTTATCGCCCAAGAGAGCGGCGATCATTTGATCGCCGTCGTGGAGCATCTGCGTAAGGAACCCGCCGCCTTTACTCTCGACGTTGTCGGCGAAGCGACCGTGAGCGAGGTCGAAGCCGAGGCGATGCAGCGCCGCTATCTGGAACTTTTGCGCCGTCTAGCAAACGCCAGCGAGGCCTGGCCAGCCGTGGCGCAGATCGACGATTCGCCGCGAGGCAAGATGCCGCGCGTCAACCTTTCCATCAAGTTGTCCTCTTTGTGCGCGCGCTTCGATCCGCTGGACCCGAATACCGAAGCAACGGTTTGCGCGCGCTTGCGCGAATTGTTGCGCGAGGCGGCGCGTTTGAGCGCGGGAATTACCGTCGACATGGAGCAGTACGCGTTCAAAGATCTGACTTTGGAGATATTTCGCGCCGTGCTGCAGGAAGAAGAATTTCACGAGCGGCCGCACGCCGCCATTGCGCTGCAGGCCTATTTGCGGGACGCCGAAGCCGATATTCGCGAGTTGATCCAGTGGGCTCGCCGCGTTAAGCGTCGGATTGGCGTGCGCTTGGTCAAGGGTGCCTATTGGGACAGCGAGATCGCCTGGGCCAAGCAAAAAGGCTGGCCGATCCCGGTCTATTTGGAAAAAGCCCAAACCGACGCGAGCTATGAGAGTGCAAGCCGTCTGTTGCTGGAAAATCACGACGTCATCGACGCGGCGTTCGGCAGCCACAACCTGCGCAGCCTGGCCCACGCCATGGTGACCGCGAAATCGCTCGGTCTACCGAGCAACGACTACGAGATTCAAATGCTTTACGGCATGGCGGAGCCGGTGCGCCAGGCGATCATTGAACATGGCGAGAGGGTTCGCGTGTATCTGCCGGTGGGCGATTTGTTGCCGGGCATGTCGTATCTGATCCGGCGTTTGATGGAAAATACTTCCAACACTTCTTTCCTGCGCCAGACCTATGCCGATCGCCAGGACATCGCCAGTTTAGTCAAGCCGCCGGCGCTGGCGCTCGAAGATGGCGAAGCCCCAACGTTGTCATCCAACAAGTGAGCGCATGCTCGACGTTTTTCGTAACGAACCGCCGATCGACTTTTCGCGACGGGAAAACCGCGAGCGGTTCAACCGCACGCTCGAAAAAGTTCGCAGCGAATTTAGCCGGGAGCGCCGCCGTGCCGGCGAATATTTGGAATCGCCCAATCCGGCCGATCCCAGGGAAATTGTCGGACGCGTGCGCGTCGCCGGCAACGATCGGATAAATGCGGCGATCGCGAGGGCGGAGCGGTTTTCCCCCAAGTGGCGCGCCACGCCGGCGCCCCGACGCGCTGAGATTCTTCTCAAGGCCGCCGACCTGATGCAGGAGAAACGTTGGGAACTTGCAAGTTTGGAGGTCTATGAGGTCGGCAAAGGCTGGCGCGAAGCGGACGCCGATGTTATCGAAGCGATCGATTATTTGAGATACTACGCGCATGAGATGCTTCGTTTGTCGGAGCCGCGCGAGACGCAGTCATTGCCGAGCGAAACCAACGTTTACTTTTACGAGCCGCGTGGGGTCGCCGCGATCATCGCGCCGTGGAACTTTCCGCTGGCGATCCTCACCGGCATGGCCGCGGCGGCCGTGCTAACGGGTAACTGCGCGCTAATGAAACCGGCCGAGCAATCGCCAATCATGGCGGTGCGTCTACACGAGATCTTGCGTAACGCGGGATTGCCGGAGGATGCTTGCCAGCTCCTTCACGGTGGCGGCGGGGTGGGCGCGCGACTCGTCCGTTCAGAAAAGATTCACTTGATCGCTTTCACCGGCTCGCGCGAAGTCGGTCTGGAGATTTTGCGGGAGGCCTACACGCATCGGGCCGGGCAAGGACACGTCAAGCGGGTGGTCTGTGAAATGGGCGGCAAGAACGCCGTGATCGTCGATAGCGACGCCGATCTCGACGAAGCGATTGTTCACGTTATCGATTCGGCGTTCGGCTATCAGGGACAAAAATGCTCGGCGGCGTCCCGGCTGATTCTCGTTGGCGAAGTCCACGACCGTCTCCTGCCGCGGCTCGTCGAAGCCGTGCGCAGCCTGAAGATCGGCCCGCCGGAAGATCCGCGCAACGCCATCGGTCCGCTGATCGATGAGGCCGCAAAAGAGCGGGTCGGCAGATACATCCGCTTGGGCAAAAAGGAAGCGAGTTGTGTGTTGGAAATGGCCGCCCCAAAGGAGGGCTATTTTGTCGGCCCGGCGATTTTCAGCGAGGTTGATCCCGGCAGCCGCATCGCTCAAGAGGAAATCTTCGGCCCGGTTCTGTCAGTGATTCGGGCGCGTGATTTCAACCAGGCCCTCGAGATCGCCAACGGCTCTTTATTTGCGCTGACCGGTGGCGTCTTCTCGCGCTCGCCGGCGCATATCGATCAGGCGCGCAGAGAGTTTCGCGTCGGCAACCTTTACATCAACCGCGGCATCACCGGCGCGGTTGTCGAACGCCAGCCCTTTGGCGGCCTCAAGCTGTCGGGCATCGGCTCCAAGGCCGGCGGACCGGACTACCTGTTGCAGTTCCTTGAGCCGCGCACGATCTCGGAAAACACCTTGCGCCATGGCTTTATGCCGCCTCAGCCGCTGAGAGGAAAATAAGCGTTCAAGTCGTTTAAACCGTTCAAGACGATGGATCGCCTCCTACACGCAGCCCCAGCTAGTCCAGCTATCGAATCGACTTATCGGGCGCCGCGGTGGCTGCCGGGAGGGCACCTGCAAACGATTTATGCGCGCTATCTGGCGGGAAAGTATCGCGTGCGGTACCGGCGCGAACGCTGGACGACTCCAGACGGAGATTTTATCGATCTCGATTGGCTCGATCCGACGCTCGATAAAGCGAAAATCGTCGTGCTGTTTCACGGTTTGGAGGGTTGCTCGCGCAGCCATTACTCGATGAGCTTGATGGCCAAGTTAGCACGACGCGGCTGGGGAGGTGTCGTGCCGCATTTCCGTGGCTGCAGCGACGAAGCGAACCGCTTGCCGCGCTCTTACCACGCCGGCGACTCCGCGGAAATCGATTGGATTTTACGACGGCTCAGGGAGCAGTTCCGCGGATCCGAGCTTCATGTCGCGGCGATCTCGCTTGGCGCCAACATGCTGCTCAAGTGGCTCGGCGAGAGCGGTCATGGGTCGCGTCAGGTTGTCGCGCGCGCCGTGGCGGTGTCGGCGCCCCTGGACTTGCACGCCGCCGCCCGCGAACTCGACTTCGGTTTCAAACGGATCCTTTATGCGCGGCATTTCTTGCGATCCATGCGGCCGAAAGTCATTGCCAAGATCGCGGCGCATCATTTGGTGATCGAGGCGTGCAAGGTGCGCGCGTGCGCGACGTTGCGCGCCATCGACGATCTCTACACCGCGCCGGTTCACGGTTTCAAAGACGCCGAGGATTACTGGGCGAGCACGAGCAGCAAACCGTGGCTCAAAGAAATCCGCGTGCCGACTCTCGTCATCAACGCGCGCAACGATCCGTTTCTTCCGGAAAGCGCGCTGCCAACCAAAGAAGAAGTGTCCGATACGGTGATGCTGGAGTTTCCACCCGAGGGCGGTCACGTGGGCTTCGTTTCCGGAAAATTCCCCGGCGATCTCGAATGGTTGCCGCGACGAATGATCGGCTTTTTCACTCACGGCGTGAACACTTCATTGACCGAAGAAAAACTTGCACCCGGCTTCGGGCCGCCGGCGATCACGTAGATCGACTGGCGGAGAGCCGCTACGCCAAGCCCGTGGCGCGCGGTCGGCATCGGCACCCAGCGCTGCCATTTGTTGGTCACCGGGTCAAAGGATTCGACATCTCTGCGCGTAGCTCGGTTGTACTCGCCGCCAAAAACGAAGACCCGACCGTAAAGCACCGCAGCGCCGACGCCACTGCGCACCGTCGGGATGGGTGCGACCGTTCGCCAGTGATCAGTTTTGGGATCGTATTCTTCGTTATTTGCGACGCTACGGTCGTGATTGCCATCAATGCGTCCTGCGATGGCGTAAAGCTTGCCGTTGACTGCGCCGGCCGCGTGGTGGTCGCGCGGGGTCGGCAAGGGCGCACGCTCGGTCCAACGGTCGGAGGCTGGATCGTATTCCTCGTTAGCGGCGGTGTTCTTGCCATTGTCGCCGACGCCGCCCACAGCGTAAATTTTTCCATCAATAGTGCCGACCGCAAGCGCACCACGTGCCGTAGGCATCGGCTGTTTTACACTCCAGCGATCGCTTGCGGGATCGTATTCATACACGGTGCTTACGGCACCAACGCCGCTGATGTACCCTCCGATAAGGTCGATTTTGCCGTTGACGGCAGCGGCGCCGACGTGGTGCAGCGGTTTGGGCAAAGAGGCGCGGCGACGCCAGCTATCCCGGGCGGGATCGTATTCCTGAAGCAAGTCGCCATTTTTGACATAGCCGCCCATCAGGTAAATTTTGCCGCTTAGCTCAACGGCCGCCACTTCGCTGCGCGGCATGGGCGTGGACGAGCGACTCTGCCATCTTCCCGGGAGCTCAGCTGCCGGGATTACATTGGTTGACGTGAGCAAACCGACGCAGATGACGGTGACAATTACGGCCCGGCCCATTGCATGTAACAAGCCTCCGACACGGAAATTTTTCAGGCTTGCGCAAAATTTCCTGCCCAGCTGCTCAGTCGCCAAACGGATAAAAAAAATTTCACCGCTAAGGCGCCGAGGACGCCGAGTTGGCAGCCTTTATCAGCAAACGGTTCGAATGTAACGAACATCGTTTTTGCTTTTGATGGCAGCTCTGCCGCGCTCGGGCGAAACGAAGCGGGCAGGGCGGTCGAGACTTATACCGGATAGGGGTTTTCCAGCGCGTGTTGTTCCATCAACGCATGAAGGTCGACCATCGTGAAGGCGCAGTATTTGGGATCGTAGCCGAGCTTTCTGGCGGTTTTTCCCTGCGCGACAATGCGTTGAAGGATCATGCGGTTCATCGGCCCGTGCCCCATTCGTTCGTCATGCTGTACAAGATCGGCTTCGGCGTGTTCGGTGAAATAGATCGCCTGGCGCTTGGTCATGCCGTAATGGGTCACCAGCGCCGTGCCCCACTGCTTGGACCAGTGAGCCAGGGTTTCTTCGTAGGCATGCGCACCCCAGAGTTCGATAATCGAGCCGTCTTGAAATACGCGCCGGCAA
>DATBMR010000080.1:0-4002 GCA_036554745.1 Binatia bacterium
TCTGTCGTTCGAAAACCTCAGGACCGCCGGGCTGCCGCTTGGCTCAGGCGCAGTGATGGTCTTCGACGATACTGCGGACATCCGCGACGTGTTGAAACGGCTCGGGCACTTCTTTGCCGACGAGAGCTGCGGCAAATGTTATCCGTGCCAGCTCGGCACACAGCGGCAATATGAAATTCTCGACCGTACCGCAGCCGGCCGGCCAATTGTCGGCGACCGCGAGCGCTTGTCAGATGTGGGCGGGACGATGATTGACGCCTCTCTGTGCGGCCTGGGCCAAACCGCCGCAACCGCGGTCTTGAGCGCGATGAAGTTATGGCCGAACATGTTTGACGGCAACAAATAAGCTCACCACGAAGTGGTTCTTGAGCTTACGCTCGCCCACAGAACATGAAAAGGGCAAGGCTGTTCACCCCCATCTCTTTCTTCCCCCGGTCCCGGGGGAAGATGAAGAAGGGGGACCGCAAGGGATCAAGTGACTTCGATGGTTCCACCGATCATATTTCGAAAGAGAGCGCGAAGGACAATATTCCCGGGTGCTTGACTCAGGCACCGCTTAACCGCAGGAAGTACTCATGGCTGATATCACACTGACCATCGACGGCGAGACTGTAAGCGTGCCGGCGGGAACGACGATCCTCAAAGCCGCAGAGCAAGCCGGCGGGGGCATTCCGACCATTTGCTATCACGATCACTGCACCGCCAATGGTCTGTGCCGCATCTGCGTCGTCGAAGTCGATGGAGTAAGGCCGCTTTTGCCGGCATGCCTTACCCCGGTCAGTGAAGGCATGAAGGTCTCGACCACGAGCGCGCGCGCCGAGCGCAGCCGCCGCACGATACTGGAGATGCTCTCTTCGGCGGTGGATCTTTCCGAGGCGCCCGAGATTAATCGGTTAATCGACGCTCATCGCGCCGACCGCGCGCGTTTTCCCGACGCCGAACGGCGCGAAGTCCCGGTGCTCGATGACAACCCGATGTATATCCGTGATTATTCCAAATGCATCCTGTGCTGGCGTTGCGTGCAGGTGTGCGCCGAGGACGCCCAGTACACTTATGCGATCAACTTCAAAGGGCGCGGCTTCGACACCTTCATCGGCACCTTCTTTGACAAGCCGATGCCTGAGACGACCTGCGTTTTCTGCGGCCAATGCGTCGGCGTCTGCCCCACCGGTGCGCTCAAGCCCAAGCGCGAGGCGCTGCTCGAGCAGGGATTGAGCTTGGATGAAGTCCTGCAGGCGAGCCGAGGCGGAAACAAACGCCGGAGGAAATCCCGATGATCACCGCGGATCGGATTGTCCCGACCACCTGCCCTTATTGCGGCGTCGGATGCACGCTCGAGCTGCACATCAAGGACGAATACATTTACAAAGTGACATCGCCCTTCGACGGGGTCGTGAACCACGGCAACCTGTGCGTCAAAGGCCGCTTCGGCTACGATTTTATTTACAACAAGGACCGGGTGACGACGCCGCTCATCCGCAAAACGGCACAGGGCCCTGGCAAGCGGACTCAGGCTTTCGACCGCGATCAGTGGCGCGAGGTCTCGTGGGATGAAGCGCTCAATTATACTGCGGACCGGCTCGTCGAGATTTATCGGCGGGACGGCGCCGATGCGCTGGCGGTCTATTGCTGCGCCAAGGCAACCAACGAGGACAATTATCTGCTGCAGAAGCTCTTCCGCGCGCTGTTTCGCACCAACAATGTGGACCACTGCACGCGACTGTGCCACGCCGGGTCCGTTGTGGCGCTGCAAATGGCGGTAGGCTCCTCGGCGATGAGCAACACCGCCGCAGAAGTCATTCACAGCGATGTTTTTCTCGTCACCGGGTCAAACACCGCCGAAACTCATCCGATCATCGCGCTGCAGATGAAAGCCGCGGTCGCCAATCACGGCGCCAAGCTCATCGTCGTGGATCCGCGGCGCGTGGAAATGGTCAATTGGGCAGCCCTCTGGTTGCCTGAAAAGCCCGGTACCGACGTGCCGCTCTTTTCCGCGATGGCGCATGTCATCATCAAGGAGCGTCTCTACAATCAGGATTTCATCGACCGGCGCACCGAAGGATTCCGAGAATTCTGCGAGTCGATGGAGAAATTCACGCCGGAATATGCGGAGGCGATTTGCGGCGTCGACCGGAATTTGATCGTCCAGGCGGCACGCATGTACGCAACCGCGAAGAATGCGGCCATTTATTGGGCGCTGGGAATTCCGGAGCACTCCCACGGCACCGACAACGCGATGTCGCTTATCCACTTAGCGCTGCTCACCGGCCACATCGGTCGCAAGGGCACCGGTCTCAATCCGCTGCGCGGCCAAAACAATGTGCAGGGCGCGTCGGACTCCGGTGCCATGCCTTGGCATTACCCGGGCTATCAGCGGGTCGATGACGAAGCGGCGGCGCGCAAATTCGAGCAGGCCTGGAATATCGAGGCGGGCGCACTCAACCGCAAGCTGGGACTCACAACCACCGAGATCATGAGCGCTGTCGGGCCAGGCGGCGTGCGCGCGCTGCACATCATGGGCGAGAATCCAATGATGTCCGAGCCCAACCTCAACCACACGCGCCATATGATCGAACAGTTGGAGTTCCTGTCGGTACAGGATTTATTCATCAACGAATCGGGCGCCTATGCCGACGTCTTCCTACCCGCGGCTTCTTGGGCAGAGAAGGAAGGAACGTTCACCAATACCGATCGCCGCGTCCAGCCCGTGCGCAAGGCGCTGGAGCCGCGCGGACAATCACGGGCCGATTGGGAAATCATTTGCCGGCTTGCCGAACGGATTGAAAAGCGCCTTGGCCGCCGGCAAACGGCCTTCTGGGCGTACGGCAGCCCGGCCGAAGTGCTCGAGGAGATGGGACGCGTCGTTCCTGAATATGCCGGAGTGACATATCAGCGCATCGAACGGGAAGGCCTGCAGACGCCGGTGTGGGACGAAAATCATCCAGGCACGCCCTATCTATTCGCGGAAACTTTCCCGCGCGGCAGAGGCAAGTTTCACCCGCTCGAATATGTGCCGGCCGTAGAAATGCCGGATGACGAATACCCTTTCATGCTCACCACCGGACGCCTGCTCGAACACTGGCACGGCGGCACTCTGACGCGCCATTCGAAGCTCGACGACCTCTATCCAGAAGCGCGCATCGAGATCAATCCCGCGGATGCGGCCCGTCTCAAAATCGAAGACCGCGAAGCGGTGCGCGTCACATCGCGGCGCGGCACGATCGTTTTGCGCGCCTGGGTAACCGAGCGGGCGACTGTGGGCGTGGTTTTTGTTCCCATGCATTTTGCCGAAGCCGCCGCCAATCTGCTCACGATCGATGCCCTCGATCCGCTCGCCAAAATCCCCGAGTACAAAGCCTGTGCCGTGCGCATCGCAACCGTGGAGCAGGAGGAGCTAAAAAATCCCGAAGTGAAAGTGGAGAGAGGGAGATATTAGTAGAAAGTAAAAGACAGATGTCAAAGTTAAAACTGAGTCCCGTGAGCGGATAATCATTCCTGCGCAAAGCGCACCCTCTACGAAAACCTTCGTACTCTTTGGAACTCCTTCGAAAATTCGACGATAGATGGGGTTAATCGATGCCGCGCGTTCTTATAGTTCCTATAAAGTAGAAAATCACCGTTGTCATGCTGAGCGCAAGCGAAGCATCTGCTTTATGGCACCGTGTGAAAAAGCAGATTCTTCGGCTCCGCCTCAGAATGACGCAAGAGAGAACGAGATCGAAGAAAGATGCAATGCCTTCAGTTTCATTCCCTGTGGGTGCGCGTAAGCTCATGAACCACTTCGTGGTGGAATTCTTACTCTGCTTCCGTGGCGGACTCAGCTGATGCCGGACTATGTTGAGGCAGGCCGCGCATCTTCCGCCACCACGGTGTCAGTACCGGCATGACAAAGAAGAAAATGGCCACCGCGGTGATGACTCCAGATATCGGCCGCGTGAAAAAGATCGCGAGCGATCCTTGAGACATGATCAAACTCTGCCGCAAGGCGTTTTCGGCCATGTC
>DATBMR010000085.1:0-23999 GCA_036554745.1 Binatia bacterium
GTCGAGATAAAGGACGCAGTGGGGATTGCCCATGGACACGCAAGTGATCTCGTAGGTGGTACCGTCGACCGTCAGCGGCCGGTTTTTGATCTCGCCCTCGGCGGCAACCGGGATCTTTCGTCCCTCGAGAATCGGCTCGCCCATATCGACTTCGACGAGCTCGCCGACCATGCGCGGGCGAATGATGCCGGCGAGGGTTTCAACTTCGAGCTCGCGCTTTTTCGTGATGCCGTGGTCATAAACGTATTTGGCGAAGCAGCGGATACCGTTGCCGCACATCTCCACCTGGCTGCCGTCCGCGTTGTAGATCTCCATCTTGAAATCGGCGACTTTCGAAGGGTGGACGGTCAACAACTGATCGGCGCCTATGCCAAAGCGCCGATCGCAGAGTTTCTTGGCAATGCTTGCCAGATTCGTGACGTTCTTTTTCAGGCAATCGAGAAAAACAAAATCATTGCCCGCACCATGCATCTTCGTAAATTCCAGTTCCATAGGTTCAATCTTGAATGATCATCGGAAATTTACCGCAGAGGCACAGAGCACACAGAGTGGAAGCGTTTATTCATTTAACGGAGTTATCCTCTGCGTCTTTTGTGGTAAGCCTCCGAACTCGGCGTACTCCGCTCCTCTGTGGTGAATCTCCATCGTCTTATTGCAGACTCGACGGAATGCTCTCGCCGTTGATCAAGTCGTCCAAACTTTCCCGCCTGCGCACAACATAATACTTTTCGCCGTCGACCAGTACCTCCGGCGGCTTGGGATGCGAATTGTAGTTGGACGCCATGGTGAAGCCGTAGGCGCCGGCGCTCATCACCGCCAGCAAGTCGCCGCGCCGCGGCCGCGCGATTTCGCGATCTTTGGCGAAGAAGTCGCCGCTCTCGCAGATCGGCCCGACCACGTCGGCCACTACTTTTTCCGCGCCCGTTTCAACCACTGGTCGGATCGCCTGATAGGAACCGTACAAAGCCGGACGAATGAGCGCGTTCATGCCGCCGTCGACAATGACGAACTTCTTCGTCTCAGTCTCCTTGATATATTGAACTTCGGTGAGCAGGAGTCCGGCGTTGCCGACGATCACCCGCCCAGGCTCCAAAATCAGCGTAATGTCCAGTCCTTCAAGTCCTTGGATGATCGCCCTGGCGTACTCTTCGGGCAACGGCGGCGTCTCGTCGTGATAGTTGATGCCCAGGCCACCCCCGAGATCGAGATAGCGCATCTGGGCCCCTTCCTTCTTCATCTCGCCGGCGAGCACGCGATCGAGATACTCGCGCACTTTGGCCAGGGCGTCGACGAACGGCGTGACCGAGGTTAGCTGCGAGCCAATGTGGCAATCGACCCCGACAACATCGATGTTCTTCAGCGACACCGCCTTTTTGTACGTTTCCAGCGATTTTTTGATGTCGACGCCGAATTTCGCTTTTTTCATTCCGGTCGAAATATAAGGATGGGTTTGCGGATCGACATCCGGGTTGACGCGCAAGCTGATCGGCGCTTTTTTGCCGATGCCGCCGGCGATCTCGTTGAGCGCGTCCAATTCCTCATCCGATTCGACATTAAACATGAGAATGCCGGTGTTGAGTGCGTATTCGATTTCTTGCTTTTTTTTACCGACGCCGGAGAAGACTATTTTTTTCGGGTCGCCGCCCGCTTTGAGCGCGCGAAACAGTTCTCCGCCGGAAACGATATCGAAACCGCTACCCTGCTTGGCAAACGCTCGCAGCAGCGCGAGATTGGAGTTCGCTTTGACGGAAAAGCAAACGATGTGGGGCACCGTCGCGAAAGCTTGATCGAAGACCTGATAGTGACGCTTTAACGTCGCTAAACTATAAACGTAGGCCGGCGTGCCGACTTCCCGAGCGATGCGCTTGAGCGGCACAGCCTCGGCGAACATTTCACCATTGCGGTATTCAAAATGGTTCATTTGTCACCCCTTGCGATTTCGATCTCGTTGGACGGCGCGCTCAAAGAGCCGTCCAACAGCTGCGACGAGACCCGATAGCGGTAAATCGCCGAGGGCCGCACCTCCTGGTCGTCGTAGCGATACTGCTTCTGCTGTGCGAATTTGTCGCGATCCTCGACGTTGACCGTCGTCAGCTGGCGGTACGGCACGGGACAGTCGGGACAGTTGGCTGGCACTTCCTTGCGGAAGATCACGAAGCTCGCCAGATCTTTGATGGCCGTGCCGTCGACATATTCCGTAGGTCGTCGCCAGGTGAGAATAATGCCACTCGGCCCCGACCGCGCCACCAGATTGGTGATCGGTTTCGGAGTCGCGAGCTCCGGCGCACGCGGATCGCCCTTTTTACCGCACGCCACGACCAAAGTGGCGAGCATTAGCGCCAGGACCCACAATCGCTTCATCTAAACCCTCAGCTCCTTTAATCGCCGCACGACATTGCGGCGCGCCGTACCGCCCACTGCGCGGCGCCGTTCGATGATCGCTTCTGCTGAAATGTAGCGATAAACGTCCGTATCAAACTTGCCCGAGAAGCGCTTAAGCTCCGCTAACGATAACTCTTCGATGCGTTTTTTTTGTTCCAAACAAAATTGCACCACCTTGCCGGTTATCTCATGAGCATCCCGAAACGCAATGCCGCGTTCAACCAAGTAGTCCGCCAGATCCGTCGCGTTCATGAAGCCGTCTTTGACCGCGCTGGACATGCGCTCTTGCCGAACTTTCATCCCGGCGATCACTTCGCTCATGATCTGAACGCTTGTCTTGACCGTTTCGACCGTGTCAAACAGCGGAACCTTGTCTTCTTGCAGGTCGCGATTGTAGGCTAGCGGCAGCCCTTTCATGATCGTCAGGAGGGCCTGCAGATGACCGAACACCCGGCCGGTTTTGCCGCGAATGAGCTCCGGCACGTCCGGATTCTTCTTCTGCGGCATCATCGAGCTGCCAGTGCAGTAATCGTCCGGCAATTCGACGAAACCAAATTCCTGGCTCGACCACAACACTAGCTCATCGGCCAGCCGGCTTAGATGAACGAACAAAATAGATGCGGCGGCGATAAATTCCAAGAGAAAATCGCGGTCGCTCACGGCATCGATGCTGTTCTTCGAGATGCGCGGGAAGCCCAAGAGCTTCGCGACGTAGGTACGGTCGATCGGGAAAGCCGTTCCCGCTAGCGCGCCCGATCCCAAAGGCAAAACATTGATGCGCCGTACGCTATCGTTGAAGCGCTCGCCGTCGCGCTCGAACATGTCCACGTAAGCCAGCAGATGATGCGCGAACAGCACCGGCTGCGCTCGCTGCAGGTGGGTGTAGCCGGGCATGATCACATCGAGGTGATGCTCTGCGGCGGCGGCGAGAGCGCGCCGCAATCCCTGCAAGCCGGCGAGGACGTTTTTCACCTCATCGCGCAGATAAAGCCGCATGTCGAGGGCCACTTGATCGTTACGGCTTCGCCCGGTATGGAGTTTGCCACCGGCAGGACCGATCAGCTCGATTAGCCGCCGTTCGATATTCATATGAATGTCTTCGTCAGCTTGTGAAAAAGTGAACCGCCCGGCATCGATCTCGCGCTCGACCGCTTGCAAGCCGCGGACGATCTTACGCGCATCGCTCGCCGGAATGATACGCTGCTTGGCGAGCATTTTAGCATGGGCGATACTACCGCGAATGTCATGGCGATAGAGCCGCGCATCGACATCGATCGATGCGGTAAAAGCCTCGACCGATGCGGCTGTCGGACTTATAAAGCGCCCACCCCAGAGCTTTTTCTTCGATGTTTTCAATTCCACCAATGGCTAGTCATGCGCGATTTTCTTCGATCAATGCATCAGCCCAAATGCATACTGCAAAAGAACCAACTCCCTGCCCGACTTTGGCATTTCGCCTTCGGGTATTTCTGTCTCACGATCGCTTCGCTTTCCGCAGCCGGTGCAGCTTCAGCCGCAAGGCGTTGAGGCGAATGAAGCCTTCGGCATCAGCCTGTTGGTAGACCTGGTCCGCCTCGAACGTCGCCACCTCGGGATCATACAGCGATGCGTCGGATTTCCGTCCGACCACCGTCGCATTGCCCTTGTAAAGTTTCAGCCGAACCCGGCCGCCGACGTTCGCCTGTGCCGCATCGATGGCCTTTTGCAGCACTTCGCGTTCCGGCGCGAACCAATAGCCGTAATAGATCATTTCGGCATAGCTCGGGATCAGCGAGTCGCGCAACCGCAACACTTCGCGGTCCATGGTGATCGATTCGATACCACGGTGCGCCGCGTGCAGTATCGTTCCTCCGGGAGTTTCATACACGCCGCGCGATTTCATACCGACGTAGCGGTTTTCCACCAGGTCGACCCTGCCGATGCCATGTTTAGCGCCCAGGTCGTTGACGCGCGCCAGCAAATTTGCCGGCGATAGCTTACGCCCGTTGAGCGCCACCGGATCGCCGCGCAGATACTCGATCTCAATATATTCGGGACGGTTCGGCGCCTTTTCGACCGAGCGACACCAGACAAACATGTCAGCCGGCGGTTCTTTCCACGGATCTTCCAAAATGCCGCCTTCGTAGCTGATGTGAAATAAATTGCGGTCGGTGCTGTACGGCTTCGCCTGGGTAACCGGCACGGGAATCCCATGCCTGCGGGCGTATTCGATCAACGTCGAGCGCGCATTGAGATCCCAGACGCGCCAGGGAGCGATGACTTTGATGCCGGGCTTGAGCGCGTAATAAGTCAGCTCAAAACGCACTTGATCGTTGCCCTTGCCGGTGGCGCCATGCGCAACCGCGTCGGCGTTTTCCTTGACCGCGACATCGATCTGGCCCTTGGCGATCAATGGTCGGGCGATCGAAGTTCCCAGCAGGTACGCACCTTCGTAAACCGCATTGGCACGCAGCATCGGAAAGACGTAGTCCCGCACAAACTCTTCGCGCAAATCGCCGATCACTACCTTCATGGCGCCGGTCTTTAACGCCTTTCGACGGACGGCCTGCAGATCTTCGCCCTGACCGAGATCGGCGCAAAACGCAATCACCTCGCAACCGTACTGCTCTTTGAGCCAGCGGAGAATGACCGAGGTATCCAACCCGCCCGAGTAGGCGAGCACAACCTTTTTGACGCTCATCTTTTGCTACTTGGAACCGCGCGGCTTCCCGGCTGTTTTCTTGAAGGTTTGAAGTTGTGAGCCTTTGAACCGTTCATCCCTTTTAACAGCCACACCATCGCCGCTTTTTGCACGTGCAGTCTATTTTCAGCTTGATCGAACGCGATGCACTGCGGGCTCTCGATAACTTCATCGGTAATTTCCTGCCCGCGATGAGCCGGCAAACAATGCATGACGACCGCGTCTTTCTTCGCCATCGCGACCAATCGGCTATTCACCTGGTAGCTTTGAAAGGCTTTGAGCCGTGCGGCCAGGTCCCACTCCTGTCCCATGCTCGCCCAGACATCGGTATAGATCGCATCCGCGCCGCGCACGGCTTCCTTGACTGAATGGGTGACGGTAACGTGCGCGCCGGCTTTCTTCGCTTTTGCCTCAATCGCCTTGTTGGGCTCATACCCTTGGGGACACGCCGCGACGAAGGAAAACGGAATCTTTGTCGCTGCCTCCATCCACGAGTGCACCATGTTGTTGCCGTCGCCAACGTAAGCGATCTTGAGCCGATCCAATCGGCCCTTATGCTCTTGCAGCGTCATGCAGTCGGCCAAAACCTGACACGGATGATAAAGATCGGTGAGCGCGTTGATCACCGGCACGGAGGCAAAGCGTGCCATTTCTTCCAACGTGGTCTGGGCAAACGTGCGCACCACGATCAGATCGACCCACCGGCTTAGGCTGCGCGCGCAATCGACCGGAGTTTCTCGCACGCCCATCTGGACCTCGGTCGGCGCCAGGAATACCGCGTGCCCGCCGAGTTGAACCATTCCGGCTTCGAATGTCACGCGTGTTCTCAGGCTGGGCTTCTCAAACAGCATCCCCAAACCCTTCCCGGCCAAGAGCGGATGCGCTATGCCTTGCTTTTGTTTTTGTTTGAGTTCTTGGCCCAAATGCAAAATATAGTCGAATTCGGCTCGGCTCAGGTCGTCGAAGCTTAATAAGTCTCGTTTGCTCATTTCAGGATTTGTTGGCGGGGTATTCCTGGCGCGCCAAAACCGCCTCCAGTATCGCCACCGCCCGATCAATTTCGCGCTTGGTGATTGTCAGCGGAGGCGCGAAGCGCAACACCTTGGAAGCGGTACAGTTGAGCAACAGGCCATTTTGCATGCAAGATTCTGCAATCGCGCCACCGTCGATGGTCAGTTCGACGCCGATTAACAGTCCTTTGCCGCGTATCTCACGAATGAACGGAAAACGCTTTTTTAAGCCCTCGAGCGATCTCACCAAGTATTTGCCCATCTGTACGCAATTCTTGAGCACGCCGCCTTTGACCAGCGCTTCCATCATCACCAATCCGGCCGCGCACGAGACCGGATTGCCGCCGAAAGTCGATGCGTGGCTACCTGGGCCGAAACTACTCGCGACCTCCTCACGCGCCAGCATGGCTCCGAGCGGGAGGCCGCCGCCCAAAGCTTTCGCCAAGGTCATAATGTCCGGCTTCACACCGAAATGCTCGTAACCGAACAACTTTCCGGTACGGCCCATGCCGGTTTGCACCTCGTCAAAAATCAGCAACAAGCCGCGCTGGTCGCATAGCTCACGCAGGCCGAGCATATAGATCTCGTTAGCGACAACTACCCCGCCCTCAGCCTGGATCGGTTCGACAAGAATCGCGACGGTTTTCTGCGGGTCGAGCGCCGCCTCGGTTGCGCCGAGGTCGTTATAGGGCACCTGGCGAAACCCTGCGGGTAGCGGATCGTAACCGGCGCGAATTTTCTCCTGGCCGGTGGCGGTCAGCGTCGCCAGAGTGCGGCCGTGAAACGAGTTGTGTGCGGAAAGAATCTCATATTTGCCGCCGAGCTTTTCCGCGCCGTAGCGACGTGCCAGTTTGATTGCGGCCTCGTTGGCTTCGGCGCCGCTGTTGCAGAAAAATGCACGGTCGGCAAACGAATGGCGGCACAGCTCGCGGGCCAGTTCGGCCTGCGGTTGGGTATGATAGAGGTTCGACACATGGAGCAGCTTTTGCGCCTGCTGCTTGATCGCTCTGACGATCGCGGGGTGGCAGTGCCCCAGGCTATTGACCGCGATACCAGCGAGGAAGTCGAGGTATTCCTTGCCATTGGCGTCCCACACTTTGGTGCCTCTGCCTTTGACCAAGGCGATCGGCGCCCGGGCGTAGGTTCTAGCAACATATTTTTCGGTCAGCGCGGCAACATCCCGGTTTTTCATCATCACTTGCGCACCACCTCTGTCCCCACCCCTGCTTTGGTGAAAATTTCCAGCAGCACGGCGTGTTTTACCCGGCCGTCGATGATATGGGTTTTCTCCACGCCGCCCTTGAGCGCGTTGATGCAACACTCGATCTTGGGAATCATGCCGGAACTGACCACGCCTTCTTCAATCATCTTACGCGCCTGGTTCTCCTTGAGGGTACTCAGAAACGCGCCTTTCTTGTCCTTCACGCCCTCCACATCGGTCATCAGAATCAGCTTTTCCGCGTGCAGCGCCTCGGCGATTTCACCCGCAACCAGATCGGCGTTAATGTTATAAGTCTCACCGGTCTTGCCGACGCCCACCGGCGCAATAACCGGGATAAATTTGTTCTCGTCCAGCGACTCAATGACAAGCGGGTTGATGCCGATGATTTCACCGACCATGCCGATATCGATAATCTCCGGCGGTTTGCCGTCGGCCGACGCCACAGTCATGTTCATTTTTTTCGCCAGAATGAGACCGCCATCCTTGCCGCTCAAACCCACGGCCATGCCGCCATGCTGGTTGATCAACGTGACGATTTCCTTGTTGACCTTGCCAACCAAAACCATCTCGACAATGTCGAGCGTTTCCTTGTCGGTCACGCGCATGCCGCGGACGTAGCGGCTCGTGATTCCCATCCGGTCAAGCACCGAGTCGATTTGCGGCCCTCCGCCGTGCACCACCACGGGATTGATGCCGACGTATTTCAGCAAGACAATATCTTGCGCGAAGCTCGCCTTGAGCTCCTCGTTCTCCATCGCGTGGCCGCCGTATTTAATCACAAAGGTCTTGCCGTAAAAGCGCTGAAAATACGGCAGCGCCTCCATCAACACCTCTGCCTTACCGATAAAACTATCCATGTGGGTTCGCTCGACGTGGAGTGTGCTGGAACACAGTAACTCTTTGACTACTCAATTTGAAAAACGGTCCTCAAAAAGCGGACGCCCCGGCCAACGCACTTTCAAGCACCTGAGGTTAGCTAAGGTTTAGTTCAATTTGAGGCTAAGCCTCAGCCGCGGAGCCGCGGCCATGCGCTCCCAGATCGTTCTGAAACCCGGAACTCGCAACCCGCGCTGCCCAATGCCTAGCAGGCTGCTGAGAAAAGACTCATATCCTGCGTTGCGCTCGATCGTCTCGCTACAACGTACTCGCTAAGTACGCCTCCGCTCGCCGATTTTTCGCGCGCCTTGGCTCTGAGATCTTTTTGAGCAGCCTGCAATCCGGTTTTTTTCATCAACCTGCTAAGGGAACTCTCAACAACCTGCTAGAGGATATAGCGCGACAAGTCTTCATTCTTCAAGATCGGCTGCAGGCGCTCGCGCACGTAGGCGGCATCGATCGACACCTCCTTGCCGCTCATTTCGGGCGCGGAGAAGGAGATATCGTCAAGTAGTCGTTCGAGGATCGTATGAAGGCGGCGGGCCCCGATATTTTCGGTGCGCTCGTTGACGTCGGACGCGACCGAGGCAATTTCCTGGACGGCATCAGCGGCGAATTTGAGATGCACCCCCTCGGTTTCGAGCAGGGCTTCATATTGCCGGATCAACGCATTTTTGGGCTCGGTCAAGATGCGCACAAAGTCTTCTTTCGTAAGCGAGCTCAACTCGACGCGAATCGGAAAACGCCCTTGAAACTCGGGAATTAGATCGGACGGTTTGGCGGTGTGAAAAGCCCCGGAAGCGACGAACAGAATATGATCGGTTTTGACCATACCGTATTTGGTATTGACCGTCGAACCCTCGACGATCGGCAACAGATCGCGCTGCACTCCCTGGCGCGAGACGTCTGGACCCCCCACCGACTCGCGCCCGGCAATCTTGTCAATCTCATCGAGAAACACGATGCCCGACTGCTCCACCCTACGGATCGCTTCGCCGGTCACTTTGTCCATGTCGACCAGACGGCCCGCTTCCTCTTGGGTCAGAATGTCCAAGGCCTCGGGAATCTTCACCGTCTTCTTCTTGGTTTTTTTGGGCAGCATATTGGAAAACATCTCTTTCAGGTTGAATTCCATGCCTTCCATGCCCTGGGGCGTCAGCACTTCGATCATTGGCATCGCCGATTGCGTGATTTCGACGTCGACGAAGCGCTCGTCTAGCTTGCCTTCGCGCAGCATGTGTTTGAGCTTTTCCCGGGTCGATTGCAGCCGCGCCGCGTCCACCGCTTCGCCGCTGGCTTCTCCGGAGGAGCTTGCCGGCAATAACAAGTCCAGCACCCGCTCCTCGGCCACTTCGCGTGCCTTGACCTCAACCTTCTGCTTCTCTTCTTCCTTCACCATGTTGACGGCCAGGTCGGTCAAATCGCGAATGATCGACTCGACATCTCGTCCAACGTACCCAACCTCGGTGAATTTGGACGCCTCGACTTTGATGAACGGCGCCTGCGCCAGTTTGGCGAGCCGGCGCGAAATCTCCGTTTTTCCAACTCCGGTGGGGCCGATCATGATGATATTCTTAGGCGCGATCTCATCCCGCAGGTCATCGGGTACCAGTTGGCGCCGCCAGCGGTTGCGCAGGGCGATCGCCACGGCACGCTTGGCCTCTCTCTGACCGACGATATAGCGATCGAGCTCCGAGACGATTTCCCGCGGCGTCATCAGCGGCGCGGGCGCCGGTCCCGGCTCGGACAAGTTGGGTTTAACGCCTTCGGTCATAAGAATACTCACTCCTAGCAATTCCTTCGGGAAAAGCAATCTTTTGCGGGAACTGGAAGGGTGGAGTGATGAAGTATTGAAGCACTGCTATTAGACGACCCCCACCATTCCAACCGCCCTTTTTGACACGGATGGGCGAGCCTCACCACTCCCACCCGACTAGGACAATTCTTCAAAGGTCAGCTGGTCGTTGGTGTAGACGCAGATGCCGGCGGCCACGCGCATCGCTTCCTCGGCAATCACTCGGGCATCCAATTGCGTATGTTTCACCAGGACACGCGCTGCGGCGAGAGCGTAATTGCCGCCCGAACCGATGGCGATCACCCCGTCGTCAGGTTCAATGACGTCGCCTGCGCCGGAGATGACCAGCAGATCACTTAGGTCGGCGATCACCATCAAGGCTTCCAGTCGGCGCAATATTCGATCGGTGCGCCAATCTTTGGCCAGCTCAACCGCCGCCCGTTTGAGGTTGCCGTTGAACTGCTCGAGCTTGGCTTCGAATTTTTCGAACAGGGTGAAGGCGTCTGCCGTCGCTCCGGCAAACCCCGCGATGACACGATCATGATACAGTTTGCGCACCTTGCGCGCGCTGTGCTTCATGACCGTCTGCCCGAGACTCACCTGCCCGTCACCCACCACGACGACTTTGCCGCCATGGCGAAGCGCTAATATGGTTGTGCCGTGCATCATTTTGGATTTCCGATTTTGGATTTTCGATTACCCGTCTCGAATTCTGGTTTTCTCAAAAAATGCAGCAGACTGCTCAAAAAGACTCAGAAGGCGCGCGATAATTCGACGAGCGCAGACGTACATGGGCAGTACGTTGGAGCGAGGCGATGGAGCGCAACGAAGCATATGAGGCTTTTTCAGCAGTTTGCTAGGCGCGCGGGTGCGCCTTGTCGTAAACCGCGGTTAACGCGTCCAAGTTTAAGTGCGTGTATTTCTGTGTGGTCGACAGACTGGCGTGGCCCAGCATTTCTTGAATAACGCGCAAATCAGCGCCGCTATTGAGCAGGTGTGTCGCAAAGCTGTGTCGCAGGCCATGCGGTCCCATCCTGACGGGAATTCCGGCCAATTTCAGATGTTTTTCGACGATGCGGGCCACACTTCGCGACGTGATTCGCTCGCCGCGGTTGTTCAAGAATACCGCCGTTTCCCCTTTGCAGGCAAATTGCCAACGTTTGCGCTGCTCCGCTCCATAGTCGCGAAGCGCTTGCAGCGCGACCTCGCCAATCGGAACGATACGCTCCTTGGAGCCCTTGCCGACCACTCGGACGATCTCCACCTGAAAGTCGATATCCGCCCAATTGAGACCGACCAACTCGCTCACTCGTATGCCGGTCGAATAGAACACTTCCAGGATTGCTCGGTCGCGCACATCGAGGCCGTTCTTGATCTTGACGGCACCCAAGAGCTGAAACACGTCATCAACCGAGAGAAAAGCCGGCAGAGGTTTTTCCTGTTTCGGCGAGTGAATTAACAACAATGGGTCCTTATCGATCTTGTGCGCTGCGATAAGATAGCGAAAAAATTTTTTCATGGCCGCGAGCTTTCGCCCTACCGAACTTTTCTTTCGGTCGATGCCCAACGCTGCCAGATACGAGCGGATCACATGCACGTCGATCTTACCGACTTCGACGTTCCCATCCGCGCCCAGGCAAAAGCCGCGCTTTTTCAAAAACTCATGGAATTGTGCCAAATCACTTAGGTAGTTTCGCAGCGTATGGGGCGAGTAATTGCGTTCTCCGCGCAAATGCTCGGCATATTGTTGAATTAAGTTTTCCACAAACTAGCGTCCCAAGCGCTGTTAGGATACCACGGCATGGCAGGGAACGAAATGATCCGTGCGCCCGCTTTCGAGTCGCCAACGGTCATGTTATGTCTGAAACCAACCATGATAAACGAAGAACCGCGGCTATTTCGTAACCGCCGGGGCAACACGCTTAGCGGCGTGCTGCATCATCCGGCGTCAGGCAAGCCGAACGGCGCGGTGATTCTCTGCCACGGTATGGATTCAAATAAGAATAGCGAGAAGTTGATCTTCCTCGCACGCAAGCTGGCGGCTCAAAACGTCTTGACGCTCCGTTTTGACTTCGCTTTCGTGGGCGATTCGACCGGCAAGTTCGAAGACATTACCTACAGCGGCGAAGTTGACGATCTCCGGGCCGCTTACGCAGTCATGCAGGATTGCCGGCCCGGTAGGGTCGCCGTTCTCGGCTCCAGCATGGGCGGGACGGTCGCTCTGCTGTTCGCCGCGACCGAAGCCAGCGTCGCCGCTCTGGTCACCCTGGCGGCGCCCCTCCATCCGGAAAATTTTCCGAGACACATGCTGACCGCCACCCAATTGCAAAATTGGCGCGAGTGCGGTTACACGTTCTTCAATGGCCGGCGCTTGAATGTCTCGCTGCTGGAAGACTTGGAGAGATTGAACGTGCCTGAATCGGCGCGCAGCATAAGCTGTCCGGTGTTAATCCTTCACGGCGATGCCGACGAAGTAGTGCCGGTGAACGAAGCTCATGAATTGCACGCGTGTCTGAGCGGGGCGAAACGTTTGTCGATTCTACGCGGGACCGGTCACCGCCTTTCCGATCCGGTGTTGATGCAGCGCGCGATGGGAGAGGCTTTCGATTGGCTCACCAAACACGTCCGGGAGACCTAAATCATGCGAACGACTCAGCCGCTCCGTCGCGCCATTGCGCTTTTGCTGTTATTTCTCGCCGCCGCTTGCGGCCGTGATCTCACCACCGCCCAAGGCGTGGTCGAAGAATTCCTCGACCAGCATTACGTCCACATCGACCTGCCCAAAGCTAGAACATTTGCGGTGAGCATTGCTCTTCATAAGGTTAACGAAGAGATTCGTCTCACCGACGGGCATAAGATCGACGCGTCGACGCAAAAGCCGCGTGTTCACTACGCTCTGCTGGACAAAAGAGAAGGGACCGAGCGCGCTTTGTTTCTCTATGAGGGAACGATTCAGTCCGATGACGGCACCTCGTTTACCAGGAAATGGCGGATTAACGCGCGCAAAGAAGAGGGCCGCTGGCGCGTGTCGAACTTCACGGAATCGGACTAGAAAGCGAAATTACAAAATCGAAAGAAAAAATTCGAAACTCGAAACAATAGCGAATGCACAAAAGCTACAATGTTCTACACATCTTGCGGACTTGAGTTTTGGATTGTGAATTTTGAAATTCTTTCGGATTTCGAGATTCGGATTTCGGATTTTTACTCGCTGCGGCTTGGCGCAACAAGTGCCGAGCACTAACCTTCGATTCGGGACTCGAGACGCGAAACCGCGAGCTACAGGCGCTACGCTCCCGCTGGCTGCACCCCGACCGCCGGTGCCGCTTCTCTCGGTTTCATTTTGATTTGCAGCGCCAAACCCGCCGCGATCATCGCGATCACCCCTCCGGAAAGAAAGGCGAATTGATAATCGCCCATCCAGGTGCGAAGCGCGCCCGCAGCCGAAGCCATGATCGCAGCACCGATTTGGTGTGACATGAAAATCCACCCGTAGACTTTGCCGACATTCTGCTTGCCGAACGTATCGGCCGTGATCGCCATCGAGGGCGGCACCGTGGCAAACCAGTCGAGACCGTAGATGATCGCGAAAAACACCAAGCCGGTAAAATCATGAACAAAAGGCAATATCAGCAGCGAGCATCCGCGGAGCGCGTAAACCAGAGCAAGCCAGCGCTGCGGCTGCACTCTGTCGATCATCCAACCGGAAAAGATGGTGCCGACCATATTGAGACCGCCCATGATACCTAGCAGTGATGCCGCGGCGATTTGCGGTATGCCGATCTCGATCTCATGCGGGATTAGATGGGTACCGATCAAACCATTGGCGGTGCCGCCGCAAACAAAAAAACTTCCGGCCAGCAGCCAAAAGGTCGGATGGGTCACGACTTCCTTGGCCGTGATCGTCGAATTTTTGGCCGGCATGCCGCGCAGTGATGCCGCGCTGCCGCCGGTCGCGACGCCCGGTTGGCCGGCGCCGTAGGGCTCCAAACCTACTTCCGCCGGATCGTCGCGCATGAAGAGAAAGATGAACGGCAGTAAAATCAGCGCGACAACGATCAGCGTCATCGATCCCAAGCGCCAGCCGGCGTAGGTAATCATCGCCATGAAGAAAGGCAGGAAGATAATTTGACCCGTCGAGCTGGCGCTGCCGAGTATTCCGAGGGCAAGGCCACGTCGAGCGACGAACCAGCGGTTGCCGACCGTCGCTGTCAAGACCGACCCGACTCCCCCGGCTCCGAGGCCGACGATGATTCCCCAGACGAGGAAAAACTGCCAGAATTCGGTCATCGCGATCGTGCCACTGACCCCGGTGATCAACAACAGGAGGCTCCCCATCATGACCTTGCGCGGCCCGAACCGGTCGATCAAATAACCGCTGAGCGGCGCGGCGATACCGAACAGCAACAGGTTCATGCTAACCGCCGAGGCGATCAGCGTGCGGCTCCAACCGAACTCGGCTTCTAACGGATGAATCAGCACCGAGGGCGACGACCGCACTCCGGCACTGGTCAAGGTCGTCAGAAAGCAGAGAGCGAGAATTAACCAACCATAATAAAAAGGCAGCGAGAGCGGCGGGCGTTTTTGGCTGTCGGCCGTGCTGTGTGTATCCATATCTTTTTATAAATAATCTGCTTTGATTCAAAGCACAAACTCCGGTTTCGGGCAATTTTTTACCGGTGGCGGAGAACCGACCTTGCGCGATTTCACTCTTGCGGATCCCCGTGTTATCAATGTCGGTCATGCGAAAATTTCTGACTGCGTTTACATTTGCCTGGATCCTGAGCGTCCATCCCACCGCGGGCGCGGCCGATTATCCCGAAGAAATCCCGTTCGTGCCTACGCCGGTTGAGGTGGTCGACAAAATGCTTGAGCTGGCGGAGGTGAAAAGCGGCGACTTAGTTTACGACATCGGCAGCGGCGATGGCCGGATCGTTATCCGGGCGGCCAGAAAATATGGGGTTCGCGCGGTTGGTATTGAAATGGATCGGTTGCTGTTGGAAAAGGCGCGGAAGGATGCCCAGGCCGCCGGTGTCAGCCATCTCGTCCAGTTTCGCGCAGAAGATGCCTTGAAGGCAGACCTGTCGCCGGCGACGGTGGTCACGCTTTACATGCTTCCTTGGTTCAACGAGAAGATGAAACCGAATTTGAAGAAGTATTTAAAACCGGGCGCCCGCATCGTCGCGCATGATTTCGGTATCGAAGGCTGGCAGCCGGATAAGACCGTGAGACTGCCGGGATACGAATTAAAGCCTGGCGGCTACAAGCATCAACATGTGTTGTATTTATGGCGCATTCGCGGGAATTAGCAGGCCGCTGGAGCCTGCAATCCGGCTTCTTGACCAAGAAGAATTAGCTTGCCGCCAGAGTCAATGCTTCACGCAGTGTAAACGCTCCCGCGTACAGCGCTCGGCCGACGATCACGCCTTCCACGCCCTCCGTTGCTAGCGGCAGCAGCTTGCGGACGTCGTCCAGGGTCGCAACGCCGCCGGAGGCGATGACCGGGATTTTTACGGCACGGGCGATCTTGAGGGTCTCATCGACATTCACGCCTGCGCGGGTACCGTCGCGGCTGATATCGGTATAGATAATGCGACTGGCACCGTTTTGTTCGCAGCGTCGGGCGAGCTCGATGGCGTCCATCGGCGTGGTTTCCTTCCAACCCTTGACCGCGACTTTGCCGGCCCGCGCATCGATACCGACGACAATCTTGCCGGGAAATCTCTTGCACAACGTGCGCAGAAACGCTGCGTCGTCGTAAGCGGCGGTGCCAATCACGACACGGGACACGCCGAGATCGAACGCCGCTTCCACAGCGTCAACCGATCTCAAACCGCCGCCCAGCTCAACCGACAATCCGGATTGTTTACAGATCGCTTCGATTTCCTTCGTATGCACCGGACGGCCCTCGACCGCGCCGTTCAGATCGACGATGTGAAGGAAAGTCGCGCCTTCGGCGACCCAGTGCCTCGCGGCGGCGACCGGGTCTTCAAAGTAGACGGTTTCTTTGTCCATTTCGCCCTGGAAAAGGCGGACGCAATGGCCGTCTTTGAGATCGATGGCGGGAATGATCAACATAACCGGCTCATAATGATTAGCCGAGGAGCGAGTCGCATAGAACGCGGGCACTCGAAGGTGACGGTCGCGTTTGGATCCATATGATGCGAATTTCCACCCTGGAGAGGAACGGGTGGTGGCGGCCGAGAAGGCAGAGGTCCATTACCGCGCTCGGAGCGGCTCGCGCGTCGGCCTGGTAACTTTTCGGAACTATGGTTAGTTTCATTAAGAATTTGAACTCACGAAGCATGCGAAATTGGCCAGGATGCGCAAACCCAACTCCTGGCTCTTTTCGGGGTGAAACTGGCAGGCAAAAAGCGTCTCGGTTGCGATGCTCGACACAAACGAATCGCCATACTCCGTGGTTGTCGCAACCAGCGAGCTGTCCTCCGGCACGACGTAATACGAATGGACAAAATAGACATAATCGCCGCTCGACAACCCCACGAGAAACGGCGACTCCTTCTTTTTCTCGATTTGATTCCAGCCCATATGCGGCACTTTCAGATTCGCATCCGCATGAAAGCCAACCACCTTGCCGCGAAAAAGCTCCAGGCCCTTCTGACGGCCGAACTCTTCGCTCTCGGAAAAGAGCAGCTGAAACCCCAGGCAGATCCCCAAAAAGGGTTTCTTCCGCCGGACGATCTCGCGAATCGGCTCGATCAAGCCAAATTTCCCGAGGTTCTCCATGCAGGCGCTGAAGGCACCGACTCCCGGCAGCACCACGCCGCGCGCGGACTCGATCTTTGCTAAATCGCGGGTCACGACGGCTTCAGAGCCTGCACGCTCCAGTGCCTTCTGCACGCTCCGCAGATTACCCATGCCGTAGTCGATAACCGCAATCACGTCTCACCAATTGGAACGACTGAAGCAGTTGGAACGTCTGCAACTGTCCTTTTTTAGAGACTCCCCTTGGTCGAGAGCGCGCCTTGCACCCGCGGATCGAGCTGCGTTGCCATATCCATTGCGCGAGCGAACGCCTTGAAGCAAGCCTCGATGATGTGATGGGGATTCTCGCCGCGTGGGACGTCGATGTGCAGGTTCATACCGAGTTGATTGGCAAACGCAGCGAAAAACTCGTGCGGCAAATCGGTGTCGAAATCGCCAACACGACCGGGGCGGATCTTGACGTTATAAGAAAGGTAGGGACGGCCGCTCAGATCGACGACCACTTTTGCCAAGGCCTCGTCGAGCGGGCAACTGGCCTCGCCGAAACGCCGGATGCCGTGTTTCTCGCCGAGCGCCTCTTTGAACGCTTGGCCGAGGGCAAGCCCGACATCTTCCACGGTGTGGTGAAAATCGACGTCGAGATCACCCTTGGCCTGGATAGTGATATTGAAAAAACCATGGCGGCTGAAGCTGTCCAGCATATGATTGAAAAACGGCATGCCGGTATCGACCCGGGCTTGACCGTTGCCGTCCAGCTCCAAAGTGACGTGGATATCGGTTTCCTTGGTCTTGCGCGTGACTTTTGCGGTTCGTGACATAACCATTCCTCGCTTAGCTGAAGCGTGCCTCCACCGCTCGCGCATGATCGTCCAATCCTTCAAGCCGCGCCAGCTCGGTCAGCTTCGCCGCCAAACTGCGGAGCGCCCGCTTTTCCGCCTGGATGACCGTAGTGCGCTTGAGAAAATCATAGGTGCCGAGCGGGGAAAAAAACCGCGCGCTACCCCCGGTCGGCAACACGTGATTGGGTCCGGCGAGATAATCGCCTAACGGCGGCGCGGAATAGGGGCCGAGAAACATCGCGCCGGCGTTGCGAATCTGTCGCGCCCAACGCTGCGGCTGTTTGACGATCAACTCGATATGCTCCGGCGCAATCGTGTTGGCCAGCTCGATCATCTCTTTCCTACTGCGCGCGACGATGATGGCACCGTAGTTGTCGAGCGATTTTAGGGTAATCGCTTGACGCCGGGTGCCGCGCAGCTGAGTTTCAATAGCGTTGCGGATCTTAATCGCCATTGTCATCGAGGTGGTCACGCATAGCGCTGCCGCCAACTCGTCGTGCTCGGCCTGCGAAAGCATGTCGGCGGCAACGTGAAGCGGATCGGCGGATTGGTCGACCAAAAGCAAAATCTCGCTTGGCCCGGCGATCGAGTCGATGTTCACCTCTCCGAACACCATCCGTTTGGCCGTGGCGACGAAGATATTTCCCGGGCCAACGATCTTATCGACCTTGGGAATCGTTCGCGTGCCGAACGCCAGCGCCGCGACCGCTTGAGCGCCGCCGACACGGAAGACGCGGTCGACGCCGGCGATGTGCGCTGCCGCAAGAATAATGGTACCGTTATCACCGATTGGCGACGCCATGATGATTTCTCTTACTCCCGCCACTTTGGCGGGAATCGAGTTCATCAACACGGTAGACGGGTACGAAGCTTTACCGCCCGGCACATAGATGCCGACACGGTCGAGCGGCGTAATCTGTTGACCGAGCCTGATGCCGAGCGGATCATGATACTGCCAGCTTTTTTGCAGCTGGCGACGATGAAATGACGCTATTCGCTTCGCCGCCAGACGCAAAGCGATGAGATTTTTCGCCGGCACTGTGGCAAGAGCGCGCTCGATCTCGGCGGACTTCACCTCCATAGTGGTGCTGGTGAGCTGAACGTGATCAAACAGCCGCGTGAAGCGTAACAACGCGCGGTCACCTTCCTTCTTCACGGCCGCGACTATCTCCGCTACTCGTTTTTCCACCGCGTCTTCGCGGCTACCGCGCCTCGCCAAGATTCGCTTGATCAGCGGCGTAAATCCCGCATCTGTTGTTTTGACTACCCTGATCTTCATGCCGCAACAGTCAATTGAGCTTTGGAATTTGGATTCTTGCTTCGAACTCTTGAACCGTTGAACCGTAAACGGCGGTTATCCTCTCACCCGCACGATCTGCGCGCCCAGCAAAGAAAGCTTCCTTTCGATCTGCTCGTAACCCCGATCCAGATGATAGACCCGCGAGACTTCGGTCGTGCCGTTAGCCACCAAACCGGCAAGAATCAAGGCAACGCTTGCACGCAAATCGCTCGCCATCACCGGTGCTCCGGAAAGCTCGCGCACGCCGCGTACCACCGCACGGTTGCCTTCGAGTTTAATCTGCGCACCCATGCGGTCCAGCTCTTGGGCGTGCATGAAACGATTCTCAAAAATGGTTTCGGTGATGACGCTTACGCCATCGGCCACGGCCATCAACACCATCATCTGCGCTTGCAGATCGGTGGGAAAGCCGGGGTACGGCAGCGTCGTGACATCGACGCTCGCGATTTTGCCATTGCGCTGAACTCGAATGCCTTCGTCGTCGGCAGTGAGAACGACGCCGGCTTCCTTGACCTTGATCAAGAACGCCTCGAGATGTTCCGCACGCACGCCGCGGATCAGCACGTCGCCGCCGGATAACGCCGCGGCGATGACGAAGCTGCCGGCTTCAATCCGGTCTGGTATGATGCGGTGGTTAACTCCTCGGAGTGAATTGACGCCGTCGATTTGGATGACGTCGGTCCCGGCGCCGGTCACTCGGGCACCCATTTCATTGAGCGCCGTGGCTAGATCTTCGATCTCGGGCTCCTTGGCGGCGTTTTCGATGAGCGTCGTTCCGTCAGCGAGCGTCGCGGCCATCATAAGATTTTCGGTGGCGCCGACCGACGGCAGATCGAGATAGATTTTAGCGCCGCGAAGCTTGGGCGCCGTTGCTTCGATGTAACCGTGGGACTGCTCGATCGTCGCCCCCATGGCTTCCAAACCTTTAAGGTGCAGATTGATCGGGCGCGCCCCGATGGCACATCCGCCCGGCGTCGATACTCGCGCCTCACCAAAACGGGACACCAAAGGTCCAAGTACCAGGAAAGAGGCCCGCATGGTCTTGACCAGCTCATAGGGCGCTTCGAACTTACCGATGTGGTCGGCCCGCAGGTTCAGATCCTCCGCACCTTCGATCCAACGCCGCTGATCAACTTTCACGCCCAGGCCGGAAAGCAATTTCATCGTCGTGCGGATGTCGGCTAAGTGGGGCACGCCTCGGTAGGTGCACGGCTCCGCGGTCAGGAGCGAAGACACCAGCACCGGCAGGGCGGCATTCTTCGAACCGCTTACGGTCACTTCCCCGGCGAGACTTTTCCCGCCCTGAACGATGATCTTATCCACTCGTCATTCCTCAGATGTTCAAGAGCGCAGTGCTGTGCGGGCTACTACGACACGATCGTTGCCGGCGTAATCTTGGTGGACTGCTATGTCGTTCCAGCTGCGGGCGGACTGAAAAAGCGCGACCACGTTTTTGGCCATGTCTGCGCCGATTTCAACCGCCAGGCCCCCACCGGGTACTATGCAGCTAAACGCCTCAGCGGCGATGCGCCGGTAGCAGTCGAGGCCGTCGATGCCGCCAGCCAATGCCGCGCGCGGCTCCCAGCGGCCCACTTCAGGTTCGAGCGCGAAGATCTGACCGCTGGGTATATACGGTGGATTGGCAACCACCAAGTGGAACCCTGCACGCGTGCAGATCGCATCAAGAAGATCGCCTCCAACAAAGTTGATGCGATGCTCGACACCATGCCGCGCCGCGTTACGCCGCGCGACGGCCAGAGCGGCGGCGGACAAATCGACCGCACATATTTTGGCCCTAGGAAGTTCTCTCGCCAGCGCGACGGCGATTGCGCCGCTACCAGTACCCAAGTCGACAATGCGCAGACACTGTCTATCGCCTACTTTGCCGGCGAGCGACAAGGCGATTTCGACCAGCCGTTCGGTCTCAGGGCGGGGAATTAGCACAGCGGGCGTGACACAAAAATCCAACGACCAAAACTCGCGGGTTTCGGTGATATACGCCACTGGCTCGCGCTCAAGCCGCCGCGCCAAGAGCTGCTCGTAGGCACTCCATTGAGTGCGGCTGATCGGTTCATTTGCCATCAGCACCAGCTGCTCCCGGGTCCGGTCGAGAACATGGCCTAACAATATCTCGGCGTCGAGCCGACCGCTTTTCATACCGGCTGAAACCAGACGCTGCGCGCCTTGGCGCAAAACGTCGGCGACTCGGCGCTTCGGCCATTCACTCGCTTCGACTGCCGGGTTTTCCATTCTCTTCCGCTGAACCTGAACCTGTCGCCTTGAGCGCTTCGGCCTGGTAATGCGTGATCAGCGCATCAATGATTTCGTCAAGCTCGCCTTCCATCACGCGTTCCAGCTTGTAAAGCGTAAAGTTGATTCGGTGGTCGGTCAGACGCCCCTGGGGAAAATTGTAGGTGCGAATGCGTTCGCTGCGGTCGCCAGTGCCTACCATCAATTTGCGGGTGGCGGCAATTTCCGAGCGTTGCTCCTCTTGCTTTCGTTCGAGCAGGCGCGCGCGCAGGATCTTCATGCCTTTAGCACGGTTTTTGTGCTGTGATTTCTCGTCTTGGCAGGAAATGACGATTCCGGTGGGAATGTGCGTAATCCGCACCGCCGAGTCGGTCGTATTGACGCTCTGTCCGCCCGGTCCGGACGATCGAAAAACGTCAATTCGGATCTCCTTCGGATCGATGGCGATTTCTACCTCGTCTGCTTCGGCAAGAACCGCAACCGTAACGGCCGAAGTGTGAATCCGACCGGAGCCTTCGGTGACGGGCACGCGCTGCACCCGGTGCACGCCGCCCTCGAACTTGAGCCGGGAATAGGCGCCCTGACCCTCGATGCTCATGATGATTTCTTTGTAGCCCCCCAATCCGGTCGGGTTGGAGCTCATCATCTCAACGCGCCAAGCGCGCGACTCGGCATAGCGGGTGTACATGCGAAACAGTTCGGCCGCGAACAGCGCCGCTTCGTCGCCACCGGTACCGGCGCGGATCTCGACGATAACGTTCTTCGCGTCGTTGGGATCTTTCGGGAGAATCAGCAGTTTCAGTCGCTCTTCAAGCCCCTCTTTGCGCTCCCGCAGCGCGACGATTTCCTCCTTTGCCAGCTCGCGTATCGCTTCATCGCTCTCTTCGAGGAGCTGGCGGTTGTCTTGGATTTCCTGCTCGGCTCGACGCCACTCGCGGAAGCAACTGACGATCTCTTCCAGCTCGGCGCGCTCCTTCGCCATCCGGGAATATTCTCGTTGCTGGCCCAGGAGTTGGGGATCGGACATCATTTCCTCCAACTCCACATAGCGCTTTTCGACTTCGGCTAATTTATCAAGCATGGCCTCGACCACCGGCTCGGCAGAAATAAAAAAGGGCAAAGGGATCATCGCCGCCCTTTGCCCTTCCAGATGCCGTAAAAACCTAGTAACTCACATTCAGCCTCAAGCCTCCGCTTCGTGCTTCAACCCGTATTTTCGTCTAAATTTTTCTACGCGACCGGCTGAGTCCACGAGTTTTTGCTTGCCAGTAAAGAAAGGGTGGCAATTGGAGCAAATCTCGACGTGGATATTACCCGCGGTAGAGCGCGTCTCAGCGACATAGCCACACGCGCAGGTAACTGTAGCTTTCTTGTATTCAGGATGGATGCCAGCTTTCATAAAATTCCTCTCAGACCGACATTTATAACATAGGCCCCATTGGGCTTCAATCTCGGGTTCGCGAGTCGAAATCTACTTGACATCTCCTTTGCGCCTCTGGTAAAGGCCAGCCCAGGCACGAACTTCTCGCGATCGGACGGTGAGTCTTCACGCCCACGCGGGATAACGATCCTTCCACGACCCCTGACGCCAGCCGACGCGCCGCGCGGGTCGAGAATTCAAGCTTTTGGAACGACTATTTTTCGCTCGTAGGTTCAGAATCAATTTGCATCGAGGAGGTGCTTATGGCTGATCTGACGGAAGAACAAAAAAGGTCGTACTGGCGTTACAATCTCACCCTCACCACGGTCCTGCTCATTGTCTGGTTCGTTGTCACCTACCTCGTTTCGGGTATATGGGCCGGCTGGCTCAACCAGTTCTCCTTTCTAGGGTTCCCGCTGGGCTACTACATGGCGGCACAAGGCTCTTTGGCCATCTTCGTTATCGAAATCGCGGTGTACGCCTACTTGATGAACAAGCTCGACCTGAAATACGGCATTCGAGAGGAGGGATGAGCATGAGTCTGGCTAAAATTTTCGGCCTCTACACTCTTAGCTTCATTGGCGTGACGATCCTTATCGGCATTGCCGAACAACTCTTTGGTTTACCGCCCCGCTGGATCGGCTGGATCTTTATGGGGTTGTCTCTGGGTATTTATATCGTCATCGGCATCATTACCCGAACCTCTAACCCCGACCAATATTATGTCGCCGGTCGCGGCGTCCCGGCGGTATTCAACGGCATGGCGACCGGCTCGGACTGGATGTCGGCCGCGTCGTTCATTTCGATGGCCGGCGCGCTTTCGGCCCAGGGATTCGCAGGACTCGCTTACGTCATGGGCTGGACGGGCGGTTACTTGTTGCTCGCTGTATTCCTGGGACCGTATTTGCGTCAATTCGGAGCCTATACCATTCCGGATTTTCTCGGCGCCCGCTACGGCGGCAATTTGGCGCGCATCATCGGCGTCGTCGCCGCCATCGCCTGCTCATTTACTTATCTGATCGCTCAGGTGACCGGCGTCGGTTTGATCGTGTCGCGTTTCATCGGCTTGGATTTCCAGATCGGCGTGTTTGTCGGTTTGATCGGCGTGCTGTTTTGCTCCGTGCTTGGCGGCATGAAATCGGTTACCTGGACCCAGGTCGCCCAGTACATCATTTTGATTGTCTCGTACTTGGTTCCAGTGGTTTACCTATCCTATCAGCTGTTCGCGATTCCGATTCCCGAGCTCACCTACGGCCGACTCCTGCAAGCCAATAATACGAAGGCGCTCGAAATCACGCGCGATGCTAAAGAGAAGGAAACGCGCGCTCTGTGGCAAAAGGAGGCCGATGCGGCACTCACCAAGGTCAAAATGGGTAATCTTAACGACGACGAAGCGGACAAGCTCAGAGCGGCGGCGAAAACAGCCGCGCAGCAGGCCACCGCGCCGGCGGCGAGCGACGATGCGACTATCGGTCGATACCTTACGGTCCCCACCGGCG
>DATBMR010000117.1:0-29307 GCA_036554745.1 Binatia bacterium
TCCTGATCGCGGCGTAAACCCGGGGCGACGGCGGATAGGGATTTTCGTTGGTGTTAAGTTTAATGATCCCGTCATTCTGCGGCTGCTCGCCCGGGACATACCCCGCGAGCGACGCAATGTTGGCGCGAAAATGAGACGGCATAGCGCGGAATCTTATCGGCACCCATGGGGCTTTTCAAACCGTGCAGCCCAGTTTAAGCATTGTCGCGAGAACCGAGACAAATTTGTCCAGGCGTTCCAGAAATTGTCCAAAATTCCACTTTTTTTGCCATTAATCTGCAATGAACAAGCGCATTCGGCTTGTAACTATTTAATTTTACAGATCCTTCGATTTGCGCCATGGCATGTTTTTGGCTTATTCGGGCTTGGCGCAATAGGGGGCAAAGACTCACAATCGATTTTCCTACCGAAGTAGTAAGATCAGCCGTCATGGATTTTCCGAAACACTCCACGACCGATCGTGCAATTCTGCTGCTCAAGGAGATCGAAAATCTGCAGGCGCAAACCGAACTGATGGAAATCTCCGTGAAGGAAGCGCAGCTGGCATTCGAAGACCGCGTCGCGCGCATGCAAGAACAGCACAACCGTGAACTGTCGAGTTTACGCGCCGCCCTCGCCGGTGTTGTTGAAAGCGCGCGCGCGGAAAACGAGGCGCTGCGCGCGCACATCAGAGAATTGGAGAGCGGTCGCCAACCTTCAGAGCACCAGTCAACCGGCGAGATGACCACCAGGGTGAGTGATCAACAGTGCAATGCGGCGTCCGATGTCGAGCAATCGTTGCGCACCGAAATCGAACGGCTCCTTCACGAAGCCCGCGAGAAACACCAAATCCTCCAGGATCGCAATGATCAGCTGGTTCGCGCCAAAGCCGAGTTGGATAAGTTACAAGAGCGGGTCACTCAGCTGGAATCGGCGCGCAGCCGGACGCAGAGCGAATCCGAGCGCGTCCAGACGGAATTTCAGGCCCAGCTTGCCTTGCTCCAGGCCGAACTAAGTCAAAAGGAATGGGCCCTCGAGGAAAAACAGGCCATAACCGGGCGGCTCGAGCAAAAGTATCGACGCGAGATCGACGCATTGCGTCGGGAATTAGCCAATCGGCAGCTGGCAATCCAGCCGGGCGGCGCCGAGTTCGATTCGAGTGAAACGCTGAGCCAGGCTCAACAACATAAATTCGAGGCGGTGCAAGAAGCGGAATTCCAACCGGAACAACTGAATCTAAACAAGAGCCGGCGCCGCTGGCTCAGCGGTTTCGGACGGAAAAGACGTTGGCATCAATAAAGACTTCACGCCGGCGTCGGAAATTTAAGAAAGGGACATCTTAGGCAGGCGATCTGAACCGAAAACGCGCTGCCAAAAGACCTTATGTTGCAAACGGAGCGTGTACCCACCGGCATAGTCGGACTCGACAACTTGATCGAGGGAGGACTACCAAAGGGCCGGTCCATTCTGGTTACCGGAGAGCCCGGAACCGGCAAGACCATATTCGCGTTGCAGTTTCTAGTCGAGGGACTCAGACGAGGCGAAAGAGGCATCTACGTGACCGCCGATGAGAGCCCCATGGATGTTCTCGAACAGGCCGCCTCGCTGGGATGGGACCTCGAACCGCGCGTCGATGCCAAAGAACTTGCGATCTTGAATGCCGGAACGTATCTGAGTTCACTGCCCGGTGGCGGCCGCGACCGCCATGTTGATGTGCAGAAAGCCGTAAGCGACTTGGCATCGTTCGTCAACCAAGTGGGCGCAAAGAGAATGGTGCTCGATCCGGCCGGGCCTTTCGTTTTATTGCGAGATACCGCCGCGCGCATTCAAGACCAGGCGCGTTTGTTAATCAAGCTGCTACGGACCTCGACGCAAACCACCAACGTTTTGACCTCCTATGCGGTTCCCCGCACCGGAGAACGCGGCATGCATGGTATCGAGGAGTACCTGGTCGCCGGCGCCGTCGTCCTCGAGATGATTTGGAACGGCGAAAAGCTCATTCGTACCCTGATCGTCGAAAAAATGCGCTGCACCGACGTAAAACCGACGCAGCTCGAATTCGACATCGTTAAGCAGCAGGGCATCGTCATTCAGCCAACGCCAGCCTCGCTGTCGTAGGATCACAGATGGATCTTCCACGTATTTCGACTGGCATTACCGGGCTCGACGCGCTGCTTAACGGCGGTTTTATCAAGGGTCGAAGTTACCTCCTGACCGGCGATACCGGCACCGGCAAAACCGTCGCTTGTTTGCAGTTCTTAATGCATGGTCTGGCGGCGGGAGAAAAAGCGGTGTACGTGACAGCGGACGAACGACCCGCCGAGATTTTGGCGTCGGCCACGTCATTCGCGTGGGACCTGCAGACATACATTCAAAACAAGAGCCTGATCATTCTGGATGCCGCGAGCGGAACCGCGACTGAAAAGGGCGTCGACGCGCCAAAGATGGTCGCTGACCTTGGCAATTACACCAAAGGTCTAGGCGCGACGCTGCTGATCATTGACCCAATCACACCGCTGCTCTTTTCCGCCAACCCAGCTGTGCCGCGTCAACTCCATGCGCGCTCGCTGATTCAGTTGATCCAGTCGCAGCTCGCTACGACCAATCTTTTTACCAGCCATGAGCCCAAAACGGGAGCGCAAGACGCGGCCACCGGCATCGAACAATTTCTTGCATCCGGAGTGCTGCTGCTAAAAAGCAGAGAAAGCGGCGGCCGATGTGAGCGGGTGATTCACGTCAAGAAGATGCGCCACACAGCGGTTGAGCCCGCCGAGTATCCGTTCGTGATGGTCAAAAACCAAGGCATCACGTTGGTGGATCGCGCTGCCTTGGGAGCGGTGCCGCCCCGCCATGCGGAATCTCCGCTGTTTCGGTCCTTCGAACCCTCGAATTGACGTTTCCAATAACCTGTTTGTATCGTCGGCTGCGCTCTAGTGCGCCGCCAAACTGTGTTGGTTTCCCTCCATTCGACCGTTCTAGCGGGCGGCTGTTCAATTTCTTGACAGGGCCGGGAACGATGCTTAGTTTCTCTGCATGGTCGAGGTAAATCATCCATGCGTTTAGATAAACTCACGACTAAATCACAAGAAGCGCTGCAGCAAGCTCAGGGACTTGCCGAGAAACGCAACCACCAGGCGATCGATGTCGAACATCTCTTGTTCGCCTTGATCGGGCAAAAAGAAGGCGTCGTGTTGGCGCTGTTGCAAAAACTCGGCGTTCCGCCGACTACGGTAGCTGAACGACTGCAAAAGGCGTTGGATCGCTTGCCCCAAGTCACAGGCGCCGCCGGCCAGACTTACATCACGCCGCGGTTGAAAAAGGTCATCGAGAGCGCTGAATCGGAGGCGGAGGCGCTCAAGGACGAGTATATCTCCACCGAGCATCTGCTGCTCGCCATGGTGCAGGACGGCGGCGAAGCCGGCAAGATTCTCAAGGATCTCGGCGCTTCACGCGACAAGATTTTGAGCGCTCTGGTGGGCATTCGCGGTGCGCAACGAATTACCGATCCCAACCCCGAAGAAAAATATCAAGCTTTGGAAAAGTACGGCCGCGATTTGACCGATCTGGCGCGCAAGGGAAAACTCGATCCGGTGATCGGCCGCGACGATGAAATTCGCCGGATCATCCAGGTTTTGTCCCGCCGTACCAAAAACAATCCGGTGCTGATCGGCGAACCGGGAGTCGGTAAAACCGCGATCGTTGAAGGTTTGGCGTTGCGCATCGTCAATGGCGACGTGCCCGAAGGGTTGAAGGAAAAGCGACTTCTCGCGCTCGATCTCGGAGCGATGGTCGCAGGAGCCAAATATCGCGGCGAGTTCGAAGACCGCCTCAAAGCCGTGCTCAAGGAAGTCACCGAGGCCAGCGGCCAGATTATTTTATTCATCGACGAGCTCCATACCCTGGTCGGCGCGGGCGCCGCCGAAGGCGCCATGGATGCGTCGAACATGCTGAAGCCCGCGCTGGCGCGCGGCGAGCTGCGTTGCGTCGGCGCTACGACACTGGATGAATACCGTAAGCGTGTCGAAAAAGACCCGGCGCTGGAACGCCGTTTTCAGCCGGTCTTCGTCGGCGAGCCGTCCGTCGAAGACACCATCGCGATCTTGCGCGGCCTGAAAGAACGCTATGAAGTGCACCACGGTGTGCGCATCACCGACGGCGCGATTATCGCCGCCGCTACCTTATCGCATCGTTACATCAGCGACCGCTTTCTGCCGGATAAGGCGATCGACCTGATCGACGAGGCGGCATCGCGGCTCCGTATCGAGATCGACAGCATGCCCATCGAGATCGACGAAGTCGAGCGAAAGGTTCTCCAGCTCGAGATCGAAAGGCAAGCTCTCAAGCGCGAGGAAGACAAAGCATCCAAAGAGCGCCTGGCGCAACTCGAGCGCGAGATTGAAAATTTGCGCGAAACTTCCAACGCCTTGAAGGCGCACTGGCAAAACGAGAAGGAATCGATTCAACGGATTCGCTCGCTCAAAGAAAAAATCGAAGCGACCAAAGTGGAAGAGCAACAGGCCCAGCGCCACGGCGACCTGAACCGCGCCGCGGAACTGCGCTACGGCACTTTGACCCAGTTGCAGAAAGAGTTGGAACAGGCCAATCAAAGCCTTATCGAGCTGCAAAAAAATCAAAAGATGCTTAAGGAGGAAGTCGACGCCGAAGACGTCGCCGAAGTCGTCGCCAAGTGGACCGGCATCCCGGTATCGAAGATGCTCGAAGGCGAGATTCAGAAATTGCTCAAGATGGAAGACCGGCTGAAGCTCCGCGTGATCGGCCAGGAAAGCGCGATTCACGCGGTCTCGAATGCCGTGCGCCGCGCCCGAGCCGGACTGCAAGACGAGAACCGGCCGATCGGCTCGTTCATCTTTCTCGGCCCCACCGGCGTGGGAAAAACCGAGCTCTGCCGAGCGCTTGCGGAATTTCTCTTCGATGACGAACAGGCGATGGTGCGTCTCGACATGTCAGAGTTCATGGAGAAACACTCGGTGGCTCGGCTGATCGGTGCTCCTCCCGGATATGTCGGCTATGAAGAGGGCGGTTACTTGACCGAGGCCGTGCGGCGCCGGCCCTATTCCGTGGTGCTGTTCGATGAAATCGAAAAGGCGCACCCCGATGTGTTCAACGCGCTGCTGCAAATTCTCGAAGACGGCCGCATGACCGACGGACAAGGGCGCACCGTAGATTTTAAAAATACCGTCATCATCATGACATCGAATCTCGGCAGCCAGTACATCCAGGAGCTTGCCGGTAAAGACCGCAAAGAAATGGAACGGCGGGTCAACGCCGCGCTGCGCGAGGCATTCAAGCCGGAGTTTCTCAACCGGATCGACGAGACGATTATCTTCAACAATCTGGGTCGCGAAGAGATCAAAGCGATCGTCGAAATTCAACTCAAGCGGCTGCGGCAAAACCTCGCGCATCGAAAGATCTCGCTGGATCTCAGCGAACGTGCCCAGGCGCTCATTGTCGAAAAGGGCTACGACCCGGTCTACGGCGCACGGCCGCTCAAGCGCACGATCCAACGTTTGATTCAAGACCCGCTCGCGGTGAAGATTCTTGCCGGCGAGTTTAAAGAAGGCGATTCAGTCAAGATCGACGCGACCGGCGAGGAGTTAAGCTTCAGCCGCGGAAGCGTCGCGGCGGCGCATGACGCTTACGAGCCAAGGATCATTCATTGACGACGCCGCCTAGAAGAGTTCCGCCCGGTTTGGCGCGGGTGCGCAAGCAGCTTCCGCCGCCGGTAAGCGTCATCAAGAGCAAGAAAACCGAGCGGCGCAAGCGCGCCAAAGAAAGATTGCTTCGGGAGTTGCAGGAAACTTTAACGCCTGAATCCTTTTAAGCCGCTCCGCAAGGTTTTAATAAGAGGGAGCAGCGCCACTAAGCCTGCTCCCTCTTTTTTTGGTCATGGCCGTAGCGACCCCTACCGACGAACAAAGGTCCCACGCCCGCCTGGTGCTTTACCAGGTCTCCCTCGGGCTCGCTCTGGTCGCTATCAATCACCGCGCGATTCAGATTGCGCTGCCGACGCTCACTCATGTCTTTCATGCCGACCTCTCGTTCATCCAGTGGGTTCTTCTGGTCTACGACCTCGCCGTCATCGGACTCGTGCTGACACTCGGCCGGCTCGGCGATCTGTTCGGTCGCAAATGGATTTACATCCTCGGCTTTTTGCTGTTCGTTGCAAGTTCTACGCTTTGCGGTTTGGCTTACAGTTCCGGACAGTTGATCGGTTTCCGCGTGCTTCAAGGCATCGGCGGTGCGCTTATTCTAGCCAATGGGCGGGCGTTGGTCACAATCAATTCGCCTCCTTCCGAGCGCGGCAAGGCCTTAGGCATCACCTCGACGGCCTATCACGTCGGCTACATGACCGGGCCGACGCTTGGTGGCTTTATCATCGACACCATTGGTTGGCGGTGGATTTTCTTCATGACCGTACCGCTCGGCCTCGCCTGCGCATATTTTGCATCGCGCGTGCTGCGCGAGCGAGCGACCAGCGAAGCGCCCGTCAAAGTCGATATCGCCGGCGCCGCCTATTTGTTGCTCACGAACATCTGCTTTGTCTATGCGCTCAACCAACTGCCGCATCTTGGCATCGGCCATCCGGTGGTCTTCGCGTTTTTCTTGGTGTCGCTGGCGAGTCTGGCGCTGTTCATCCGCTCCGAGCAAAAAGCGGATAATCCGATATTGAATCTTTCGCTGTTTCGTAACCGGCTTTTTAGCGCATCGAATCTGAGCCTGTTCTTCGTCACCTCTACCCAATCGGCCATCGGCGTTCTGCTGCCGTTTTACCTGCAAAACTTGATGGCTTTTACTCCTACGCAAATGGGCTGGATCATTATCGGCAGCTCGGTCGTAATCATCTTGTTTGCGCCGCTAGCGGGTTGGCTTTCTGATCGTTTCGGTTCGCGTCTGCTTTGCAGCATCGGCGCCGCGATCATCGTCTGCGGGCAGTATTTGATCGGCTCGTTTACGCTAGAGTCGTCTTTGTTCCAGCTGATCCTGCCGCAGTTGCTCGTGGGACTTGGTTGGGCGTTATTCAATTCGCCCAACCAGAGCGCAATCATGAGCGCGGTGTCGCGCGACCAAGTCGGGGCGGCATCCGGCATGACCGTGACGACGGCGCGAATCGGCGGCGCCATCGGCATCGCCTTGTCGGGTGCGCTCATGACCCACGCCCTGACCACCGGCGGGCTGACCGCCCAACAAATCGAATCGCCCGAGAGCTGGTCGTCCGAGCCGCAGCAATTTCTCGGCGCCTTTAGCTTCACGGTCCATTGCATCAATGCTTTCGCGCTCCTGGCGATTGTTTTTTCGATGCTGCGCGGCGGCCGGCAAGACTGATCCAGCGTCTCTCAGCGCCTGCCTAAGTTGAAGCGCACATGGCCGCGCGATAAGATGAGTCCACCTCAACGGAAACACGCAACGTCGCTTCTGTTGATTTCCAAAAAAAACAAACACGATACGCGCACGGTCGGGCGCTCGCATAGGGTCGCGAAGACGGTGTATCACGATTCATGGAGCCAAACGACGGAACCGGCGTTTTCATCGCTCCACTGTTCCCTGCGCTTCGGTGGCTCGAATCATTTTCCCGCTGCTCTGCCGAACTGAGCTGGGCGACGTTCCACTCACCGGATCAGAGTGCGATCTGGTCTCCGTGCCGCGGATCGAAGCGGGAGTAATTCAGCAGCACAACTCTCGAAATGATCAGCGTCGAAGATGACAATCGCGCCAAGCGAACCGCGCGCTGGATCTTATTGAGCGTCTGTATCGGCCAGATCATTGTCGGCCTCGATCTGCGCGCGATCACAGTCGCGCTCCCAACTTTAACGACGAGCTTTCGCAGCGAGTTTACAACCATTCAATGGACGATCTTGGTTTACGATCTAGTTTTGATCGGTCTCATTATTACCATGGGCCGACTTGGCGATCTTTTCGGGCGGCGCCGATTTTACAGCCTAGGCTTTTTAATATTTGTGGCGGGGTCCGCGCTGTGCGGTCTCGCCCAATCGACCGGGCAACTGATTTTCTTCCGCGCCGTCCAGGCGATCGGCGGCTCAATGATCGCCGCAAATGGCAGAGCGATCGTCTCAGTTAATCTGCCGCAGGCCGAACGGGGCCGGGCCCTGGGTTTGACGTCGACGGCGTTTCATATTGGCTTTCTCACCGGACCGTCTTTGGGCGGATTTCTGATCGACACGATCGGCTGGCGCTGGATCTTTTATATCAACATGCCCTTCAGTATCTGGGGTGCTTACCTCGCCTGGAAGGTCGTCCCGGAAACCCGAGCACGAGAAAAGTTCGCCGTCGACCTTCCGGGGGCGTTCCTGCTGCTCCTGACCAACGGCTTGTTTATCTACGCGATCGATCAGCTGCCCCGGGTCGGCTGGCGCCATCCGGTTTTTCTTTCAACACTGGCGTTTTCGCTGGTCTCGTTAATTTTTCTTCTGCGTATCGAAACGAGAGCCAAGACACCGATTCTGACTCTGTCGATGTTTCACGATCGGCTCTTCAGCGCAGGAATTTCAAGTTTGTTCTTAGTCGCTGGCACATTGTCGGCAATTAATTTTCTCCTGCCCTTCTATCTGCAATATCTCCTCGGTTATTCGCCATCGCAGGTCGGCTGGATTATCGTCGCCGATTCTTTGGTCATCATGATCATGGCGCCGATCGCCGGCGCCTTGTCGGATCGTCTGGGCTCGCGGCTCCTCTGCACGATCGGCTGCGCTATTGTCGCGCTGGCGCAGTTCTTCTTGGCTTCCCTGGATATCCACGCTTCGCTGCTGAGAATCATGGTTCCCCTGGTGATCTGGGGCGTGGGTTGGGCACTCTTCAACGCGCCCAACCAAAGCTCGATTCTAGGCGCCGTCAGCCCGGAGAAAATCGGCGCCGGCGCCGGCATGATCGCGACCACGGCGCGCGCCGGCGGCGCCATGGGCGTAGCGCTCTCGGCGACCCTATTCGGTCACCTGGTGGCCGCCGCGGGATTCAGCAGCACTCAAATCGGCGATCCCGAAAACTGGCGCGCCGCACCGGAAACGTTTATGGATGCCTTCAGCACGACGATCTACGTGCTGAATTTTTTCACCGCGCTGGCGATAATCTTTTCAGCCGTCCGGGGCCAACGACGCACCGGTTGATCGTTGACTTAATTTATTGTGCAGCGATCATGAAAGTTTAGAGAATTAGCGTGGCAGATCGACCGCGAGAGCAAAGTCGTACCCAAAAGGCCATTTCCGCTTGACACAAAGCAAACCAGCTCACTAAAGTTACCGCTATCTATCGAAGCTTCACCGAGGTGGCCATGAAGTTTAAACCTGGCATTGCGTGGCGGTTGATCGCTGTCAGTCTCGCACTGTGGGCCTTCCCGCTCTCCCATGCCAGGTTGTTCGCCGCCGAAGCGCCGAAGCTGCGTGTCGTCTACAATGCGCTCGGCGGCTCGATGGCGCCTGTTTGGGTAGCGCAAGAGCTTGCGCTGTTCGCCAAGCATGGCCTCCAACATAATCTTAATTACCTGGCGGCGACTACCGCGGTTCAAGCGCTCGCGGCGGGCAGCGAAGAGATCGGTCTGGTAGGCAATCAAGGCATCGACGTTGCTCTGGAAGGCGCCGATACCGTTTACGTGGCCAGCACGGTATCTCGATTTATCTTTCAGCTTTATGGCGATCCCTCCATTAAGTCGGTCCACGATCTGAAAGGAAAAGTCGTTGTGGCGACACAGCCCGCCGCCTCGACCGATTACGCGACTCGTATGGTTTTGCGACGGTTCGGTCTGGTTCCGGACAAGGACGTGAAAATTCTTTATGCCGGCAATATGCCGGCGCTCCTAAGCATGCTCAAAGCCGGAAACGCTCAGGCAGGCATCATGTCGGTGCCGACGATCTTTCAGGCGCAGGAGTTGGGACTCAAACAGATTGTCAATGTGACCGAACTCAATATCCCTTTTATTTTTGTGGCGGTCGCCACGACCCGCAAAATGATTCAGCAAAAACCTGATGCGATCATGCGCTTTTTGCGAGCCTACAGCGAGTCGATCGCCGTGATCAAAAAAGACAAGGAGACCGCGCTCAAGGCGATCGGCAAGTTTCTCAAGACCGATAATCGCCGGGCGCTTGACGGCATCTACGACGACTACGCCGACGCCTTTCCGCGGGTACCCTTGATGACGAAGGAAGAAGTCAAGGCGGTCCTGGATGTCGCGAAATCCCCGAGAGCGCAACAGGTCCGGCCGGAAGACTTTTACGACAATTCATTTGTTCAGAAGCTCGAGGCTTCCGGCTTCATTAATGCGCTTTACACGCGCTAAACGCCGCCTCCGATCGACGTCAACATGCACTGGTACCTCCACATCGACATGGATGCTTTTTACGCATCGGTCGAACAGGTGCTCGACCCCCGCCTTCGAGCCAAACCGGTCATCGTCGGCGGCCGTAACGGCCGCGGCGTCGTCACTTCGGCTTCCTATGAAGCGCGTAAATTCGGCGTGCGTTCGGCCATGCCGGGTTTTCAGGCGAGGAAGCTTTGTCCTCAAGGGATTTTTTTACCGAACCGGCGGCGCGTCTATTCGAAGTTCTCCGCAGGAGTGTTTGCCATCCTCGAGCAATATTCGCCCAACGTGCGCGCGCTCTCGATCGACGAGGGTCTGGTCGACCTCACCGGCACCGACCGCCTCTTCGGCCCGCCGCTCAAGACCGCGGATACGATCATCCGCCGTATCGCAAACGACCTTGGCCTACCATCTTCCGGCGGACTTGCAACCAGTCGAGTCACGGCCAAAATCGCCGCAACGTTAGCCAAGCCGCATGGCTTGATTTTCGTGCCGGCCGGCTCGGAAAGAGAGTTTCTGGCGCCGCTTGCCGTGGAAATGGTTCCCGGCATCGGTCCGAAGACTCGCAGAATCCTCGATCAAAAAGGCCTGAAGACGGTCGCCGATCTACTGAAGCGCAGCGATATGGCAGCGCGCTATCTCGATCTTGGCGAAACCAGCGAGCGCAGCCAGCATCACGATCATTCGGTCGGCAATGAAACTACATTGGAACAGCCGGTCACGGACATCGCAAGCATGGAGCGCATCCTGTGGGAACTGGTCGAAGAAGTCGGCGGGCGCTTGCGCCGGGAGAAATTATACGCGCGCTGCTTGACGGTAAAGGTTCGCTATACCAATTTTCACACTTTCACCCGCTCCCATACGCTGGCGTCGCCGACTTGCTTTGACAAAGAGATGTTCGCCATCGTCAGCGATCTGGTCAGGCGAAATGTCGCTCAAGGCCGAGCGGTGCGCCTGCTCGGCGTGAGCGCCGGCGCGCTCCAGAGCTCCGGCTGGCAGGAGCCCCTGTTGAATCGGGCCCAGCGCAGGTCTTACGAAAAGCTCTATGAAGCGATTGACGATCTGCGCAAAAAGTACGGCGAAGCGACCATCGGCGCCGCCACGCCGCGCCATCGTGCCGGTTGATTTTACGCACAAAGCTTCCTAGTGTTTTGACCAACGATCCAACATGACGATTTGCCCGCATCCCTTTCTTGCGGCGTGCCGCCGCCAACCGGCATCGTACACGCCGATCTGGCTGATGCGCCAAGCCGGCCGCTACATGGAGGATTACCGCAAGCTTCGCGCACAGCATGACTTTCTTGAGTTGTGTAAAAATCCCGATCTCGCCGCGGAGATCACGATCACACCGGTGGAGCGGCTCGGTGTCGACGCAGCAATATTGTTTGCCGACATCTTGCTCATCCTCGAACCCATGGGTGTCGGCTTGGAATATTCGAAAGGCGACGGGCCGATCATTCATCGTCCGGTGCGCGACGGCAAAGATGTCGAGGGCTTGAGCGATTTCGATCCGTCGCAGGAGCTCTCCTTTGTCTACGATGCCGTCAGGAAGATTTCGCAAGCGCTCAACAACAAGGTGCCGCTCATCGGCTTTGCCGGAGCGCCGTTTACTTTAGCGTCTTATCTCATCGAGGGCGGCGGGTCGCGCAACTACGTTCACACCAAAAAACTTTTCTACAGCGCGCCGCAAGCCTGGCATCGATTGATGGGCCGGCTCGCCAAACTGGTCGCGAACTATCTGAACGGCCAAATTGAGGCGGGCGCTCAGGCGGTCCAGCTCTTCGACAGCTGGGCCGGTTGTTTGACGCCGCGGGATTACGAAACCTTTGCCCTGCCTTATACCAAAGCCGTGATCGATGCGATTACGCCGGCAGTGCCGGTCATCAGCTTCAGCACCGGCACTGCCGGCGCGCTCAAGCAAATTCGCGCCGCCGGCGGTGACGTGATTGGTCTCGATTGGCGCGTAAATCTCGACGAAGCTTGGGCCGCCGTCGGTCACGACGTCGCAGTCCAGGGCAATCTCGATCCGGTTGCGTTATTCGCCTCACCAAAAGAAATCCGCGCGCGCGCCGCCGACATCCTGCGCCGCGCCGCCGGCCGTCCCGGCCATATTTTTAATTTGGGGCACGGCGTCTTGCCCGAGACGCCCGTCGATCATGTGATCGCCCTTGTGGACGCCGTGCACGAGCTAAGCGCAAGGTGAAGAGCGGGATTGGAGTGGTGGAGTGATGGGGTATCGGGCAAACAAAGCGATAGGGGATTAACGGCTGCTGCCGTTCTTCCATCAGGCCATTGCCACAACATTCCAGTAGCCGGATCGTGTCTCAGCCTTACCAAGCCGTTCTGCTGATCGCCTTCGGCGGGCCGACCTCGCCGGAAGAAATTCGCCCTTTCCTCGCTCGCGTCACCCGGGGGGTTCCGATCCCGCCGGAGCGGCTCGAAGAAGTCGCCCGTCACTACCAGGCGGTCGGCGGCAAATCGCCATTAAACGAAATCACTTTCCGTCAAGCGGAGGCGCTGCAAAAATGCTTGACCGAAGAGGGCACACCGCTTTCGGTTTACGTCGGTCTGCGCAACAGCAGCCCGTTTTTCACCGACACCCTCAAACGGATGGCCAACGATGGCGTCACGCGTGCGCTCGGCTTCATCCTCTCCTCGCACCGAAGCGAAGCGAGTTGGGAGCGTTATCAAAGCGATGTCGCCATGGCGCGCGCCGAGCTGGGCGGCAACGCGCCGGCGGTCGATTACTGCGCCGGCTGGCACGATCATCCGCTTTTCATTCAAACCTGGACCGAACTCATTGAAAGCGGCTTTGCGAAACTTCCGGCCGGTCAAAGAGCCACGGCACCGCTCATTTTCACGGCGCACAGTCTTCCCGTTCCCATGGCAGAGCGATCGCCTTACGTTGCCGAGCTGAACGCCAGCGCGAGAATGATCGTCGGCCAGCTCGGTCACTCGAATTGGTCGCTTGCCTATCAAAGCCGCAGCGGCAAACCCAGCGATCCGTGGCTCGAGCCGGATATCGGGCAAACGCTGCGACGGCTGGCCGCCGAAGGATGTGGCGAAGTTATAGTCGCGCCCATCGGGTTTGTCTGTGATCATGTCGAGGTGCTTTATGATCTCGACATCGAAGCGCGGCAGCTGGCAAGCGATTTGAATCTACATATGGTGCGCGCGAGCTGCCCCAATGATCACCCGACGTTTGTCCGCATGATCGCCAAGATAATCGAGGACAGGATCAAAGCCGTCGAGGATGGAAGGTAGAGGATGGAGAATCACGATCCTCGATTATCGATCCTCCATTCTCGACCTTCAACAGCATGAGCCGTCGCATCGTCGTCATCGGCGGCGGTATCGCCGGACTCGCCGCCGCGCATCGCGCCGTCGAGATCAATCAGCAAAAATCGTTGGGCATCGAAGTTGTACTTCTCGAGGCGTCTTCCCGCCTCGGCGGCGCCATTGCGACGGAACGGGTCGGCGATTTTCTCGTCGAGGCCGGCCCGGACTCTTTCATCACGGAAAAGCCCTGGGCGCTGCGCCTCTGTGAGCGCATCGGTCTCTCATCCCACCTACTGTCCACCCAAGCGGCATATCAAAAGATCTACGTCGTCCGCCGCGGGAAGCTGCTCGCGCTGCCCGAAGGATTCTTTCTGCTCGCGCCGACTCGTGTCCGGCCGTTTATTCGAACTCCGCTGTTCTCCTGGTCCGGGAAGTTACGCATGGCCAGCGAACTCCTGATCCCCCGCGGCGGTCGCAATGGCGACGAAAGTCTCGGCGCCTTTGTGCGGCGGCGCTTCGGCACCGAAGCGCTCGAACGCGTCGCTCAGCCGTTGGTGGGCGGCATCTATGCGTCGGACCCCGACCAGCTCAGTCTCGGCGCCACCATGCCGCGCTTCCAGGAAATGGAGCGCCGACACCGCAGCGTCACATACGCAATGTGGCGCGAACAGCGCCGCCGTGCTCGCGATCGGCAATCCGGCAGCGGCGCGCGCTGGAGCTTGTTCGTCACTCTGACGGATGGCATGCAGGAACTGGTCGACGCGATCGTAAGGCGCCTCCCGCAAGACACCATTCGTCTCGAAGCACCGACCACACGGCTGGCTCACGACGAAAGCCCGGCAACTTGGCGCGTCACCGTTGCCGATGAGCAAACGATTTCGGCCGACGCCGTAATCCTGGCCACACCGGCGTTTCAAGCCGGCAGAATCCTCTCAGCGCTCGCGGAAGACGCGGCCGGCGAGCTCCGGCAAATCGTCTATGCGTCCACAGCGACAGTGACGCTCGCTTACCGCCGCACCGATTTTTCGTGTCAACCCGACAGCTTCGGCTTCGTCGTACCGGCGCTCGAACGGCGAAAAATCTTGGCGTGTACGTTCAGCAGTCTAAAGTACCCGCGCAGAGCCCCCCAAGACAATATTTTGCTGCGGGCGTTCGTCGGCGGCGCCCTCCAGCCCGAGCTACTCGACCTGGAGGACCGAGCAATGGAGCAAATGGTCCGCGGCGAATTGGCTGACTTGCTTGGCGTCAAGGCTCAACCGTGTTTCGCGCGCATCTGGCGCCACCCCAGTTCCATGCCGCAATATCATGTCGGTCACGATGCGCGCGTTCAACGCATTGAAAACGCGCTCAGACGGTTTTCCACCCTGACGCTCGCGGGCAGCGCCTATCACGGGGTCGGCATCTCCGACTGCGTCCGCACCGGCGAAGAAGCCGCGGACAAGATCGTCGGTCATTTAGCATCGCCTTCGTAGACTGCACTGCGACGATTGTTTGAACTGGATCAATCAGTGATCGAGGGACAAACGCATCTTGGCTTATAGAGCAGCCGTGCGGATTGTCATTTCGAGCTTCTGGAGAAATTCTTTTTCCTTGACGTGACAAGCAGGCTAAATTACCAAGACGATATCGACCCGATCGGTTTTCAAATTGCATGGGGGGACCTTATGCTGATCATCGACTCGCAGGTGCACATCTGGGCGCCGGAGACGCCGGCGAAGCCTTACGCAACGGAAAACGCCTCCACGCCGCACCGGCTGGTACCGCTGGGGCACGAGGAGCTGTTGCGCGAGATGGACGCCGCCGGGGTCGCGCGCTGCGTGCTCGTGCCGCCCACCTGGGAGGCCGACCGCAACGACACCGCGCTCCAAGCTGCGCGCCTCTATCCCGATCGCTTCGCCGTCATGGGACGGTTGTCTCTGATCAAGCCGGAGAGCCGCGAATTGATCGCGACGTGGAAACATCAGCCGCATATGCTTGGCGTCAGGATGGTTTTCAATCGCGGCCGGTCGGCTGATTGGCTGAACGACGGCACCGCGGACTGGTTCTGGGACGCCGCGGAGCGCTACGATATTCCGGTCATGGCCTTGGCCCCCAATGATGTACCGAAGCTGGGCGAGATCGCCGAGCGCCATCCCGGATTGCGGCTCGTGATCGATCACATGGGTCTCAACTCCACGTTGCGCGGCAAACCGCTCGGCCCGTCGGTGGATAACGTCATCCGGCTCGCACGGCTAAAAAACGTTGCGGTCAAAGTCTCGGCGCTGCCCTGCTACGTCGATGAACCTTTTCCGTTTTCGACATTGCATCCGCTCGTCCGCCGCGTCGTCGATGCCTTCGGGCCCGAGCGCTGTTTTTGGGGCAGTGATCTTTCCCATTTGCCTTGCCCCTACAGGGAAGTCGTGACGCTGTTCACCGAAGAGATGAAAACACTCTCGGCGAGAGAGCTGGAGTGGATCATGGGGCGCGGTCTTGCCGAGTGGTTGGACTGGCCCCTGCCGGGTTAGCTGGTTCGGCGAAAAAAATCGCTTAGCCACTTTCTTCAGCGTCGCATTCTCATAGAATGACGGTTGCGACGCTCGCACCGTGCGCAGCCAGCGGGCGCCGGGCCCGGATGACGCCCTTTAGCGCGGAACACCCGCAACATGTCTACTGCAGAAAAGATCGGAATTTTCCTCGCGGTCCTGTTCGGCATCCACGCAGCCATAGTCGATGCGCAGGTCACCGAACTGCGCTTTGTCACGTGGCGCTCCGAAGCGCCGGAGGTTTGGAACCGGGGAATCGCCGACTTTGAGCGGCAAAACCCCGGCGTGAAAGTCGTGAGTGAGGTCGGCCCCCAGTCATCGACGCAGCTCCACGACCTGCTCGCGCAAAAATTAAAAAACCGCGACACTCGGCTGGATGTCTTCGTCATGGATGTCATTTGGCCCGCCGAGTTCGCCTCGGCCGGCTGGGCGCTCCCTCTCGGTCGGTATTTCACTGCCGCCGAAAGAGCGAAATTTCTCGAAGCGCCGCTGCTGGCGAATCAATACCGGGGGGAAATTTTTGGCGTGCCGTTATTCATCGACGCCGGCCTGCTCTACTACCGGAAAGACCTTTTGGAGAAGCACAAACTGCCGCCGCCGCATACCTGGCCTGACCTCGTTGATACCGCCAAGACGGTGCTCGCTCGTGAACAAGACCGCGGACTTGTCGGTTTTTCCGCCCAGTTCAAACAATACGAAGGGCTCGTCTGCAACATGATGGAATATATCCTCGGCAACAACGGCAACCTGTGGGACGAGACTCGCATGGCCAGCGCGCTGGATCGCCCTGCGTCGATCGCTGCCGTGCGTTTCGTGCGCGACCGTATCATCGGAGAGATATCTCACCGCGGCGTGCTCGCCTATGAGGAGCCCGAGTCGCTCGCGCTCTTCACCGAGGGGCGGGCAATTTTTCATCGCAATTGGCCCTATGCCTGGACCGTTGCCAACGATCGCGAAAGATCCAAAATCGCCGGCAAGATCGGGGTGATGCCGCTGCCCGGCTTCTCCCCCGGCCAAGGCGTGGCCGCGCTCGGCGGCTGGCAGATCGGCATCAGCCGTTTTTCCACGAAACCCGACCTAGCGTGGCGCTTCGCCGCGTTCATGAGCGGCAATGAAATGCAAAAGCGCCTTGCACTCGCCGCCGGCCGCGCGCCGACCCGCGCCGCCCTCTACGAAGACGCAGAGATCGAAAAGAAAATTCCTCAACTGAAATCATTTCTGATGACCTTCAAGCAAGCGGTGCCGCGGCCGACGACGCCGGTGTACGTGCCGTTGTCGAACATCATGCAGCGCTATTTCAGCTCGGCGCTGGCTTTGCCCGACACGGATGTAGACGCGCGCGCGGCCTGGGCATCACGCGACATGAACCGCGTGCTCGATCTGCTGCGCCACCAGGCTCCATGAAGAATTCGCAACGCCTCGCCCTGCTCTTTCTTCTGCCGAGCTTCTTGTTCGTCGCCGTCTTTTCCCTTTTCCCGATCATCGAATCATTCCGCTTGAGTTTTTACCGGATGATTCTGACGCTTCCCTGGCTCGGGCAGCGCATGGTCGGATGGGAAAATTACGGTGACTTGCTGACCGATCCCGTGGCGCTCGCGTCGCTGCGCACGACTCTGGTGTTTATCGGCATCACGATTCCGCTCGAATTGCTCTTCGGCCTGGGCATTGCGCTGGTGTTGAATGAGGGGTTTCGCGGCCGCGGCCTGTTGCGCGCTGTGGTGTTGATTCCCTGGGCGATTCCGACAGTGGTGGCGTCGCAGATGTGGCGTTTCATATTCAACGACCGCTACGGCTTGGTGAATTTCATGCTTTTCGGCGGGGATACGTCGCGCTATTCGGCTCCGCTTGCCGATCCCTATCTTGCGCTGATCGCGATCATGATCGCCGAGATCTGGAAGACCACCCCTTTTGCAGCCTTGATCATCCTGGCCGGCCTGCAAAGCATACCCGATGACCTCTACGAAGCGGCGAGCGTGGACGGCGCCACCGGCTGGCAGAAGTTTCGCCACGTAACGTTGCCGCTGCTCAAACCGGCGCTGCTCCTGGCCTTGCTGTTCCGCACCATCGACTCTCTCCGGGTGTTCGATCTCGTATATGTGATGACCCAAGGAGGCCCGGCCGACGCCACCAACGTACTGCAATTCTACGGTTACAAGAAAACCTTCGGCGAAGGGATGATCGGCTACGGCTCGGCGGTCGCCGTGACGGTTTTCTTGATGGCGGTGGTCTTGGCGCTGGCCTACTTGCGGGCCTTTAAAGCCGGTCGGGAACAAGGTCAGGCCTCATGAAGCGATCAAGCGCCATCAGGCTCTTTTACGTCGGCATCGTGCTCTATTGCCTGGTGCCGTTCCTCTGGTTCGTTCTGACTTCGCTCAAGACCGGCGCGCAACTGACCGCGATCCCACCTACGTTGATCCCGTCGTTTCATTTGGGCTTTTACCGATCGGCGCTGCAACACTACGGTCTGCTTCATTACGTTGGCAACAGCGCCATCGTCGCCGGTCTGACGTCGCTCATCACCGTCACCGTTGGCTCACTAGCCGCCTATGCGATCGCGCGCTTCGAACTAAAATGGACCAACTTTTATCTGCTCCTGTTGCTCGTCGTCTCCATGTTTCCGCAGATCGCGGTTGCCGGTCCGGTGTGGATCATCCTCGACCGTTTGCAGTGGCTCAATACTTATCACGGCCTTGTAGCGGCCTACATCGCACTGTCCCTGCCGCTCGCGATCTGGATCCTCACAACTTTTTTTCGCGAGGTCCCGCGCGAGATCGAAGAGGCCGCGCTCACCGACGGCTGCACGCGAACGCAGGCCCTCTACAAAGTCGTCTTGCCTCTCGCCGCGCCGGGCATCCTGACCGCCGGGCTGTTGGTCTTTATCCATGCCTGGAACGAATTTTTCTTCGCCCTGATCATCATGACCGACCCGACGGTGCAGACGTTACCGGTGGGTATCGCGCTGTTTCCGGGAGAATACACGATGCCCTGGGGCGAGATCGCCGCTGCTTCGACGATCGCGACGATTCCGCTGGTGCTTCTCACCTTGATTTTTCAACGCGGCATCGTGCGCGGCTTGTCGGCCGGTGCAGTGAAAGGGTAATTTTACCGGTATCAGCAAATTTTCCGATTGACGCCGGAGGGACCATCGCTGCGCTCTCGCTGAAAAGTCTGTCCAAACGGTTTGGCGCCGCAAAAATTTTGGAGGACGTTTCCTTCGAAGTCGCCGACGGCGAGTTTTGCATCCTCCTCGGTCCGTCCGGCTGCGGTAAATCCACTATACTGCGCCTGATCGCCGGGCTCGAGCAGCCGAGCGGCGGCGAAATCTTCATCGATGCCGAGCGCATCGACCGCCTGGCTCCACGAGATCGCGACATCGCCTTTGTCTTTCAAAATTACGCTCTTTATCCGCACATGACGGTGTTCGACAATCTCGCGTTCTCTTTGCGCCTGCGCGGCATGTCGACGAACGAGATCGGTCCCAAGGTCAAAGACGCGGCGCGGCTATTGGAAATTGACCAATTGTTGCAGCGCCGCCCGCAAGCTCTGAGCGGCGGTCAGAGACAACGGGTGGCGCTCGGGCGCGCGATCGTGCGTGAACCGCGGATTTTTCTCTTCGATGAGCCGCTGTCCAATTTGGACGCGACCTTGCGCGCGAGCATGCGCGTCGAGCTGGCACGGCTGCACCGCCGCCTCAAAGCAACCATCCTTTACGTGACCCACGATCAGGCGGAAGCCCTGACTCTCGGCGAAAAAGTTATTGTCTTGGACCGAGGAAGAATCCAGCAAATCGGCGCGGCGGGCGCAATTTATCACAAGCCCGCCAATTTGATGGTTGCCGGCTTTGTCGGCACTCCGCAGATGAATTTTTTCGCGGGGAAATTGGACGATACCGGCGCCGTCCTCCAATGTCATCGCGTGCGCTTGAACCTTGCCGGCGTGCTGCCACACGCTCTAGCGCGATTGGCAGGACGATCTTTGACCGTTGGTGTTCGTGCCGAGGATTTTTACGTGGCCGGCGCGGATCAGGAGTGGCTAGGCGGTGAGATCGATTTGATCGAGGACCTCGGCTCCGACCGCTTTCTGCATGTCAAATGCGCCGATACTGATGTGGTCGTTAGGAGCGATCGCGAGCGACGCTTTCGGCCGGGCGAGCGCATCGGTCTTTATGCGAACAGTGAGCGAGTGCACTTTTTTCTCGACGACAAGCGCATCGAGCCCTGACTCGGCCCGACGGCCGCGATCGCCCGTACGGTTGAGTTTTACATCCAATCGTAATAAGGAGGCGAAAGCCTGATGGAGGAGCGCGCTCATGAAAATCATTAACCGAGACCTGACCGCGGACAAAGACAATATACCGGGCTATCTGGCTCATCCGGACCGCAAAGAACCCGGACCCGCAGTGATGATCGTGCACCACCACTACGGCGTGACCGGAAACATGAAGGTCAACGTTTGTAACTTCGCCAAACTCGGCTACACGACTCTGGTCCCGGACCTGTACAAGATGCTCGGTGAATCCGACGGGGTTCACCAGGCGCAAAAAAAAACCAGCGACGGCCAGTTCACTGAAATCCTCACCGCTGCCTGGCATTACCTACGAAACAGACCTGAAGTTGACGCCAAGCGCTGCGCCGTGGTCGGCTACTGCATGGGCGGCCGGATCGGCATTCACTTTGTTGCGGCGACGCCGAGCGTGCGCGCGTTTGTCGGCTACTATCCGTCGGTGCGGGATGAGGGCCCGAGCCCGTTGAGGCCGCGCCATCCCAATGACGCCGTGAAAGACATCAAGTGCCCGTCGCAGATTTTCTTCGGCGCGAACGACCATGTCGCCAGCGTTCCGGTGCAGCAACGCCTGATGGCCAGTTTCCAGGCTAACGGCCAGCCGCTGGACTGGCATTTTTTTCACCGTGCCGGACATGGTTTCGCCATGGCCGACGGCGAGTGCTACGACCCGAAATTGGCCGAGCTTGCGTGGACGTTGGTCGACGATTTTTTGGGCCGCGAGCTTGAGAACGACTAATACGAGGCGTCTAAGCCATCGGGTAAAGAAAGTTAGCCGCCTCGGTCCGCTCGCTCCAGCCCGCTTTGACATAAAACTGCCGCCGGTAGGACTCTCGATTGCGCAAGTTGATCAGTGATAAGCGCGCGCAGCCGCGCCGGCGCGCTTCCGTTTTAACCCACTCGAGCAGACGGCGCCCGACTCCTTGCCCGCGCGCCGCATGACGCACGAATAATTCAGAAACGTATCCCTCCGGTCCGCGCATGAAGAGGTAGGGGATCCAGTGCACGGAGATATAGCCGATGATCGCTGCACCGTCTTCGGCGACATAAACGGCGTGACTATCGTCGGCGAGAGTTAACGCGAGCTGCGCCTTGACGCGTTGACTCGGCTCTTCGGCGATGTCACCCTCGGAAGCTTCAAACCAGCCGATGTCCTTCAGCAGCGAAACGAGCTGCTCGGCATCGTCAACGGTAGCCGTGCGTAGTTGCAACTTTGACCTTCCCCTTCGGATCCTAGCAAAGTGATTTCCTGTGGGTACGAACCTTCGCCAGGTCAGATAATCCCCTTCTCCTTGAGTTCTCTGATTTTCGCCTCGTCATAGCCGAGCGGCGCAAGGTATTCGGCGTTGTGCTCGCCAAGCTCGGGAGGAGGCAACGGATGCGGACTCTTGCTGTCGCTGTAAATGTTCGGAAACGCCACCGTCCGTATGTTCGGCTTGTCCTTGCGCTCGATCGTGATCTCGAGTCCCATGTGCTTGATCTGCGGGTCTTCGAACAGTTCCTGCATATTGTAGACCGGCGTGTGGGGCACGTCGTTGGCTTCCAGTTGCTCCATCCAGTAGGCGCGCGGCTTTTCTTTGAAGAATGCCGCAAAGACACTGGCAAGCTCATTATAATTCTTCCTTCGGTTGGGGCGGGTGCTAAAGCGGGCATCATCGATCAGCTCGGGATGGCCCGCGGCTTTGCATAACCCTTCCCAGAATTTTTGCGGCGACGAGAGATGAATCGCGAACGGCAAACCGTCCGAGCCGCTGAAAGCGTAGGTTTGCGACTGCATCGGCCGCGTGTACGGTCCTGGAATCTTGCCGGTCGCAAGCGAATCGGTCGCGGGCGCAATCAAAAACGCGAGCACCGAGCCGGCCATGGTCGTATCAATCTGCTGGCCTTTGCCGCTTTTTGCGCGCGCGGCAATGGCACCGAGCACGCCGATACACGCGAACATGCCGCTCAGGCTATCGGCGAAGTTGGGGCCGATCGGCCGGGGATTCTTCGCCTCCATTAACAGGCTCAGCATCCCGCCGAGACCCTGACCGACCGTGTCGTACGCCGGCCGTCTGACATAAGGACCGGTCGGACCCGTGCCGGTGATCGACAAGTAAATCACTCCGGGATTGGTCTTGCTGACGGTGTCGTAATCGATCCCCAACTTTTGCATGACGCCGGGCCGATAGTTATCGAGCACGACGTCGGCCTTATTGGCGAGCTTCAAAAAAATTTCTTTCCCTTCCGGAGTCTGCAAGTTCAACGTGATGCTTTTCTTGCCGCGATTGTACGCCCAAAAATTCGGCTGGTCCCCACCCAAATCCCAGCCGCGAAAAGGATCGCCGCCATCCGGGTTCTCTACCTTGACAACTTCCGCACCCATGTCGGCCAATAACATGGCGCCGTAGGGCCCGGAAATAAAATTTCCCAGCTCCAACACTCTAATGCCTTCCAAACAGCCGTTCATTTTTTCTCCAGTGGCAGTCGATTGCGCCTCCTCTTTCCTTTCCGCAATCTGCGGGGGAGGTAGAAGGTGGCGGTCCGATTGGCGTCAGATTACACCCTTCTCTTTAAACTCCGCGATCTTCTTCCCGTCATATCCGAGTGCCGTCAGGAATTCCTGGTTATGCTCGCCGAGCTCGGGCGGCGGGGTCGGGTGAGCCGCTTGAGTGTTGCTATAGGTCACGGGGAACTTGACAGTGCGGATAGTCGGCTTGCCTTTGCGCTCGATCGCGATCTCCATCCCCATATGTTTGACTTGCGGATCGTCAAAGACCTCTTTCAGATTGTATACCGGCGTATGCGGCACGTCGTTCGCTTCGAGGCGCTCGATCCAGACCGAACGCGGCTGTTCTTTGAAAAAGACCGCAAAGGTTTTGTTGAGCTCATCGTAATTGGCACGGCGGTCCGGCCGCGTCTTGAAGCGCGGGTCATCGATCAACTCCGGATGGCCGACCGACCTGCACAGCCCTTCCCAGAATTTTTGCGGCGAGGACAAGTGAATCGCCAGCATGGCGCCGTCGGCGCACGCAAATGCATAGGTTTGCGATTGGCGCGGGCGGGTATACGGGCCCGGTATTTTGCCGTGGGCTAAAGTTTCGGTGGCCGGCGCATTGAGGAACGCGAGGATCGAGCCGACCATGGTGGCGTCGACCTGTTGCCCTCTGCCGGTGCGTGTGCGCGCCATCAGCGCTCCCAAAATACCCAATGCCGAGAACATGCCGCTCAAGCAATCCGAGTAGGCCGGCCCGACCGGTTTGGGATTCTGCGGGTCCATCAGAACGCTCATCATACCGCCCATTCCTTGACCCACCGTGTCATAGGCGGGCCGCTTGACGTACGGCCCCGTCGGTCCGGTGCCGGTGATCGAGCAGCAAACAATCTTTTCGTTGATCTTGGAAAGCGATTCGAAGTCGATACCGAGTTTCTGGGTTACGCCTGGACGGTAATTGTCCATGACCACGTCGGCCTGCTTCACCAATCGATAAAATATCTCTTTGCCCTCGGCGGTCTGCAGATTGAGTGTCACACTCTTCTTGCCGCGATTGTACGCCCAAAAGTTCGGCTGGTCCCCACCGAAGTCCCAGCCGCGAAAAGGATCGCCGCCGTTGGGATTTTCTACTTTGATGACTTCCGCGCCCAAGTCCGCCAGCAACATGGCGCCGTAGGGGCCGGAAATAAAATTGCCCAATTCCAAGACTCTGATGCCGTCCAAACAACCCTTCATCCGTTTCTCCCGCCTTTTTAGTTGTTCTGCGCGCGGCGCGCGGCGCACGCCTTTCTTTCTCTTGCTATTGCTTAATGGCTTTATCTTCGGATATTTGCAACTTTCATATATCCCAATCCTCAGGAGCACAAGATGGCCGCGCTTCCACCCGTCACCGACAAGTTGGCCGAGTTCGTTCACCGGACCGAGTTTTCGGCAATACCGCAGCAAACCCGGATCAACGCCAAGCTGCACATTCTTGATACCTTAGGAGTCGCGCTGGCGGCGGTCGATCAGCCGGCAGCGCAGATCGCTCTGGCGTACTGCGAACGCCTCGGCGCATCCACGGAAGCCTCGATTTGGGGCACGCGGGCAAAAACATCGGTGCCAACCGCGGCGTTTGCCAACGGTTTGCTCGCGCACGCATTGGACTTTGACGACTGGGACGCGCTTATACATGTCGGCCATCCCAGCAGCATGGTGCTCGGCGCGGCGCTCAGCCTGGCTGAAAACCTCGGCGCCCCGGGCGTAGCGCTGCTCAAAGCCTATGTGGTCGGCATCGAGGTAATTTGTCAGATCGCCGCCAACGCTCCCAACGTTCAAGACCGCGGCTTTCACAGCACGCCGGTCTTCGGTAGCCTCGGCGCCGCGGTCGCATGCGCGAGCTTAGTGAAACTCCCTCCCGACAAGATCAAAGCGGCGCTCGGCGTCGCCGCCTCTGCGGCAGGAGGGATTCATCGCCAGCAAGGCTCGATGGTCAAACCGTTTCACGCCGGCAACGGAGCGCGCAACGGGGCCGAAGCGGCGCTGCTTGCGCAAGCCGGTTTCACTGCCGACCCTGCAATCCTCGAAGCGCCGCGCGGTTTTTGCGACACCTTTTTCGGCCCGGGAAAATGTGATTACGAGAAAATGATCGAAAACATCGGCGGGCCCTACTTTCTCGAATCGCCCGGTCTTGGCCTAAAACAGCATCCGTGCAGTGCGCCTCAGTTTCTCGCCGCCGATGCCGCGCTGTTCCTGAAGCGGGAACACTGCATCCGCTACGAAGACGTGGCCAAAGTGGAAGTCTCCATTCCACCCATGCGCTATCAGCGTCACTACGCTGCCGAAGTGAAAACCGGGCTGCGCGGCAAATTCGCCGTCAATTATGTCGTCGCCATGTGCTTCCTGGAAGGCAAACTCGAGCTGGCAACCTTTACCGACGAGAAGGTCAATCAGCCGATTGTTCAGGAGGCGCTCGGCAAGGTGGATGTGATTTGTGACGAGAGCATTCCCGAGCCGGGCCGTTATTGCCCAGTGACGGTATGGTTGAACGACGGCAACCGCTTTAGTCACACCGCGACAATCGCCAAAGGCCATCCGCAAAACCCGATGACCGAGACCGAGGTCCGCGAAAAATTTCTTGGCAATGCGGGTGCGGTAATTTCGGAGCATCGGGCCGCGGAGCTGATCGCGGCGGTGGAGAGCCTGGAGTCATTGAATAATGTTCGGCAAATAGTCGGACTGCTCGTGCCACGATAATCAAACGATTCGCTTGAGACATTCAAGCGGGCGATGTCTTAGGAATGACGGTTCAAGGCTGGGGCTCTCGCCAATTCGCGCGCGTGACGCGGGATCTTGTAGCGGTTGTAACTCCACAGGAATTGAGCAGGGCAACGGCGCACGAGAGCCTCGACGACGCGATTGATCTCCCGCTCGTCGAAATTTTCGCTCGCAACCGGCTGAACCTCCACATGAAAACCTCGGCCGTGCCGCAAGCGCTCGGCGAACACGGCAAACATAACCGCACCCGTGGCCTCTTTGAGCTTTCTCGGCAAAGTTGTGGTGTATGCCGGCCGGCCCAAAAACTCCGCCCAGACTCCGCCGCGCGAGTTTGGCGCCTGGTCCGGCGGCAGGGCCACCGCTTCGCCGCGCCGCAGCGCATGGATAAGCGCGACCACCCCTTTTCGATTCGTCGGGGCAAGCGACAACTGAGATCGCTTGCTGCCGGCGATCATACAGGGCTCGAGCCAGCGGACCGGCGGCGGCCGATATAACGCGGTGAGCGGCATACGGTGGGCGATAAAACGCATGGCGAACTGGAACGAACCGAGATGCGGCGTGAGAAAGATGATGGCCTTGCCGTCGCGCCGCGCCGCTTCCACGCTTTGCCATCCTTTGCATTCCACAATCAAGCGCTCGATTTCAACTTTCGGAGCGAACCATACCTTCACCCACTCGGCGGCGGTCTTACCGGTATGGCCGACGGCTTCATAGAGGAGAGCCCGATACTCTTGCTCGTTCAGACAGACTCCGGCGGCGCGAAGATTCTCCCTCAGGTGTCTCGCGCTGCGCGGTGAAAAGAAATACATGACGACGCCAAAGACGTTTCCGGCGCAATGAAACCACGACATCGGCAAGCGCCCGAGCAGGCGCAGTAAGACGACCATCATTTGGATCCGGACGTGATTGCAGTTTGTCCGGCGCCACATGTAGATGACACAGCACCGGCTGTCAACACGCGCCTGCTGGGGTGGACATCAGCGATAAGGAGACACTTGGGCAAAAACCCAAATTACTTGGGTCAAGCCGGGCCCGGCAGAGTCGCGAGTGCGGGCTGCCGCAGCTTCCAGGTCAACGGCAAAGCCAGCGCGCACAGCGCCGACATGACCCAAAAACCCTGCGCGCCCAAGCGCGCGTAGAGCGCCCCGGAGACGAGCGTCAGCAATGCGACGGCTGCTCCGATGCCGACCGTACCGTAAATCGCCTGTGCCGTGCCTTCGAGCCCTGGCGGCACGATGCGCGCGATCAGGCGCATGCAGGCGAGATGAAGCAGCGCAAAGGTGATGCCGTGAAGAGGCTGCACCAGCGCCAGCGCCATTAGATCGGTGGTCTGCGCCGCCACCGCCCAACGCAACATGCCCGCCAGTGCCGCAACCGCGAGGGCGCCCGCCGGTGTGAGCAGGTTCACCACCGCCGGGCCGATGACGAAGAACACCAAGACCTCGGCCGCGACCGATTCTGACCAGAGCAAGCTCGCGGTCGCCGGGCCGATTCCGGCGGCACTCCAGCGGATCACCGCAAAGGCGTCGTGCATGGCGTGGCTGCCGAGGATGAGTGCCGCTACCAGAACAAGATTCCGAAACAGCGGAAGCCGGACAAGAATGAGAACGCCGGCCGCCGGCTCGCGCACGGCTTGGGCGGTCCGACGGTGAACCAGCTCAGGAACGAGGGTCGCGGCGATAGCCGCCGCGCCGAGTAAAGCGGCCTGGAGGTAGACGATCAGCTCGAGGCCGAAAGCGCTCACCGCCTGCCCGGACAGCAAAGTGCCGGCAATGAAGGCGGCCGAGCCGGTGCCGCGCACCCAGCCGTACTCGAAGCCGCGGCGGCCGCTGCCCGGCGGCGGAGAGGCGGACCCCAACGCCAAGGCATCCGCCAAGACGGTAATCGGCGCGAGCGAGGCGGCATGCAGCAAACTCATTCCGAGTAAGATCCAAAATCCATGCGCCGGCAGATATCCCAAGGTAACCGAGGCGGCAAGCGCGGTGCAGACGACGAGCACGGTGCGGAGCGCCTGAGTCAAGTCGCCGATGCGGCCGGCGAGCGGCGAGCTAAGCAAGCGCACGGCGGTGCCGGACGCGAGCACGAGCCCGAGCTGCTCGGGCGCCAAGCCGCGCGCGTTGACAAAAGCAGGCAGGAATGGCGAAGCAACTCCGAACGCCGCATACATCGCCGCATAAAGCAGGACGAAACTTGTCAGCGGCGTTTGCGGCGAAACGAGCATGGCTTTGACCCACAGCTTAACCAGTTTTTTAGGTCGGGAGCACTGCCGGCCAAAATAAATTTGCAGCTCGTGGCCGCCGATTCAAATGTTCCGCTCGCTTACCGCGATAGTTCACGAATCGAATCCAAAATCACAATCGAGAATCTAAAATCAGTGAGATCGGGGTCGCTGGACTTGACCTAGACGCGATCGTTGATCAGAGTGTCACATGTCTCGCCCGGGGAACACGCTCATGCCCGAACAAGCCGCAATTCGTCTGGAGCCGCCGCCATCCCTCGTTAACGTTGCCCATCTGGTTTACGCGTTGCACTCCCTGAGTCTGGTCATCGGCATAACAACCGCAGCCACGATCGTCGGCGCGTTCGTTTTTGGCGTCCCTTCGATCATTGCGGTCGTCATCAACTACCTCAAAAAAGAAGAGGCGCGCGACACCTTCCTCGAATCGCACTTTCGCTGGCAGATTCGCACTTTCTGGTTTGCGCTGCTATGGTTCGTCGTCGGCGCGTTGCTGTTCGCTACCTTCGTCGGTATCCCTCTCGCGTTCGGCCTTTGGGTCGGGACCGGTCTCTGGGTCATCTATCGCATCGCCCGGGGCTGGCTGGCGCTGCGCGATCGGCAGCCGATGTATGCAGGTTGATTAGAGCCTCCCTACGCCGGTATACAATCCGAAATGCCAAACTTCCGGGTTGATTTAATTGTCGCTTTCGTAGCGGCGTTTCTAACCCTCCATCTGCTGACAGCTGCACAAGCTTTTTGCTGGTTCGACAAAGGTCATCGGATCGTTGGCTTGATCGCCCAGGCGAATCTCACCGCCGAAGCGCGTACGGAGATCGAGAAGATCCTTTTTGGCGGCACGGCGCTGGCGGACGCGGCCGTTTGGCCGGATCATGAGGGGCGAAGCATACGAGATTTCGACCCTCTCCATTATGTGAGCATTCCCGAGGGTGTCACCGGCTACGATCAGGACCGTGACTGCCCGGAGAGCAACTGCATGGTCGAAGCTCTCGGTTGGTTTACAGCGGTCATGGCAGATAAGCGCGCTCCGACCGTGGTGCGGCGGCTCGCACTTTACTACGTCGCTCATCTGGTCGGCGACATGCACCAGCCGCTTCATGCCGGTCGAGCCGCGGATCGCGGCGGCACTGATCTTGTTGTGTCCTATGGAGGCACAACAACCAATCTTCACTTCTTTTGGGACTCGAACCTGGTCGACCTGGAAGCAGGCAACGAGGAAGAAATCGCCCAGCGGCTTGGCGGAAATATTACTCCGGAACAACGTCTCCAATGGCAGGCCGGCGACCCCGCACAGTGGACGAACGAATCGTTACTGCTGGTACGATCGCATGCCTACGATACCGGACCATCGGCCGAACTGTCCGATGATTATGTGGAAAAAGCCCGCCCGATCGTTCGAACCAGGCTTGCTCAAGCCGGAATCAGATTGGCCTGGTTGCTGAATCGCGCGCTG
>DATBMR010000132.1:0-12175 GCA_036554745.1 Binatia bacterium
GAAACCATCGAAGCTGCGAGTGTTTCATGGAAGCAACCATCAAATCGCAAAAGGTCCCGGTTTATATCGAAGAAGAGATGCGCGAATCGTTCATGGCGTACGCCATGAGCGTCATCATCAGCCGCGCTCTGCCCGACGTGCGCGACGGGCTCAAGCCGGTGCACCGGCGCGTGCTCTACGCCATGTACGACATGGGCAATACCGCGGACAAGCCCTACAAGAAGTCGGCTCGTCTGGTCGGCGACATTATCGGTAAGTATCACCCGCACGGCGACACCGCAGTTTACGACACGATCGTGCGCATGGCGCAGGATTTTAACCTGCGTTATCCACTGGTTGACGGCCAGGGGAACTTCGGCTCTATCGACGGCGATAACCCAGCCGCGATGCGTTACACCGAAATTCGCATGACCCCGCTGGCCGAAGAGATGCTCGCCGATATTGAGAGAGAAACGGTTGACTTTATACCCAACTATGACGATTCGCTGAAAGAACCCGCGGTTTTGCCTTCGCGTGTGCCCAACCTACTGATTAACGGTGCCGCCGGCATCGCCGTCGGCATGGCGACCAACGTGCCGCCACATAATCTGGGCGAAGTCATCGACGGCCTGATTGCCTTGATCGAGAATCCGGACATCACGATCCAACAGTTGATGCAGCACATTCCCGGCCCAGATTTTCCTACCGCCGGCTTCATTCACGGCAAGGAGGCAATTGTTCAAGCCTATCACGAAGGCAAGGGCATCATTCAGATGCGCGGCAAGGCCTTCACCGAAACGGTCAAGCGCACTGGCAAAGAGCAGATCGTCATCAGCGAAATCCCCTACATGGTCAATAAAAAACGGCTGATTGAGCAGATCGCTGAGTTGGTGAACGAAAAAAAGATCGAAGGCATTGCGGACATTCGCGACGAGTCGGACCGCGAGGGGATGCGCATCGTGATCGAGCTCAAACGTGACGCGGTGGCTGAAATCATCACCAACCAGCTCTACAAGCACACTGCGCTGCAAGAGTCTTTCGGCGTCAACATGCTCGCGATCGTCGACGGCCGGCCCAAGCTGCTGACGTTGAAAGAAGTGCTCAAGGCATTCATCGAACATCGCAAGGAGGTGGTCACGCGGCGCACCGCCTATGATTTGCGCAAGGCGGAAGAACGGCTGCACGTCCTGGAAGGCTATCGGATCGCGCTGGACCATCTCGACGGGGTCATCACGTTGATCCGCAATGCGGCGGATCCGAAAGCCGCCAAGGAAGGCCTGGTCGCCGGCTTTGGTTTGAGCGAAGTTCAGGCGCAGGCGATTTTGGACTTGCGCCTGCAGCGTTTGACCGGCTTGGAGCGCGACAAGATCATGGAAGAGCATCGCGAGACGCTCGAATTGATCGCCAAGCTGAGCGCCATCCTCGCCGACGAGAAGGAAGTCTACAGAATTATCGTCGAGGAATTGAGCGATATCAAAAAGAAGTTCGGCGATGAGCGGCGCACGCAAATTATCAATCGAACCGAAGAGATTTCGATCGAAGACATGATCGTCGATGAAGATATGGCGGTCACCATATCGCACGACGGTTATATCAAGCGTAACCCGGTCACCCTCTACCGCGCGCAACGGCGCGGCGGCAAAGGCAAGATCGGCACTACCACGAAAGAGGAAGACTTTGTCGAGTATTTGTTCATCGCATCGATGCACGCCTCTATTCTCTTTTTCACCACGACCGGCAAAGTCTATTGGATCAAGGTCCACGAACTGCCTCAGGCCAGCCGTGCGGCGCGCGGTCGGCCGATTGTCAACCTGCTCCATCTGGAGCCGGGCGAAAAAGTGTCGGCCTTTCTCTCGGTGCGAGAATTTCAGGAGGGGCGTTATGTCGTCTTTGCGACCAAGAACGGTTTGATCAAGAAAACCGAGCTCATGGCTTATGCCAATCCCCGCGCGAGCGGCATACGCGCCATCGGGCTTGAAGACGGCGACGAAGTGATCGGAGTGCGCCTGACGGATGGACAGCAAGAGGTTATTCTGTCGACCGCAAACGGCCAATCGATCCGCTTTAAAGAAGAGCAGGTGCGCCCAACCGGTCGCGGCACTTTCGGCGTGGTCGGAATGAAGCTTGACTCGGGCGACAAAGTTGTCAGCATGGAGATTCTCACGCTAGGCTTCGACATTCTGACGGTTTCCGAGGGTGGCTACGGCAAGCGTACCGAGATGGACGAATACCGTCTCCAGTCGCGCGGCGGCAAAGGCATTATCACGATGAAGACCACCGACAAGACCGGCCAAGTCGTCGGCGTCCAGCAGGTCACCGAAGACGATGAACTCATGCTGATTTCTAACAGAGGCAAAATTATCCGCTTGCGCATTAAGGACATTCGCGTTATCGGCCGCAACACTCAGGGCGTGCGCTTGATCGAGCTCGAGGAAGGCGAACGAGTGGTATCGTTGGCGCGCCTGGCGGAAAAGGAAGAGGACGAAAACGGACCGGAATAAAAGCCGAACGTGTACGTGGAACGATCGCCGAGTCGATACTGCTGCCAACCCCAGTCATGGCTAGCGAAATCGGAGTCTTGGGCGCGGGTGGCTGGGGAACCACGTTAGCTAAAGTGCTCGCCGACAAGGGCGAGCGGGTTAGCCTGTGGTGCCACGGGGTCGCGAGCTATCGCGGCATAGCCGAGCAGCGGGAGAACCCCGTCTATCTCCCCGGAATAACCCTCCCCGCCAACATCTGTCCCACACAATCCCTTGAGCAAGCGGTCGTGCGAAAGAATCTGGTCATCTGCGCTCTGCCTTCCCACGTCGTGCGCGAAGTAATTTCGCCGGTAGCCTCCAAATTTGCAGCGGACACGATCGTTCTTTGCGGCACCAAGGGTCTCGAGCAAGGAAGCCTCAAAACCATGGGCGAACTCTTGATCGATCTTCTCGGCGCAGAAAGTCGACCACGCTTTGCTTGCCTTTCGGGCCCCACCTTCGCGATTGAGGTCGCACGACAATTGCCGGCCGCGGTTACAGTGGCGGCCTATGACGACAGCGTCGCAGAGTCGGTTCAGCGAGTTCTCAGTACGCGCTACCTACGCGTCTATACGTCCCATGATGTCGTCGGTGTGCAGATCGGCGGCGTGGTGAAAAACGTGATCGCCATTGCTGCCGGCATTAGCGATGGCTTGAGCTTGGGGCAAAACGCGCGAGCGGCGCTGATCACCAGGGGCTTGGCCGAGATGACTCGCTTGGCGGTGCGCATGGGTGCGGATCCGCTGACCCTGTCGGGTCTACCGGGGCTGGGCGACTTGGTTTTGACTTGTGCCGGCGACCTTAGCCGAAATCGCGCCGTTGGATTGCAAATCGCCGCGGGAAAAAGCTTGCCGGAAATCACCGGCGCGACATCGATGGTCGCAGAGGGGGTCCGCAATACCCAATCGCTGTACGATTTGGCACAGCGGCTGGAGGTGGAAATGCCGATCATCGAGCAGATGTATCAGGTGCTCTATGCCGGTAAAAAACCCGCGGAAGCTGTGCAAAATCTGATGGATCGCTCGCTCAAGGCCGAAGCCGGATAAAATTGACAACACCCGGTCGCTGTGATTGAAATGAATAGTTGGCCAACCGCGGCCTAAGGGAGTTTTGCTTTTATGAAACGAACTTATCAGCCGAGCAACGTTCGAAGAAAACGCACGCATGGTTTTCTCACTCGCATGGAAACACCGGGCGGGCGCAAGGTGCTCAAGCGCCGGCGCGCCAAAGGACGCAAGCGTCTAACGGTCACGGTGCCGCCGAAACGCGCACGGAGCTAATCCGAGCACGAGGAGTATCGCTGAAAGGCACGGAACGGTTCCCAAAAGCAGCGCGTCTACGAAAACGAGCGGAATTTCTCTACCTTTCGCGCTTCGGTCAGAAACTTCATTCGGCGAATTTTGTCATTGTCAGCCGGGCCAACGACGGTCCCGAGTCCCGATTGGGGATTACGGTCAGCGGCAAAGTAGGCAATTCGGTGACGCGCAATCGGATCAAGCGGCAAGTACGCGAGTTTTTTCGCCGGCGCCGCTGCTTGCTGCGGCCCGGACGCGATATCGTCGTGATCGCGCGCAAAAGCGCCGCTGGGCTTGGCGGGCGCGGCGTTGAAAGCGAGCTCGAACGAATCCTGCATCAACGCTCGCAGGGGCTGTGAGCACAATGGCTCGCGCATTGTCGTTGCTGCTTTCTTTCTATCGTTGGGTGGTGTCGCCGCTCTTGCCGCGCGCTTGCCGATTCTATCCGAGCTGTTCGGTTTATACGCAAGAAGCAATTCGAAGGTATGGAGTCCTCAAAGGAATCGCCTTTGGTTTTAGCCGGATCGGCCGCTGCCATCCCTGGCATCCCGGCGGATATGATCCGGTAAAGTAATCTTCATCAATGGACAAACGCGCAATTCTAGGAATCGCGCTATCAATTCTCGTACTGGTCATCTACCAGGAATTGATCACGCGTTTTTATCCGGCGGCAACGCCGACTCCCGCCCCCGTCGCCGACAAAAGCGATACAAAGGCGCCTGAGAGCAAAGAACCGGCGGCGACGACCAAGGATGTTGCGCCGGGCGCCGAGCCTCGACGCATGCCCGCCAGGATGCCCGGCGATGCGCTATCGCGCGATATCAAAGTCGATACCGAAAACTATGTGGCCGTCTTCACCAACCGCGGCGCCCGCTTGAAGAGTTTTAAGTTCAAGAAATATCATGTAACCGCCGACGCAAACAGCCCGCTTGTCGAAATGGTCCAGACGGTGGACGGAGTGCCGCTGCCATTGGGGGTGCGTTGGCAAACGCCACAACCGTTTGATGATAGCGACCTAGTTTATGCGATCGAATCCGGGGATTTGATCTTGAGTGGCGACGCCAAGGCGAACCTGCGGTTTCTCGCACAGACTCCCCACGGTGTGGTCGTTACCAAATCGTTTACTTTTTCCGGGTCGACGTATCCGATCCAAATGGAAGTTTCGGCCACGGGGCCGGATGGCGTTGCGCCGATTCCGGAATTAGTGATTACGGAAAAAGCGGATCACTCAAAACCCAATCGCGATGCGCCCTTCGAGGGCTTTGTCGCGCTGGTCGATAACAAGATCAAGCGCCACCCGGCAGACGAAGCCGCCAACGGCGTCGAGCTTAGCGGCGACCTGTCCTGGGCTGGGTTCGGCCACACTTATTTTTTCTTTGGTCTGGTGCCGGAAAGTGGCGCCGGGCACAAAGTTTCGATCCGGCAGGATCGCGCCGCTTTAATCCTCACGGTCAACGGGTCGGCGCCGACCGAGCGTGCGACACTGTTCATCGGTCCTAAAGAACTGGACACTCTCAAGGCCGTGGGCAAAGGCTTGGAGCGCGCCATCGACTTCGGCTATTTCGGCTTTGTTTCGATCCCGTTTCTCTATCTGCTGCATTTCTTTCATGGTTTCACCGGTAGCTACGGCGTCGATATCATTGTGTTGACGGTGTTGATCAAGATTCTGTTGGCGCCGCTCACGCACAAGAGCTTCGTTTCGATGAAGGCGATGCAGAAGCTCCAGCCGCAGATGGAAAAGATCAAGGAGAAATACGGCAACGACAAAGAAAAACTCAACAAAGAAATCATGGAGCTCTATCGTCGTAACGGCGTCAATCCGCTGGGCGGGTGCTTGCCCATGGTGCTCCAGTTTCCAGTGTTCATCGGTTTGTACAATGCGTTGAGTACCCCGATCGAGTTGCGCCACGCGCCGTTCTTGTGGATCAAGGACTTATCTCGACCCGATTGGGAGTCGCTGCCGGTTGCCGTCGCGGGCTGGCAATTCGGCATTCCGGTGCTCACCATTCTCATGGGCGCCAGCATGTTTCTTCAGCAATGGATGACGCCGTCGGCCGGCGACCCAAATCAAAGAAAAATTATGATGTTGATGCCGTTGATGTTTACGTTCATGTTTGTGTCGTTTCCCGCAGGGCTGACGGTTTACTGGCTGGTTAACAATCTTTTGACGATTGCCCAACAGTACTGGATCAGTCGTCAGGATCATTAGGGTCTTTTGGGAAAGGCGTGGTTATGGATTTCGTGGAAACCGAAGGCGAGACTATCGATGCGGCGATCGAAAACGCCCTTCGATTGCTGGGTGTTGAGCGCGAAAAAATTACGGTCGAGATCCTCTCGGAGGGGCGCAAAGGCATCTTGGGATTCGGCTCGCAGCGGGCAAAGATTCGTGCTGAGCTGAGAAAATTCCCCATTGTGTCAGGGCCTTCCAAACAACCGCAGCCAACTGATGGTCCGCCGCCGCCAATTTCGTTAGAAGCATCGGCAGCGGCCGACAAGGCGAAACAGGCGCTGGAAGAGATTTTGCGACGCATGGGCGTTAAAGCAACGGTGCGACAAAAAGTGTCGGCGAGGGGAGATGAGCTGGTTCTCGAGATCGAGGCGGAAAATAGCGGTTTGCTGATCGGCCGTAAGGGTCAAACTCTGGAAGCGCTGCAATACCTGATCACCCGAATCGCGGGGGAGCGTCAGGGCACCGAAGGTCCGCATATCGTCGTCGACATTGAAAACTATCGCGAACGCCGCCGCCGATCGCTTGAGGACATGGCTTTGCGCCTCGGAGAAAAGGCGAAACGCCAAAGAAAAACGGTGACGGTAGATGCACTCAGCGCCGCCGATCGCCGGATCATCCATGCCGCGCTGCAAGACGATCCGTGGGTGTCGACCAAAAGTTTGGGTCAAGGTTCCTATCGCCGCCTGTTGATCATCCCCGAGGGCGATCGCAGAAGAAAAGACGATGCGCCGCAGGAAAAGGCCGGGACCACAGCGGCCGCAAAAAGCGGCAAAGCGAACCCCGCTTCAGCCTCGGCGCAAGCCGATGACGAGGTTTAGCGACGCTGGGGGGCGCAACGCTTGGTTGACCCCTCGTGAGCCGTTCTCTATAGTGGGCGTGTGATCCAACGCCGCAACACCCGACAAATTCAGCTGGGTACGGTCAAGATCGGCGGCAATGCGCCAATTACCGTCCAGTCGATGACCAAAACCGATACGCGCGACGTGCGCGCCACCGTGCAGCAAATTTGGGATCTGGAGGCGGCTGGTTGCGAGATTGTGCGGTGCGCGGTACCGGTGCGTGAAGCGGCCGAGCGTTTGGGTGAAATCAAGAAGAAAATCCGTATTCCGCTAATTGCGGACATTCATTTTAATTACAAGCTGGCGTTGATCGCGATTGAGCAGGGAGTCGACGGTTTGCGTCTCAATCCCGGCAATATCGGCGCGCGCAGGTATGTGGAAGAAGTGGTGAAAGCCGCTGCCGATAGAAAAATTCCGATTCGCATCGGCGTCAACGCCGGTTCTTTGGAGAAGGACTTGCTGCAGAAGTACGGCGGACCGACGGCCCGGGGCATGGTCGAAAGTGGATTGCGCCATATCCATATCCTTGAAGACGTGGGCTATCAGGAAATCAAGATCTCCCTAAAAGCCTCCGACCCTCTCATGATGATCGAAGCTTATCGTATGCTTGCCGAGCAGGTCGATTATCCATTCCATCTGGGAGTTACGGAGGCCGGAACGCCGAGCGTCGGTACAATAAAATCAGCCGTCGGCCTCGGCGCTCTGCTGGCGGACGGCATCGGCGACACTATCCGCGTCTCGCTTGCCGCCGATCCGGTGGAAGAGGTGCGCGTCGGGATTGAAATTCTCAAAGCGCTGCAGCTCAGAAAAGCCGGGCTGACCTTCGTCGCCTGTCCGTCTTGCGGGCGCGCCGACGTCGATCTCGTCGGCTTGGCCAAAACGGTGGAGCAAAGAATGTTGCCCTACAGCAGCCTTGACATTCACGTTGCGGTGATGGGCTGCGAGGTCAATGGTCCCGGCGAAGCGCGTGCCGCTGACCTGGGGGTTGCCGGCGGCAAAGGCATTGGCTTGATCTTCAAGCGCGGTGAGGTCATTCGCAAAGTTCCCGAGGCCGAGATCGTCGACGCGTTGATGGAAGAAGTGAAAAAAATTGCCGACGAAAAGGCGGCGGACCAATCCCCAGCTGCCGCGCCAACCTGATTCGTTCCTCCCGCTTGGCGATACGGCTTGGCGCGGCGCGGCTGAGCGCTAAGTGCGGGCACTTACCCGCGCGGCTCCGCAACCAAATTTGAAACAGCAATCCCACGACGAAGTGGGCCATGAGCTTACACTCGCCAACAGAGATGAAATTTTGAACCCGTATTTGCGGCGTACATGGGGAAGATTCCTCGCATCCGCCGCTCGGAATGACAATAAAGTAAGCGCATCTGGTCATCTCGAACATAGTGAGAGATCTTTCTCGAACCTTATAGGTCGTTAATTGCGCTCCCCCACCCAATACTTTCGAAGGAGGACACGAAGACCACGAACTTAGCAAGCGAAATGCAACAAAGGCCGAATAGTGCGTGACTTTCCGGCTCCTTCCCGGTGGGATGCAATCTCTGGAATCGTGGACAGAGGGGAGCCGCAGCTAAGCTTTTGATCGAGTTACACAGGCAGACGAAGCTATGCGTTGGAGCAAAACTCTTATAACCACTCTCAAGGAAGACCCGGCCGACGCTGAAGTCGTCAGCCACAAACTGCTGGTGCGGGCGGGATTCATTCGTCAGATCAGCCGTGGCGTTTACGATTACTTTCCGCTGGCCCTCAGGGTAATCCGCAAGGTCGAAGCGATCGTACGCGAGGAAATGGATCGCGCAGGCGCCCAGGAGTTATTGCTGCCGATTTGCTGCCCCGCTGAGTTGTGGCAGGAGAGCGGACGCTGGGAGGTCTACGGTAAGGAGCTCTTCCGGCTTAAAGATCGGCACGAACGAGACTTCTGTCTCGGTCCTACCCATGAGGAGATCGTGACCGACCTGGTGCGGCGCTCGGTGCGTTCTTACCGCGAGTTGCCGTTTAATCTTTACCAGGTTCAGACAAAGTTTCGTGACGAGGTTCGGCCGCGCTTCGGTCTCATGCGCGGCCGCGAGTTCATTATGAAAGATGCCTACAGCTTTCATGCCGATATGGACGATTGCCGGCGCGAATACGACAACATGTATCAAACCTACAAGCGGATCTTTACCCGCTGTGGTTTGCGCTTTCGGCCGGTAGAGGCCGACACGGGCGCTATCGGCGGCAGCGTGTCGCACGAATTTCAGGTGCTTGCCGACTCGGGTGAAGACGCGATTGTCAGCTGTAACCATTGTGACTATGCCGCGAACATCGAGAAGGCTGAGGTGAAGGCGCGGCGCCCTGCCGGAAGAGATATTGCCGAAGAGCCGCCGCCGCTGGAGAAGGTTTCAACGCCCGGAAAGAAGAACGTTGCCGAAGTCGCCGAATTTCTCAACCTTCCCGCCGACAAATTCATCAAGACGCTGGTTTATCAAACCGACGGCGGCGAGCTGGTGGCCGTTTTGGTGCGTGGCGACCATGAGGTCAACGAGTTGAAACTGCGGGCGGTGCTGAAATGCAAAGAGCTGGCCCTGGCGGACGAGGCGATGGTGGTGGCGGCGGGTGTGATTCCCGGCTTTTTGGGCCCGATCGGTTTGAAGTTTCACATGGTGGCCGATCTCGGCATCCATGGCATGCGCGAGGCGGTGACCGGCGCCAACGAGAGCGACGCGCATTTCATCCAAGTTGATCAGGAGCGCGACTTCACACCGGGCGTTTTTGCCGACGTTCGGTTAGCGGCCACCGGTGATCCCTGTCCGCGTTGCGACGTCGGGGTACTGGAAAGCCACCGTGGCATTGAAGTAGGACAGATATTTTATCTCGGCAACAAGTACAGCGAAGCGATGGGCGCGACCTACCTGGACGCCGAGGGGCGCGAACGGACCGTCGAGATGGGCTGCTACGGCATCGGCATCAGTCGTATGGTTGCCGCGGCGGTCGAACAGAACCATGATGCCAATGGCATTATCTGGCCGCTATCCATCGCACCGTTTAAGATCCTGCTTCTACCGATCAACTACAAAGACGCGGCGATTCGCGAAGCCGTGGATAGACTCTATTTAGATCTGCAGGCTCTTGGAGTCGAAGCTTTGCTCGATGATCGCGATGAGCGTCCAGGGGTCAAATTTAAGGATGCCGATTTGATCGGCATTCCGCTGCGTGTGACGATTGGCACCAAAGGCTTGGAAAAAGGCAATCTCGAATTGCGCTGGCGGCGCGACGGCAAGAGCGATGAAACTCCGGTTGCCGGTGGGGCGGAGCGGCTCAAAGAAATTCTTAATCAAGCACAGGCATGACTATGGCTTCAAAGCTCGAGCTGGTACGGAAACGAGGTTCCATGCGCGAGCGCTTAATCGTCGCTCTCGACGTCGACACCCTGGAGCAAGCCCAGCGCGTTGTACAACTGCTTGTGGGTGAAGTCGGTATGTTCAAGGTCGGCAAGCAGATTTTCACGCACGCCGGACCGCAGGCGGTGCAATTGATTCAGCAGCTCGGCGGCGAGATTTTTCTCGATCTGAAATTTCATGACATCCCCAGCACGGTTGCCAAGGCTGCCATCGAGGCTACCCGGCTGGGCGTCAAGATGTTCAACGTTCACGCGTCCGGTAGTCTGGAGATGATGCGCATGACCGTCAAAGAAGTCGAGCGCGTCTGCCGTCAAGAAAAATTGCGCCGACCGATCATGCTTGCAGTCACGGTGCTAACCAGTTTGAATCAGGACGATCTGCAACGTGTCGGCGTCGAACACAAAGTTGCCGATCAAGTGGTGCGGCTTGCGCTCCTGAGCAAAGAAGCGGGCATGGACGGCGTGGTCGCCTCACCCCACGAAGTCTTTGACATTCGTGCCACTTGCGGTCGCAGCTTCATCATTGTGACCCCGGGCATTCGCCCGGCTGAGGCCGGACGCAATGACCAACAGCGTGTGATGACTCCGGCCGATGCGGTGCGCGCCGGGGTCGATTACATCGTCGTAGGACGGCCGATCATCGAAGCGGCCGACCCGGTCGGCGCCGCACGCGCGATCGTCGCCGAGATGGCGCAAGGCGGCAGGTGAGCGGGCGTTTTATCGAGAATGGAAGATCGCGGGTCCGAAGGGCGCGGCTGTTATCCTCTCGGTCGGCAATCTGAAATCTTCCAGAACCGGTAAAAGTGATTCACCGGGCTGTGGCCGGCGCCCACTTTAAAACCCGCGCGAATCGCCGTTGTGATGTATTTTTTTGCGGAACGTGCTGCGCGTTCGAGACTTTCCCCCTTGGCCAGCCCCGCCGCGATCGCCGCCGAAAAGGTGCAACCCGTGCCGTGAGTGTTCCTTGTTCGAATTCGCGGCGCACTGAGCGCAAGCATTTTCTTCCCGTCAAAAAGTAGATCAACGGCAGGGCCGTGGCGATGCCCGCCTTTGATGATGACGGCGCGTGCGCCCATCGCAGTGATGTGCCGGGCAGCTGCCTCGATGTCCTTCCAGGCACGTAGCGGCTTGCCGGTCAACTGTTCTGCCTCGGGTAGATTGGGAGTTACCACGGTTGCCAAGGGAAGCAGTTGCGAGCGCAGCGTAGCGACGGCGTTTTTCTTAATCAGCAGATCGCCAGAAGTTGCCACCATCACCGGATCGACCACAAGATTTTTCAACTGATGCTGGCGGATTTTTTGCGCCACGATATCGATGATCGCCGCATTGGCGAGCATGCCGGTCTTGAGCGCGTGCGCGCCGATGTCAGCGATAATTGCGTCGATCTGCGCCGCGACGAGATCAGGATTGAGCGCCAGGACCCGAGTGACGCCGAGCGTGTTTTGTGCCGTGATTGCGGTAATCGCCGAGGTGCCGTAGACACCGAGTGCGGCGAAAGTCTTGAGATCAGCTTGAATCCCCGCGCCGGCACCGGAGTCGGAGCCGGCGATCGTGAGCGCTTTGCGGACAGATTTCATCGGGCGATCGTAGCAGAGCGAATCAATCGAATAAAGGTTGCAGCCGGTGGCGGTCGTTGATAGGTGTTCGTCAGAGGGCTTTGACATGGAAAACGCGTCCGTTCACTTCACGCTGTTCACCCAGCCCGGTTGAAGCAGCTGCCTGCGAACGAAAGAGTTTCTTTCGCATAAAGGCATCGAGTTCACTGCCGTCGACGTGTTAAACGATCCGGCCGGCCACGATCAACTGCTTCGGCTCGGCGTGCGAACCGTACCCATTCTTGCCAAGGGCGGGCAGTACATTTTTTGCCAAAATCTCGAAGACGTTGCCGAATTCGTCGGCCTGCAAGGTTCCGGGCACACGCCGCTCCCACCGGA
>DATBMR010000124.1:0-18206 GCA_036554745.1 Binatia bacterium
CCGTTGGCTTTCAGCGTTTCCTGCGGTTTCCAGCTCCCCATGTCGAAAGCGTGGGAGACGATACGGGTTCCCGGCTTTAATTCAGCCAACAGTTTTGGCAGCAATTTGCGGTTGAGGCTGGGCAGTAGGTAGAGCGTCACCACGGTCGCCTCGGCGATATTTGCCTCGAATAAATCTTCATTCAGGAAACGCACACGGTCGCCGACGCCTGCCTGTTCGAGATTTGCCTGTGCTTCCTTGATCCGGTCCGGATTGATGTCGATACCGACGGCGCGCGCCGCATTGTACTTCTGCACCGCCATGATCGGGATGCGTCCATCGCCCGAACCGAGATCGTAAACCACATCGCCCTTGCCGACCTTAGCGACTTTGAGCATGGCTTCTACGGCTTCATAGGGCGTCGGGACATAAACGACATCGGGCGAGCGGAGCTGCCTGGCCGGCTGCTGTTCCGCCGCAGGCTGAGCGGCTGCGTGATACCCGTTGAGAAAGAACGCTAATGCCAGCACCCATGAGAGTCTTTGAGCTTTCACCTGATTTTCCTCCTTCCGCGCGTATGAATTGAATTGAACGGAAACGGAACTTTCTATTCCTAAACCGTCGCGGTTGCTTGTATTCCTTTGGCGTTATACCCCCTGTTATGGACGATTCCAATGCTTCACTTTGAGAGGCCGAACGAGCTGATGTCGCCACCCGAAAAAAACGTGCCGATGATATTCCCGCGTGTGATCGGCAGATCGAGGCGGGATGGGTGATGTTCATCGTGATGAATCGTGATACGCAACGGCTGCGGGCGGCGGACGTGATTGCGCGCCAGCGCTTGCAGTGAGCTTAGTGCCGGCTCGTCGTCGGCGCCTTTGATGCGAATGGCGATGCGCTCGCCCGCTTGAAACAGCCGCGCCGTCGGCACGATCGGTATGGTCAGCTCATAAATTTTTCCGGGCTCGAGCGGCTCGCGCTGCTCGTGCGTCTGGATCGGCGCCCACGGCTCGCTGTCATCGCGCAACTTACGTTGCGAAGCGCGCAGCCAGCCGCGCGTTAGCTCGTGCTCGTTGCGGTCGCGGTCGATCAGCAACAGTGTGGCAAACACCAAAGCGTCGCTATCCGTCGCGGAGACGTAAAGCGTCAGCACGACCGGACCGAGGATCTCGGTGTTTTCCACCAGCATCGGAGTTTCATAGGTCAGCGCGCCGTGCGCAAAATTCGACTCGTCGAACGAGTCCGACCCCTCGGCGGGCCACAACTCATGCTCGCTGAGAATGCCGTCCTTGTGCAGGTAAAAAGTCGTCCAGCGCGCCTGAGGCGGCGGCCAGTCGTCTAGACTTTTCCATTCGCCGGTGGGCGGGATAAAACAGCGGATTGGCGGCTCGTCCATGACTCCGGTGTCGACGCCCTTGAGCCAATAGTCGAACCAACGCAATGACTCATCCTGATACTGATACACCGGACGATCGAGATAAATTGGCGGACCGATGACCATTTTCTTTGGGCCTTGCCAGTTTTCCCATGCTGTGAACGCGCCCGGCAAGTGCAGACCGTAATTACCCCAGCAGGCGCCGAGATAGGCGGGAATCGTCGCTTTATGGTCCTGCGCGTTGCGCTCGTGCCAAAAGGCGCCGTCGAACGGGTGGAGCAAGAGATCGACAATCAGGGCATTGGTGCCGGCGTCGGGATTCTGCAGCGCCTCGCGCAAGGCCGGGACGGTCGTGATCTCCTCGTCGCGCATCGCCTCGGCGATCGCTTCCTTGTGGGCCGCTTCACCATGCCTTTCTTTATAGAGACTTCGATAGTTCGGTCGGTGCAGGCTATTGCGCCAGTGGCTGATAAAGCCGTGCGCCAGGATACCACCGTGATAGCAACGCTGTCGATAATCATCGGTGCCTGCGAACGGCGCGAAGATCGCCTTGAGTGACTTGGGTGCGCAGGCGGCAACCGCTTTGGCGAGCCGCGCGAAGTAGGACACGCCGAACATGCCGACAGCGCCGTTGCTCCATGGCTGATTGGCCAGCCACTCGATCAGATTACAAACATCTTGGACTTCAAGCGGCCCCATGAGCTGGTAGAAGCCCTCCGAGGCGCCGCTGCCGCGCACGTTGAACACCGCATGGACGTAGCCGCGTCGTCCGAAGAACGTGGAGTCGCCGCTTTCCATGTAGCCGCGCATGGGCGTGAATCCCACCGGGCGCAAGGGCGGAGATTGAAAGTTTTTATTGTACGCATGCGCACCTAAGATGACGGGGAATTTTTCGTTGGAGTTCGGCCGGTAGATGTCGCCGTCCAGATGTGTCCCGTCGGGCATGCGCACTTTAACGTCGCGTTGGACAACCACGTCATACTTTCGCTCCGACGTTGACCACTGGCGCGTGAACATAACCCCGACCTCTCTGACGAATTTTCCAATTACTCCAGACTGGACTGATTGTCCAGAAGGCGAGAAGCAGGTTCAACGCCTTTGAAAGGGTTCCAAAAGAATGTGACGGAAGGGATTTCAGCTAACGCTGAACAGGCGACCTAGTAGTCCCCGCGTTCCATTAATGTGGTTACTCGTTGGGGGCCGCCGTCAAGGAGGGTTGCAAGAAATCGCTTTAGAGGAATCAAATCCTTTGACAAAGAGAAGTGCATGTCGAGTTCGGCTCGCCCGAAAGCACGCGCAAAGCCCCGCGTTCGAAGGGCGAAAACCCGATCAAAAAGTAATTCGCGCAGTAATTTGTCTGCTCTTCGAGCGGAGAGGACATACCAGTCGGCACTGATAATTCGTTCTAAAGTCTTTTGGAAAACCGGATTATTTTGTTGCACGAGTCTCGCGACTACAGCATCCTCAATGTCTCTTTTGGATTGTCCTTTCGGGGCCTGATCGATTAGCGCCACGGTCTCAACAAGAAAGGGCGGAATATCGCGGCCCACTGACTCCCCCGTGAGGTTCGGAACACCGACAATCGCAAAGAAATAGGGGAGCCCTTCCTGCTTCTGTTTCTCGATGGCGCTGTGAATCTTGTACGTCGCAAGGGCAAAGCAGTCGGCGGAATCGAGGCCGACGAGATCTGGTGCGCGCCGGAATGGCGAGCCGTGAAACTTGATATTGACGCGGTAAATAGGTCGGCCCCGACCGTTATAGAGCCGGTAATCGGTATCGGTGCGACCCTCGCGCAAGTCGCGGAGCTCGAATTCTTCCGAGTGCATCTCTGATTTGTATATTTGCTCAAAGGCGATTTCGGCGCACCGCCCGAGCAGGAGTTGACCTAATATTTGGGTCGCGCGCCGGCGAAAGCGATCCTCTATCTCGTTTACTGCGAGCCCCAGGACTGCGGATATTGGGTCCGGGGCGTCCATTACCATTCTTATTGATGTTTGATTGGTGCCGACCGCCTTGGCGGCCTCGGCTAAGGAAGTACCTGAATCGCAAAGGCTTAACGCCTGGAGAATGTGGAGCGGTCTCGGCCATGTGCCCGAGGGGAAAATCTCTTTAAGCGTGCTCGTGAGGTCATCTCGATTCATCTACTAGGTCGATTCCGAAGCGTACAGCGGATGCTCTGAAATAGTCCTCGTTATTCTCGATCGAGAGCCAACGCCGATTGAGAGATTCGGCAACATATCCCGTGGTGTTGCTGCCTGCAAACGGATCAAGAACGATATCGCCTTTTCCGGTGAGCAGCTTTAGAAAGAACTCCGGTAGCGCTGGGGGAAATCTGGCTGGATTGAGCTTTAGGCCTCGAACTGTGCAGGCGCGGAGAAATTCCGAGTTGCTTTCATTGTTCCCGCGGGAAATGAGATTAGACGGAATTGCGCCGTTATGGTCCTTCTGAAATTTGGCTGTGATGTTGTGGCCGCTCGGTCTTTTCTTCGCTCGATACCCCTTCTGGATTAAACGCTCCATGTCGTCGCTATACGGCACTAGAACAGCCTCGTTGTTGGCCTTTGGCCATTCCGTAGGCGAAAGCCACCAAATGTATTCCACCGAATCCTTTATACGCATCCGGCGAACATTTACCCATTCTGCGGGCGCGGGCAACTTCGCGGGATTATACCAGAAGCATTCCTGAGCAAGATGGAAACCTAATTCCTCGCAAAGAGCGATAAGCAGCTTGAAATGATAGAGAGACCGCGTTGGCGAACCGGGATTGTAACTGCCGCCTATGTTAAGAACGAAGCTCCCGTCCGGTTTGAGGATGCGCTTAATTTCGGCTGCGAAGGGAAGAAACCACTCGACATATTTCGCCTTGTCGACATTTCCATATTCCTTCTTAAAGTGAAGCGCGTACGGGGGCGAAGTGACGACGACTTGGATTGAGGATGACGGAAGCCGCTTCATGAAGGCCAAGGAGTCCGAAATATATGCTGCGCCTAGAGCAGTCTGATAAAGAGGCGAAGCTTCTGGGCAAAGAGCATTTGGATGGGGTTGCGCGGATCCAAACCTGAGGCGTCTTTGAGCCTGCGTCTCGATGACGGTCGGATTTTTGCTCATATGTTGTCGTCCTATAACATAAAAAAACCTGCTTTTGTCAGAAATTTGTCACGCTCCGCGCCATGGATTTCAGTTTGACGATGCGCCAGCGATGTGCCATCTCACCGCCTTTTTACCATAGGAAACACGAATGACATAATCATTGACAATAAGTCAACCGTTCTGGTAGTTTTTTTCCATGTCGCGCCCTAAACTCCTGACCAAAGAGCAGGTTGTTGACGCTTTAAACCGATGGTTCATCCGCAACAGCGTCCCTCCCACAATCGAAGAGCTGCGCCGACTCCTGAAGGTTGGTTCCACCCGGACGGTTCTCCGATACCTGGATGTGCTGGAAGATGAGGGTTACATCGACCGTTGGTCCGGTGCCCGCGGCCTACGCTTGCGTCGGGGCCAATCCGCAGGCCTCGAAACACATCTCGTCCCAATCGTCGGCGAGGCGCCGGCCGGTCAGCTCATGCCGGCTGAGGAAAACATCCTTGGCCAAGTTCAGTTGCCGAAGGCGTTTCTCAAACCGCCCACCGCCAAATTCTTTCTTCTTCGTGTCCGCGGTGATTCCATGAACCGGGCAAAAATCGAAGGTCAAACGATAGAAGATGGGGATCTAGTTCTGGTGCGCCAGCAAGAACGAGCCGATCCCGGCAAGATCGTTGTGGCGCTCGTCGACGGCGAAGCCACAATCAAGAAATTAGCCAAAGGCTCCGGTTATTACGTCCTCCAGCCGCAGTCGACAAACACGAAGAACCGGCCAATCATTCTGACTGAGGATTTCCGGATCCAAGGAACTGTGTCCAGGGTGTTTAAAAAGGGTGGAGAGCTTCTGCACTCAACAGTTGGCTAAACGCTCAGTGTCGCACTACTGGGCAATTTGGATTCGGCAGCACCCTTGGCCCTCTAATCGGCTATACTGCCAGACGACGCAACCGGATGGCCTTGGAATATCGAAACCGCGTTGGAGTGAGTTCCGAATGCAGATTCTAGCTTGCTCAGGGATCCTCGACTTGTCGAATTGAAGCGCCGCCGGAATGCGCGATAAGTGTAACAACGGCCACTATGGTCTTCCTCAATTGACAGACGACTTCGGCGTAGATAACGATTTGAGTTCATGAGAATGATCGATCTGCACTGTTATCCGAATACCGAGCCGTGGATTAAATCCCAGGGGCCCTACGTCGAAGCGTTGGCGAAGTACTGGAATCGTCCCTGGACATGGAAGAGCGAAAGCGAGGTCATCGAGGAATTCACGCAAGCCGGCGTTGAGGCGATGCTGGTCGCCTTCGACATCGAGTCGATAACCGGCGCGCCCCCGTGCACCAACGAGTACGTCGCCAGGATGCGCGACGATCATCCGGGTGTGATCCGCCAAGCGTGGGGCGCTGTCGATCCGCTCAAAGGCGGACGCGCCATCGATGACGCAAAAAAGGCGGTCGAGGACCTCAAGCTCTTCGGCTTTCATTTCCATCCGATCATGGGCCATTTCTCGGTCGATGAGCGGCGGTTCTATCCGCTGTGGGAAACGATCAATGCGCTCAAAGTCCCCGTGATGATAGACGTGGGGACCACCGGAATGGGCGCCGGCACGCCGGGCGGTCTGGGCGCGGTGATTCGCCATGCGCACCCGGCGGCGATCGATCGGCTAGCCGCCGACTTTCCCGATTTGAACATCGTTGCCGCGCATCCGGGTTGGCCTTGGACCGAAGAGATGCTGGCGGTCGTGCTGCACAAAGGCAACGTCTCATGGGAGCTATCGGGTTGGGCGCCGAAATACTTTCCGGATGCCTTGAAGCGCGACATCAAAGGTCGTCTCAAAGACAAGATCATGTTCGGCAGCGACTATCCGAGCATCTCCTATGAGCGCTTGTTCAAGGAGTGGCGGGAGCTAAATTACTCGGATGAGTTGATGGAAAAAATCTTTCATGGCAACGCCGAGCGGATCCTTGGCCTCTAGGCGCATTTCATAAAAGCAACAGGCCCGTTGTACAGCCGAGGCGCAGAGTTCGGAATCTTCGCCGAGAAAATTTCTGTATCTGTGCGCCACGGGTCTCTGCGGCGAATCCCGGTTTTTAGCGGCCGCGCTCGCGCACGGCGCCGATCAGTGCGGCATAAAGAACTAATGGAACGGATGACACCAGGATCATTGCCACCAGGATATCGCCGGTACCCGTGATGAGCTGGGCAGCGATCAGTGGCGCCAACACTCCGGAGGTGTAGTGAAGTGACATGATGATCCCGGCCGCTGTGCCGGCGCTGCCCGGCGGCGCGGCCTCCTGCGCGAGCGCCACGACCAAAGCCGGCACGGACGCTTTTAGCAGGCCAAAGACAAAAATTCCCACCGCGAGACCCAGCGCGGACTCCAACCACTGGTAGACCAGGAAGGCCGCAGCTGCCGCCGGGAGGGCACTCATGGCGATGACCGGTTTGCGGCCAAATTTGTCGGATAACGTCCCGAGCGTAAAGGATCCGAGCATATTTGCCAGGCTCAACATACCCATGATCCAGCCGGTTTCCTCCAATGAAAGCGCTTTGGCCGCGCGCAGCGCGGTCGGTGTCCAAGCGGCGGAGCTCCAGAAAACCGAGCCGCCAATGAATTCGGCGACCGCGAGAATGCCGATCGATCGAGAAAACGCCGATTTGACCGAACCTGATGGCGCGGCCATGCGCTGCCGATAGCGATCGCGAATCCAATAAAGCTGCAGCAGCATATCCGCGACTGCAATCATGCCGACGCCGCCAAACGCCGTGCGCCAGCCATACGATGCAACCAGAAAGCTTGCCAGTACGGCACCGACGGCGCCGCCAATGCCGTAAGTCACGGACACTAAGCTGGCGCCGAGGCCGCGTCGATCGGGCAGCAGATCTGACATGATCGCGTAGAGCGACGGCGGTGTGAAGCCGTAGCCCACGCCGGTCATTCCGAGACAGTAAAAGAACAACAATAGATCGTTACTGAGACTTGCTAAAGAAAACCCGGACGCGAGCAAGCTGAGGCCGATGATGAGCACTGTTTTTCGTCCGATCACATCCGCCAGCCGCCCGGCAATGCCGCTGGTCAAAGCGGCGATGATCATCATCACCGAGAACAGGCTTCCAGCGGCCACTTCGGAAAGTGAAAAAGTCCCACGAATCTCAGGCAGCGCGATGCCAAGCGTCGCCACCATCATGGAAGGCATCAAGTTTGAGCAGGGAACAACAAAAACTGAGAGCCGATCTCGCTGCCGGCCCCCCGGTGACTTTTGCTTGTTGATGAGATGTTCCTATCTGCGGTTTGAGATTTAATTCGTATCGCGTGTTGGTGAGGCATTGCACATCGGAGTCCGCATCAGTTCTGACCACCTTCATCGCCAAATCATCGGGTAAAAGCAAGACCGGTTTGGATCGATTTGTTCCAAATGTTCCAGTCGTTCCATTCGTTCCAAGCCTCGTGCTGAAGCTATCGCCAACTTGCTCGGAAAACTTGAGGCTTGCTTTACTGTAGCCGCAACAATAGCTTATAAAACGTCAGCCATTTGCCGCGTTACAATTATACTAAAGGAGCCGCTCCGATGAGTGACCAGACCCTGGATCAATTCGCCGCCGATATGAACAAACTACTCGCGGAGCCCGCCGGCAGCCGTCGAGTCAAAATCACCGACCTGACGCCACGGGACGGACAGCAGTGCAAGCTCGCCACGCGTGTGACGACAGCCGACTTGTTGCCGCTTTGCGCATCCCTCGACAACTGCGGGTTTTATGCTGTTGAAGTATGGGGCGGCGCGACGTTCGACGTCTGCATGCGCTATTTAAAAGAAGATCCATGGGAGCGCCTACGGCGCATCAAAGCCGTGATGCCAAAGACGAAATTACAAATGTTACTCCGCGGCCAGCATATTCTCGCCTACCGCCCGTATAGCGATAAGATCGTCTACAAGTTCGTCGAACGCGCCATCGCCAACGGCATGAACGTCTTTCGCATCTTTGAGGCGACCAACGACTTTCGCAACATCGAGACTGCCACCAAGGCGGTCAAGGAGCTCGGCGGCGAGGCCCACGTGGAAGTGAATTACACCGTGAGTCCGGTTCACACTCTGGAAAAATGGATGGAATACGCTAAGCAGTTGATCGAGGTCGGCGCCGATTGGCTATCGCTAAAGGACGCAACCGGCATCATGACGCCTTTCGACTGTTATCGAATCGTCAAAGGAATTAAAGACCGGGCGAAAGGGATGCTGCCGGTGTTGCTCCACTGCCACGATATGGGCGGGACTTCCAGCATGTGTCATTTGATGGCGATCCTCGCGGGCGTCGATATGATCGACACCGTGTTGTCGCCGCTATCCTTCGGATCCGCCCACCCTGCGACCGAGACCATGGTGGCATCGCTGCAAGGAACGCCATTCGACACCGGCATCGATGTGAAGCGTCTCGAAGAGCCTGCTCAAATCACCCGTCAGATCAAGGAGAAATACGAGCGCTACGAGACCGGCTACACCGGCGTCAGCGCCGAAGTGTTCATCCACAAAGTTCCCGGCGGCATGATCTCGAACATGGTGGCGCAGTTGAAAGAGGCCAAACGCATGGACTTGATGGACGCGGCCCTCAAAGAAACGCCAAATGTCGAAAAGGATCTCGGGCATCCGCCACTGCTCACACCGACGAGTCAGATCGTCGGCGTCCAGGCGGTGCTCAACGTCCTCGCCGGCGAGCGCTACAAAATTGTCAGCAGGGAAACCAGCGATTACGTGAAAGGAAGGTACGGACGCCCGCCCGGGCCGGTGAGCAAGGAGCTCATCAAGAAGATCATGAAAGACAAAGAGCCCGACTATTCCGTCCGTTCCGGCGAGCTCGCCGATCCCGGCGACTGGGATAAAGCGATCAAGGATCTTGGTCCGCTCGCGAAAAACGATGAAGACATTCTCCTGGGTGTGCTGTTTCCCATGCAGGCGAAGGAATTTCTGACGCTTAGAGAGAGTGGCGGACCGCAGTAGGAAAGTTTCAGTCGTTCCAATTGTTCCAGTCGTTCCAAGCGGATGTTGAGGCACCCCGTCTGGTTGCCTGTTCCCTAACAGACCATGCCGGAGCTTCCTGATGTTACAATTTACCTTGAGGCGCTCGCCGAGCGCGTGCTGCAGCAGCCGATTCAAAAGGTCCGCATCGCGAGTCCATTCGTCCTAAGATCCTTCGATCCGCCCATCAACGAGGCTGAAGAGAAGAAAGTCTTGGCGCTGCGCCGACTCGGCAAGCGCATTGTCTTCGCGCTCGAAGACGAGCTTTTTCTCATCGTGCATCTGATGATTGCGGGACGGCTACACTGGAAACCCAGAGGCGCCAAGATCGCCCGGAAGTACGGACAGGCCGCATTTGATTTTCCGAATGGTACACTGCTGTTGACCGAGGCGGGCACCAAAAAACGCGCTTCGATCTACCTCGTCCGCGGCGAAGCGGCGTTGCGGGAACATGACCCGGGTGGCCTTGACGTTCTCGATGCCACTCTTGAGCGCTTCCGTGAAATGCTCACACGCGAGAATCACACGCTCAAACGCTCGCTCACCGACCCCCGTCTGTTCAGCGGTATCGGCAACGCTTACTCTGACGAGATTCTCCATCGCGCGCGCCTTTCTCCGGTTCGTCTCACCCAACAGATGAGCAAAGACGAAATCGAGCGCCTTTATCACGCAGCCCGCGAGTCGCTCACGGAATGGATCGATCGGCTGCGAGCAGAACGCGGATCGCGCTTCCCGGAAAAAGTCACAGCCTTTCGTCCCGACATGGCAGTACACGGCAAATACCGAAAGCCGTGCCCCATGTGCGGCTCGCCGGTTCAGCGGATTGTGCACGCGGAAAACGAAACCAACTACTGTGCCGAATGCCAGACGGGCGGCAAGCTGTTGGCGGATCGGAGCCTGTCGAGATTGCTCAAAGACGATTGGCCGCGGACACTCGAGGAGTTGGAGGAAATTAAAAAAGCTCGAGTATAGAGCCCGTCACATCTCCTAAACCATTGTCACAAAGCCGGGCTGCGCCTTGACCCGCTCGATCCATGCTTGGATTTTCGCAAAACCATCGAGCGGGAATCCGCCTTCGTGTGACACATGAGTGTAGGCGAAGAGAGCGATGTCGGCAATCGTGTAGTTGCCGACAAAGAAGTCGTTCTTCGCCAAATGGCTTTCCATGACTTTCAACGCGGCCCAGCCGCCGTCGCGCTTCGCCGCCAGAACCGCGGTTTTCTCGTGCGAGTCGGGCTTGTGCTGGAGCCAGAAGCGGGAAGTGGCGATGAACGGCTCATGGCTGTATTGCTCGAAGAACATCCATTGGAGAACCAGCGCAAACTTCTTTCGATCTTGGGGCAGAAACTTCGTGCCGTGGGCCAGGTAGGCGAGAATGGCGTTGGATTCGGCGAGTACGAACCCATTATCGTCGAGCACCGGAGTGCGGCCGTTAGGATTGATCTTTAGAAAATCCAGTGTGCGGCTTCCGCCTTTCAAGATATCGACTTCGATGATCTCGCACGGAATGCCAAGCTGGGCGAGCAGCAGACGCACTTTGTACGAGTTGCCGGAATAGGCGACGTTGTACAACTTCATAATGAATGAAGTTCAAAACGTTCAAGTAGTTCAAGCCGTTCAAAACGTGTGCGGATGTTCCTAAGCAAAACTGCAACCCGGAGCTCCGGACGATTTGAGCGGCTTGAACGTTTTGAAATGTTGGAACGTGTTTTTTCTTAAAGTTGCGGCTCCAGGATCTCCAACCCATCGTAGCGATCGATCAAATAGAGCTTACCGTCTTTGTCGTGAAAGACATCGTTGCTCATGACCACCTTCTGGCCTTTGCCGGGGTTTGGCACATAGTAGCCGACTTCCTTCGGAATGTACGGGTTGGTGAAGTCGATGGCGCGCAGCCCGCCGCCGAACCAAGTGACGTAAAGCGTATCGCCATAGACCTGCTCGGCCGGCTGGTGCGCGCCGAAGCGGAACTGGGGCGTCGATTTGCCGTCGAAGGGCACGATGAACGTAGCGACTGGGAGCGGCAATTCTTCCTTGGTAATATCGACGACCCAGAGAAACGCATTGTGGGTTTCATTGAGTTTTTCGCCGACCTCTTCGTCGGTAACAACCAGCCAGTCGCGCTCCATGATGCGATTGCGCATCGGCAATGTCGTGTGAGTCGGGCAGGGATAGGGCGGACTCCAGTCAAGCGTGCTCACGGTCCTGGGCTTGCTCATGTCGGAGATGTCGACGATCGCGAATCCGCCGTGCCAGTAGCTGATGTAAAGCCGGTCGCCTCGGCGAATCGGATGATGGCAGCGGGTTGCCAAGCCATGCCAGGTCGGGGTTTCACCGCCGGCGGTCCACTGGCCGGGCATCCACCAGCGGCAGACCTCTTCAGGCTTCTCGGGGTTTTTCAGATCCAAAATCATCGCGATGTTGCCGACATAACCTTCCATGGTCGGAGAAATGTAGGCATACCGGCCGTCGAAGGTGAAGCGGTGTACGCCTTTCCCCGGCGCCTTAAAAAATGCGATCTCACGGGGTTTGGTGCGGTCGGAGATATCGAATATTTTTAGACCCGCGTCCGGTTCTTTCTTGGTTTTGTAGCGTTCGTAATTGATCAACATGACATCGCCGCTGACCCGAACCTTGTGCGAATGAATGCCGTCCGGCACTTCGAGCTGGGCGACAAGTCTTGGATGCCCAGGGTCTTTGACGTCAAGGATGGAGGTGCCGTACGGCGGATCGATGTGACCGACGTAAGCGTAACCGTTCTCAACGACGATCGAGCCGCCTCCCGGAAGATCCGTGCGGCCGATTTGCTTGATGTTTTTGCTGACGCCAACCGGCGCCGCGCCGTTCGTTGCCATCTGTCCTCCTTTGGTTGAGCCGGTGCAAAAGGCTATTTGCTTGGCTGTGGTTGTTCGACTCGGCTTCGACGTATTAGCGCGATACGCCTGCGCTCGCCCAACCATCGCGCCGCGCACTAAACCTTTAGAACGGCCTCAAAAAAATGGGTTCATTCTGTGAGCCGATTATCGATGTGCCTTTTGTATCATGTCGATCACCTGGTCCGTCGTGCGCACCCGTGACATGCGCGGAAACACCAGTTGCATCAGCGTGTCATGGGCGCGTTGGTCATGCGACGTACCGCAGGCGTCGCTGACGACGATCATGTTATAGTCCAAGTCTCGCCCGGAATACAAAGTCGCAGCGACGCCAACGTCGGTCGAACCGCCAGAAATGATCACAGTATCGATGCCCCGGGCACGCAGAGCGAGATCCAGATAAGTTTGGAAAAACGCGCTCCAGCGGTATTTCACAATATAATAGTCCTCCGGGCGAGGATCGAGGTCGGCGAGCACGTCGGAGCTCTTGTCACCGGCGATGACATGCATTTTCGGTTTGGTGACTTCACCGTTGGGCCACGGCGTTAGGGAATTGTTAGTGTCGGTAAGGATCACCGCCGTCGTCGCACCGTCCGGGCGATGATTACCCTTGGCGAAAAACACTGGGAGTGCGGCAGCCCGTCCTGCTTTGGCGAGGCGGACAGCGTTTTGAATCCACGGCTTCAAAGCCCGCCGCTCGGCTTCCGGCACGTAGCCATTCAAGATATCGAAAAACAACAGAGCCGTCTTCTTCAATTCGAACTGATTGACGTTCATGCGATGCCCTCCTAACGAATCTTCATGCCTTTCTTTTCCTTTTCTTCGACGACTTTCCAGCCTTCCTTGGCGTACCACTCGATCTGGCGAAACATGCCGGTGAGAATTCTCACGTCCTTGTCCTCTAGACCGGAACGACCCAGGATGCGCCGGAAAGCAAGCAGCATGTGCTCGGGATTCTCGGAATCCAGAAAGCCGATCTTGAGCAACGAGTTTCGCATGAGATCGAAGAGCCGCTCAATGTGTTCGGCGCGAGCCCGCTCGATGCCGCTCTCTGTCGGAACGATCTGCGCCGCGACATAAAGTTCGTACAGACAGATGACCGCGGCCTGGGCGACATTCAGCGATTGATAATCGGGATGACTCGGAATTGTGAGCAGCAGCTGGCAATGCTCGAGATCCTTGTTGCTGAGGCCGTGATCCTCTGGACCGAGGAGCAGCGCGACTTTGCCGGTTTGTGCCGCGGCCACGATCTCGGGTGCGGCCTCTCGCGGCGTGCGGCTATGGCTCCGATAGAGCCCGGCGCGGCATGTCGTGCCAACGACCAGTCTACAGTCGGCGGTCGCCGTTCGGATCGACTCGTAGCATTCCGCGGTGGCCAAAATATCGCGGCCATGGGTGGCCATCGCGCGCGCCCAAAAACTTCGGGTTCGCGCCAAGCCGACCGTCGCAAGCTCGCCGGCGCCGAAATTCTTGATGGCACGAGCGACCGAGCCGATATTCCCCGATCCGCGCGGGCGAACCATTACTATGCGGAGATTCTGCAACATCATCGACCAAGAAGTTGAACGTTTTGACGGCTTAAACGATTTGAACTTTCGGCGTTCGATTGCCAGCACCGAAAAAGGCTAACCCCGTTTCAGTTGTTGGAGGAAAAGCACACCGGAACAGGATTACCGCCGAACGGCCTATTGCGCAAACGGGCAGGTGCGGTTTTTCTGGATGATCGACCGGTTCTTGGCGTCGAATTCGGTGCGGTAGCCAAAGCTTTCGTGCATGATGGAATTGGTGTCATCGACATGCTCCGCGCCGAAAACATGTCCCAACTCGTGAATCAGTGCGACCACGTCGAGCTCGGGTTCGTCGCTCAATCCGTGATATCGAGCGATTTGACTGATCGGGATGACCACGTAACTGGCCAGTCCTTTTTGGCAGTCGCCAATGCGGTCGACGCGCGGTCGGCCGGCGGCCACGTAACGGTTCATGTTTTCGCCAGTGAAGACGACGATCAGATCATAACTACGATCGCGCGTCCCAATCGGGAATTCTTTCTGCAACCTGGAGAGAATCATCGGTGTGGAAGAAATTCGCTCCACCGCGGGCCAGGCAGCGACACTTTCTGTGACAAAACGGATCTCAAACTCGCGTTCGTAATAATCCGATGCCGCCTCGACCAGGCCGCGAGCTTCTTCGGTCCATTGGGGATTTCGCGTTCGGAACGGGACATCGGCGAGCACCTTGACGCGCACGAGCCGCTCTGGCGCTTTGGGCCCGACAAGGGAACAGGAAAAAGTGAAGAGCGCGCTAAGGATGAAGCAGGTTATCCGTCGGCGCGTAATCATCGGTCAGTATCGGAACATCTTCGGGAAGAGGCTTGTCGAAATGGGCGACTGCGATGTCCTGGATCGGTTCGGGGAACAGCCCTTTGTTGATGGCTGTCGCGCGTTTGACGATTTCTTTGATATCCAACCGCTGCTTTTCGCGCGTGGCGATGACGATGACATTTTGGATGGTGTCCAAACTGACGTTATCCGGACGGCGTGCGGCGAAGACGTATGTTTGAGGAAAAATCTGCCGCTGGGTCCGCACGAACGCGCGGGCGATCTTGCCGGAAGGGCCGGTTACGGCGCTGATGAGATTGGCGACAATGATGCCGTTTGGAGTCAGTTTCTTTTGCGCCAGTTCGAAAAACTCTTTGGTCGTTAAATGAAACGGCATCGCATCGGTAAAGTAGGCGTCGAGCAAAATGATATCGTACTGATGCCGCGTGCGGGTTAGAAATAGCCGGCCGTCTTGCGCGTGCAGACGCAAAAGGGCGTTCTCTTTGACGTGAAAGTGGTCCTTCGCCATCTTGATCACTTCGGGATCGATCTCAACCGCATCGATTTCCATATGCGGAAATTCTTTCTGAATCTTCTTTGGAATCGAGCCGCCGCCGAGCCCGATCACCAGCATTTTCTTGGCGTCCGGCCGAAACGTCAATCCGAGAGAAGTGTAACGCGAGTAAATCAGCCGGAGCGCGGTGGGGTCGTTTAAGTTCATGGCGCTCTGGAGCGTCCGGTCGAAATACATATAGCGCGCTTCGTGGTCCTCCTCGATGCGGATACGATGGTAGAAGGTGTCTTTTTGCAAGATCGTTTTCGTCCAAGCCAAGGGCGCCCAAAACATATCGGTCATTCCGAAAATGAACAATGTCGTGACAACCGCTCGCGACAGCGAAACGCCCTGCAGCCTGATTAAAGGTACTACAAGTAGGGAGAGACATACCAGGGTGATGCCCAAGCAATGAATGATATTGCTGACGCCGAGGATCGGAATCAGATAAAACGCCGTGAGCAGAGTTCCGAAGATGCTGCCGCAGGTCGACACCGCATAGAGCGTACCAGCGGTACTGCCGACGGTGTGCAGCTGTTTAGCGGCAAGCCGGATGACATAAGGCGAGACGGTGCCCATGAATACTCCTGGCAACAAAAAGAGCACGGAGCAGGCGATCAGCGGGTTCATACGAGTGCCGAAGTCTATCATTGCGATCCGTTCGTTGACCGTCGGATAGAGGAAGGGCAGAAAGAAAACCACGATGCCGGGAACTAAGAGCAACAGCATGAGCTTGCCGTAGGACGGTTCCCGTGCGGAAAGCCAACCGCCCCAATAATATCCCAAACTGAGCGCCGCCATCACGACGGAGATCAGGCTGCCCCACACGAAAATCGAGCTGCCGAAGTGTGGCGCCAAGACGCGGCTGCCGGCAATTTCCAACGCCATCAGTACTGCCCCGCTGACGAAGACGACCACGTAGTGCAGCAATTGCAGCATGTCAACTCTCCCAATCCCAATACGATCCCTCGGATACGAGCGCCACGGGTTCGAGCAGTCTTGGCGGCATATCATCGATGAATTGCGACGGGCGGGACAAGACCATGCGCAGACTCTTGTCGAAAACTCGGGTTGGGTAGCTGATAAAAAGATTTTGTTTGGCGCGCGTCGCGGCGACATAGAGCAGCCGACGCTCTTCTTCCAACTCTTCGGCCGAGCTGGTGTTATAAAACGAAGGGAACCTTCCTTCTAAGGCCCAAATGATAAACACCGAATGAAATTCCAAACCCTTGGCCGAGTGGATCGTCGATAGCACCAGCGGTCCTTCGTCCGGGTCGACGGCGAGCACCCCGCCGATGCTGTCATTGGGGGGTTCGAGCGCCATGTCGCTGAGCAGGCGCTCGAGGCTGCGGTAGCGCTCGGTCATCCCCTGAAAATGCTCCATGTCTCTTAGACGCTTAGGATGGTCGTCAGGATAGTTCTGTTTCAGGATCGGGACATAATATTGCATCAGATACTGAACCTGCTCCGGCGGCAGCTCGGCTTGCCTGGCTTCTTCGAGCACCTGCGCGAGGGTTCTTAACCCATGAGCAATCTTGCTCTTTGCCGGGTACGAACGCAGGCGTTCGACCGCATTAGAACCGTCGAGCAGCCATTTGATGATTTTCTGAGCCGCACCCGGGCCGACGCCTTCGAGCAACAGCAACACACGGGTCCAAGAAATCGCGTCCTGCGGATTGGCTAGTATCCGCATGTGCGCCAACAGATCTTTCACGTGGGCTGTCTCCATGAATTGAAAGCCACCTCGCTTGACGAACGGGATATTGCGGCGCGCCAACTCGATTTCCAAATCGAAGGAATGAAAGCTCGAGCGAAACAATACCGCAATGTCCCACAAGGGCACTCCTTCCTCACGCAGTTCAAGAATCTTTTGGCAGACAAACTGGGATTGCATCTGCTCACTGCCCGCTTGAATGAGCTTGGGGCGGCTGCCGATGCTCCTGCGGGTGAAAAGGCGCTTCTCGTAGCCCTCTTTGGCGCGCTGGATGATTTCGTTGGTCAGATTCAATATCGGCTGAGTGCTGCGGTAATTTTCCTCGAGTTTGATGATGCGCGCGCTCGGGAACTGCTTGGGAAAGTCCATGATGTTGCGGAAATGCGCACCGCGAAACGAATAGATGCTTTGAGCATCATCACCCACCACTGCGACATTGTCGTGAGTGGCGGCAAGCAGGCGGACGATCTCGTCCTGCAAACGGTTGGTGTCCTGGTACTCGTCAACCATGATGTAGCGATAAGTATCGGATAGGCGCGCGCGGATCGCGGGATGACCGGCCAAAAGGTCGCGCAGCTTCACCAGTAGATCGTCATAGTCGAGCAGCGCCTTTGTCGACTTGTAGTCGACATAGCGGCGATTGAGCTCGGTAAGCTCGCAATTGACGTCGATCAAGTGCGGATACTCTAGTTCGAGCAAATCGTTCAGCGCGGTTTGCTTGTTTTGCGCCATGCTGAAGATTTCCGCCACCGTCTGCTTGCGCGGGAAACGCTTCTCTTTGGTATTTAGACCCATGTCGCTGCGGATGAGCTGGATGACGTCCTCGCTATCGCTGCGGTCCATGATCGTGAACGACGGCGCCAGGCCGAGTTGACGGCCGAAACTACGTAGCACCAGGTTGGCAAACGAGTGAAAAGTCCCGCCGGCAACCTGGCTGCAGCGGCCGTCGATCAACAAGCTCGCGCGACGCAGCATTTCATCGGCGGCGCGTCGGGTAAAAGTCAGCAACAGAATCGAGCGTGGGTCAACGCCCCGGTCTATGAGGTAAGCAACGCGGTAAACCAGAGTGCGGGTTTTGCCCGTACCGGCGCCGGCAATGATCAGCAGCGGTCCCTCCATCGCGGTTACCGCCTGATATTGGGCGTCGTTTAGCTCTTCGCGGTAGTCCAGCCCTGAGTTGCTGGAGACGGGTGACGTGAAGTTTTTGAGAATATAAGTCGTCGTCAAGGAAGCTCCATTCGGAAGGTAAATTACCTATTTTCCGTCAGCCGAGCAAGCTTCGAGATCGCTTGTTCGCATCTTTGCCAAAA
>DATBMR010000298.1:0-4317 GCA_036554745.1 Binatia bacterium
GGATGTCGAAGGTGTAATAAACGTTCTCAAAGGCGCGACCGAGCTTGTCGCGCCGGTGCCTGCGCTTGTCGAAGAACTCTTGCAAAATTTTCCGCCGGTCCTCAGCGCTCATCCGAGCGGCGATTTGTCTGAGCTGCTGCAGCGGATGACGTCCGTGCGGATACAGCAGCGCCGCGATAACTTTCTCCTCCGCATTCCGATCATAGTCGACCAGCGCCACCGGTTCGCCGGATTCGGCCGCCGGCGCTTCCGGCGCCTCCTTCGCGGCGGCTCGGGCAAGCGCGGCGGTGTCGCTCAAGTACTCGTTTCGTTGCGCCCTCTTGATGAAGGATGGGATAAGTTGGCTCAATTCGCCATTTATAGCGGCTGCCAATTCCTGCGCTTCGGTCAGGGGATGTGAGAGAAACTTGCTGATTAAATATTCGAAGGCCTGGCCCACGCCGAACATGCCGACGTTGGTCAAGGTCGCCGCCGGCAGATAACTGCGGAGCACGTCGCAGGCATGCGCCCGCACGGTGGCGCGGTAGGCGGTCTCGGCCCAACGCCGCAGGCGATCGTCCTTTGCCGCTTCGCCGTAACTAAGCGACCTCCCGCTGCTTGGATCGCGGACCTCGAGCTGTTCGATCGGAAGTGAGCTCGCCACATGATTGAGCATCGGCTGGATCTGGCGCGAATAAGTCTCGAAAAGCAGGTTCATGGTTTCGACATACGCGTCGCGATGGCGTGAGTCCATGATCTTCGGCTCGCGGTAGAAGAGAAAATTTCCCGCCGCGTCTTTTTGATCGAAGCGCACGTAGCGGGTCGATTTTTCCAGCGGCGCGATGCCGATGCGCGCATCTTCGAGCAGCTTGGCAGCGACGTTGGAAATATTTTCGCAGGCGAGATGCGCCCCACCCAGCTGCGCCACCGAATCGTCTCCGTAGCCAACCAGCACACGGTCGTAGAAAGCGCGGGCTTTTTTGAGGGCCGTGCTGTCGCCGCTGGCGGACGTTTGGGGGCCCAAAAGATCTTTGATCGCCAGCTCGGGATCGCCGAGAAACTCATCGAGAAAAGTGCGGCGCAGACTCTTGGTCGAGCGGCTGTAGCGCGAGAACAGCGCACCGGCGACCTCCTGGGGCAGCTTGAGCCCGAACGTCGGACGGTCGAGGTTGGTAAAAAACGGCGCGAGGCGTGCCTGTTCCTCTGCTGTGAACTCCGCGGTCATGACGAGTGTGCCGCCATTCTAGTCAGTTCTGAGACAATAACAAGGAAAAGCTGTTTTAAGCGTCAACCGAGCGGTTCCGCGGCGCACACCGTGCCAACCAGCGAGTCGAGCAAGCGGCGTCGACGGGAGAGCAAGCGGAGCAAAGGATTCATAAATGTCGGCCGATAAATCGCAAAGCGCATGATCGAATTCAACCTCATCCGGCGGCGAAACGTTTGATGACAGCGTTGCTCATAGCGCCGTAAGAAGCGCGCCGACAGGTCATTTACGGCAAGCGCCTCGGCGATGACCTCGGCGGCCAGCAAACCGCTTCGCATTGCAAAGTAAATCCCTTCGCCAGTGACCGGTTCGCTCACCCGCGCTGCATCACCGACCAGCAGCGCGTGCTCGGCATAGCTGCGGCGCCGCGAAAAATAAACCGGATAGGCCGAGCGAAACGGCGAGATCTCGGTGCTTCGTTCGATTACATCCTTGAGATGAGGGTTTCGTGGCAAACACTTTTCCAGCAGAAATTCGCTCGTGGCGCCGCGCGGCAGCATGCGCCGATCGAGCGCCAAGCAGAGGTTGAGCTCGCTGCCGCCGACTCTGATCAGCCCGGCGTAGCCGCCACGAAAAAGATGAATCTCGACTCTGCCTTTCGCCGCTTCAGCACTTTTCAAGCGCGCTTGAAACCCGACTGATCGTGCCCGCCTGCCCGAGCCGCGGTTAAGGCCGAGCTGCTCCGCCACCCAGGAATTCCTCCCGTCGGCGCCGAGGAGGATTTTTGCTTGCCAACTTTCGGCGCCGGCCGTGAACCGCCAACCCCGCGCAGTGCGCGAGAGCGCTTGGACCCGGCTGTTCAATCGAACCGCCGCTCCTAGGCTGGCGCTCCTGCGAACCAGCGTGTCATCCAGCACGGCCCGCCGTAAACCGAGGCCGGCCGTGCCTGGTCGAGCGGCGCTGCGCAACATCGCGTCAGCGGCGGCACCGGATTCTGACGTGATCCGAAAGCTTGTGACGCTTGCGTGTTGCTGGGCATGAAGCTCGTTTTCGACTCCCAGCCTTCGCAGAATCGGCCGATTGATCGGGTTGACGAAATCGCCGCACAATTTTTCCCGTGGGAACGGTTGCTTGTCGATCAGCGCAACTTCATAGCCGCGCTCCGCTAGGGCGATCGCCGCCGCCGATCCCGCCGGACCGGCGCCGATGATGGCAACGTCCGCGCTCCGCATGATCAGGTCCTGGGCCAGATTATTCCGAGTATGCGGTACGGCACCGCCCGTTCAACGACGAATTCTCCGGCGTCCGCTCGTCGAAACAGCGCGCGCCACTCGTCGACAGTCAATGACCGCTGGACCGACAACGGTCCGTCCGTCCGGGTCATGACGTTGCGGGTCACGACTCGGGTGAGCAGCCGTATGCCCTGATAAGCGAGCGCATGACGCACCAGATCGTTGACGATTACGGCATGCCTCGCCAGACAAGCCCAGTCACGCAGCAGCGCAACCATCTGCTCATCGGAAAAATGATGCAGCAGCTGCGACGCCAAGACAAAATCCACGCATTTGGGCCGGAAAGGCGCCGCCAGCGCATCGCCGCGAATTAGCGCGACCTCGGGCAGGTTCCGTGTCTCAATCGCTGCTTGCTCTACGGTAGTCGACTCCCGTTCGAGACAGCTGATCCAGCAATCAAGATTTTGGCGACGCGCCCAACGCGCGATCAACGTCGGGATATCCGCGCTGCCGGTACCGACGTCGAGCAGCGTGAACCGCCGCTTGCCTCGTCCGTCGATAGCGCGGGCCACACCGCGCAGGGCGTTACGATGGCAGCCAAGGTAGCGGTTGAGACGCCTCAGATTACGTAGATCGTCGATCAGAAGTTCTCTCGGTTGACCCGGGAGATCCATCATCTCCGCCGCCATGCTGCGTTTCACGCCAGGTCTCCGCGCGCGACCACAAGGGCTGAGTTCTTCGAGCCAAAACCGATGCAGTTACAGAGCGATAATTCAGTTTCGCGCTCGCGGCGCCGCACCGCCACATAGTCGAGATCGCATTCGGGATCGGCTTCGGCGTAGTTGATCGTTGGCGGCAAGAAGCCATGGTTCATTCCCAAAATCGCGGCCACCACACCGGCCGCTCCCGATGCTCCTTGGGGATGGCCGATCATCGACTTTACCGAACTCATCGGAATGTCATAGGCGCGGCGCCCGAAGCAAATCTTGGCCGCGAGCGTTTCGGTCTTATCGTTTAATTGCGTCGATGTGCCGTGCAGTGCAACGTAGCCAATGTCGTCTTTGGCCAGGCCGGCGTCCTCGATCGCCAGGCTCATCGCCCGCGCCGGCTCTTCGCCGTCAGGATTGAGGCGCACACGATGGTAGGCGTCGCAAGTGGCGCCGTAGCCGAGAATCTCGGCATATACCTTGGCGCCCCGATCCAGTGCTCGTTCGCGTTCCTCGAGGATCAATATCCATGCGCCCTCGCCGAGCACAAAGCCATCACGCGTCCGATCGAAGGGGCGGGAAGCCCGAACGGGATCATGGTTGCTCGACGCCGACACGACGCCCATGACGCAAAAGCCTCGCATGATCCCCGGCGTGATCGTCGCGTCGGCGCCGCCGCTGACCAATTGCTCCGCCAGGCCGAAGCGAATCATGTTGAACGCGTAGCCCACGGCGTCCGTCGAGCTGGTGCAGCCGGTGGAAATCAAGTGGCTGGGGCCACGAAAACCGAAGCGCAGCGAAATCTCGCTCGACAAGCTGCCGGCCGTCGAGCTGGAAACGTTGTAGGCGCTCACCTTACGCAAACGATCCGCGAAATAAAGCCGGTATTGTTCCTCCATGAAATCACTTGTGCCGCCACCGCTGCCGATGACCACGCCCCAGGATTGTCTCTCCTGTGTGCTCAAACTCTGCGCGCAGATGCCGGCACGGCTCAACGCTTCGCTGGTCGCGGCGATGACCAATGGTACCGCCCGGCCGACGCGGCGCATTTCCTGCCGGGTAACGAAATCATCGGCGGAAAAATTTTTGATTTCAGCAGCGATCCGGCAGTCAAGCGAGCCTGGATCGAAGAGCGTGATCGCGGCGATGCCACTGACCCCGTTACGCAGGGCGACGCAGTATTCGTCGGCGCCGA